>JAHDYE010000138.1 GCA_023383035.1 Burkholderiaceae bacterium | reverse complement strand
ACAGGCGCACCATGTCGGGCATGACGCCGGCGGCGCGCTGCTCGTCGGCCGACAGCTGGCGGTGCGTGGTCGAGGCCGGATGGATGATCAGCGTGCGCGCGTCGCCGACGTTGGCGAGGTGGCTCATGAACGTGGCGGCCTCGATGAAACGCTCGCCGGCGCGCTGCGCGGCCGCGACGTCGTCGCGCGGCGGCTTCACGCCGAACGACAGGATGCCGCCGGCGCCGCGCGGCAGGTACTTGCGCGCCAGCGCGTGATACGGGCTGTCGGGCAGCCCCGGATAGTTGACCCATGCCACGCGCGGATGCTCGGCGAGATGCTCGGCGATGCGCTGCGCGTTGCCGACGTGCCGGTCCATGCGCACCGGCAGCGTCTCGATGCCCTGCAGCAGCAGCCAGGCCGACAGCGGCGCCAGCGTCGGGCCCAGCGTGCGCGCGGTTTCCATGCGCGCCTTCATCGTGAAGCCGAAGTCGCCGAAAGTCTCGTAGAAACGCACGCCGTGGTAGCCCCGGGACGGCTGCGTCATGTCCGGATAGCGGCCGTTGTCCCACGGAAACCTGCCCGACTCGACCACCACGCCGCCCATGGTCGTGCCGTGGCCGCCGAGATACTTGGTGGCCGAGTGCACGACGATGTCCGCGCCGTGCTCGATCGGCCGGCACAGGTATGGCGAGGCGAGCGTGTTGTCGATGACCAGCGGCGCGCCGTGCCCGCGCGCGATCGCGGCCACCGCCTCGATGTCGAGCACGTTCAGGCGCGGATTGGCGATGGTTTCGGCGAACAGCGCCTTGGTGTTCGGACGCAGCGCGCGGCGGAAATTCTCCGGATCGTCGGGTTCGACGAAGCTGCATTCGATGCCGAAGCGCGCGAAGGTGACGGCGAACTGCGAATACGTGCCGCCGTACAGCGTGTTGGCCGCGACGATGTGATCGCCCTGCGCGCACAGCGTGAGCATCGCCACCATTTCGGCGGCCATGCCGCTGGCGGCGGCGATCGCCGCGCGGCCGCCCTCGAGCGCGGCGACGCGCTCCTCGAACACCGCCACGGTGGGGTTGGACAGCCGCGAGTAGACGTTGCCGAAGGTCTGCAGATTGAACAGGCTGGCCGCGTGATCGGCCGAGTCGAACACGAACGACGTGGTCTGGTAGATCGGCGCCGCGCGCGCGCCGGTCACCGCATCGGGAATCTGCCCGGCGTGCAGGCACAGCGTCTCGATGCCGTATCGATGGTCTGCCATCGGGGTCTCCGTTGCCTTTCCTTCAGTAAGCCAGCCAGCGCGGCCGCCGGGCCGAGATCACCTTCGTGTCGACGCCGGCCCAGTTCAGGCCGCCGAACAGCCGCGCGTGCTCGATCTTCACGCAGCGGTCCATCACCGAGTCGAGCCCGTGCTCGCGCGCCAGCCGGTCGGCCTGGGCATTGACCACGCCGAGCTGCTGCCACAACACCTTCGCGCCGATGCCGATCGCCTGGCGCGCGATCGGCAGCACGTCTTCGGTGCGCCGGAACACGTCGACGATATCGACCTTGTCGGGAATGTCGTCGAGCGACGCGTAGCAGCGTTCGCCGAGGATCCGCTCGTATTTCGGGTTGACCGGGATGATCCGGTAGCCGTGCTCCTGCATGTATTTCGCGGCGAAGTAGCTGGGCCGGTACCAGTCGGCCGACAGGCCGGCCACCGCGATCACGCGGTTCGTGGCGAGGATGCGGCGCAGGGTTTCGATGTCGGACATCTGCATTCTCCGGAAGCGCGTTGTGCTCGGCGATTTCCTGCTATTGTGGTCCAGGCGCACACGCTCGGCATTCGGCAGGAATCATCGGGGAGACGGACGCGCTCATGGCAGGCAAACTCGGCATCGGCGAGCTGGCGTCGATGGGACTGGGCAACGTCGGCATCGGCCCGCTCAACGTGGGCAGCGTGCTCGACACGGTGGACTTCGTCAGGAAGGCGTGGGCATCGTTCGGCGTGCCGTCGAACTTCGCGCCCACCGTCGATCTGGAAGAGCTCGACAAGCGCATCGCCGACCTGAAGGCCGTCGAGCAGTGGCTGACGGTGAACATGAACATGCTGCAGGGCGCGATCCAGGCGCTCGAGATCCAGCGCGGCACGATCGCGACGCTGAAGGCGTTCGGCGCACCGGTCGCCGCGATGGCGCAGGCCGGCAAGGCTGCCGCGGGAGCACACGACGCGGCGCTGTCTGCCTGGGCCGGCGCTGCCTCGTCCGCCGCGTCGTCGGTGGCTTTGCCGCAGGCGTCGTCCGCGCCGACCGTCGCCGCGCCGACCATCGCCGCGCCGACCGTCGCCGCACCGGACGTTCCCGCAGCGGCCGCTTCGGCCTCCGCCGCACCGGCATCGCCCGCCGGCAAGCGCTCGCGGCGCAAGCCGCGCCGCAACGCGCAGCCCGATGTGCAGGCATCGGCCGCTTTCGCCGATCCCGGCCTGAGCCCGAGCGCCTGGTGGAACCTGCTGCAGAACCAGTTCAACCAGGTTGCCGCCACCGCGCTGTCCGGCGTGGGGCTGTCCAGGCCGCAGCCCGACGACGGCGCCGACAAGCGGGCGACGGCGCGCGACGATGCCTCGGAAGGCGTCACCGCCCGCGCCGGCGCGCGCCCACCGCGCAAGCGCGCCGCCGGCCCGGCACGCAAGGCGGCCGCGCGCGCGCGCGCCTCGGGACCCGCGCGATAGTCAGCAACGTCGGCCGCGCGCGACGGATCGTCATGCACGCCTTCCGACACGGTCACGCCAGCGATCCGAACTGGCGCGCAGCCACGGAAATGCTGATGAACCGGCTCGACGCCGGGCGCCCGCCGCCGCCGGCGCCCGGCCTGGGCCTCGTCTACGTGACCGAGCGGCTGGCCGAGCGCCTCGGCGACATTGCCACGCTGCTGCGCGAGCGGTTTCCTGCGGTGCAATGGATCGGCGCCAGCGCCCACGGCGTGTGCGCCACCGGCATCGAATACACCGGCGAGTCGGCGCTGACGGCAATGATCTGCGAGCTGCCGCCGGAAGGCTGGCGCGTCTTCTCCGGTCCGGACGGAGCATCGATCCCGCCGGCCGGCGGCACGGCGCCGGCGGCGTTCACGGCGCTGGTGCACGCCGAACCGATGACCGCCGACCTGGCCGAGTCGGTGGCCGACCTGGCCGCGCGCGTGGATACCGGTTTCCTGTTCGGCGGCCTGATCGGGGGCAGCCAGCCGAACAGCGCG
Source organism: Burkholderiaceae bacterium (assembly GCA_023383035.1). Lineage (GTDB taxonomy): Bacteria > Pseudomonadota > Gammaproteobacteria > Burkholderiales > Burkholderiaceae_E > Zeimonas. Next base: position 6,126 of record JAHDYE010000138.1, on the reverse strand, counting down.
CAACTGGCCGACGGCGTGGTGCGCGGCGGCTTCTCGGGCGCGACGTTCGGCGACGGCGTGCGGCTGCTGTCGCGCGTCACGCAGGGCTGCGCGCCGCTGGCGCGCGAACACGTGATCTCGGACTGCTCGTCGCACTACATCCAGCGCCTGGACGGACAACCGGCGCTCGACGTGCTGCTCGGCGATCTCGGCGTCGACGCGGAGGTGCGCGCCTCGCGCGACGGCGAGGAGATCCTGCGCGCGCTGCCCGCCGAGCGGCTGTCCAACGGACTGATGGTGGGTCTGGCCCCGTCCAGCCGAGACCGCGGCATCGGCTTCGGCGACTACATCGTGCGCAACGTGCTCGGCATCGACCCGCACAACCGGCTGCTGGCGATCGCAGCCACGCCGCGGCGCGGCGACCGGGCGGTGTTCTGCACGCGCGACCGGCACGCCGCGCGCGCCGACCTGATCCGCATCTGCACCGAGCTGCGCGAGGAGCTGGAGTCGGAGTCGCTGCGCGTGCTCGGCGCGCACTACGTGTCGTGCGTGGCGCGCGGCGCGCACCTGTTCGGCGCATCCGGTGCCGAACAGGGCATCATTGCGCACAACCTCGGGGCGATTCCGCTGGTCGGCTTCCTCGCCAACGGCGAGATCGCGCGCGATCGTGTCTACGGCTATACCGGCGTGCTCACGCTGTTCGTGGAGCCGCGCATCGCCGATCCGGCCTGATCGCGCCAGCGCGTCACCGCCGGGGCGATTTCCGACAACGCGGCAACGACCCGTACGCCGGCCGGCAGCGTGCGGGCGAGCGCGGCGCACCCGCCGCCGGCCCAGATCTCCACCGCAGATGGCAGACGCTCGCGCAACTCGACCAGGAACGCGAGCACCTGTCGCGCGTTCAGGCTCGCCGAGAACGACAACGCCACGATATCGGCCCGCTGCGCCTCGGCCGCCAGCACGATGTCGCGAACCGGCGTCTGCACGCCCAGCGAAACACAGCGACAGCCTTCCAGCGCCAGCATCGCCTGCGCCATCAGCAGGCCGATGCCGTGCCGCTCCGGCGGGAAGGTCGTGAGCAGCACGCACGGCCGCAAAGCGGGCGCCACGATGCCGGCGACGAGCCGACGCAGCACGTCCTGCATCGCCTCGGTGCACAGGTGCTCCTGGTAGACCTCGAGCTCGCCGTGCGCCCACGCGTCGCCGATCAGCCGGTTCAGCGGCACCGCGATCTCGGCGACGAAACGAGCCGGCCCCATCCGCTGCGCCGACCGGCCGAGCGCCTGGCGCAAGTCGTCGATGCGTTGCGAGCGGATCAGCCCGGCCAGCCGCTGCAACGACGCGTGCGGATCGTCGGACGGAGCGCCCCGCGGCGGCGCGGCGGCGCGCGCCACGGCCAGTTCGCGCTCGACCAGCTCGCGCAGGCGCTCCGCGGACAGCCGCACGATCCTGCCCGGACGGTGACCGACGTCGAGCAGGCGGCGGATCAGCCGCAGCCGGTCGAGCTGCTCGGCCGGATAGAGCCGTTCGCCGGCGGTGTCGCGTGCGGGCCGGGGAAAGCCGTAACGCCGCTCCCAGACGCGCAGCGTGTCCTTCGACAGCCCGGTGTCGCGCTCGACTGCCGCGATGCGCGATGCGGGTTCGGGTCGGCGTCCCATGACGTGCGCTCCTGACGTGGGCGAGGCATCCGTTCGCGGGTCACGCGCCCGATTCTACGCACGGACGCGCAGACGATGGCGCGCCGGCGCCGGGGCCGCGCCGCCGCGGCGGTGGAGCGGTGGCCGCGCTGCCGTTCGTCGGCACGCCCATGCGCCGGCCGGCACGGCACGATGGTGAAGCCAAGCCGTTGCTAGAATGGACCGGTCGGGCCGAGGCGGCCCTGCTCGTGAGGTATCGCCCGAGTGAGCAACGCATTGGTCGGTTTCGAGCACAAGATCATCGACCCGGCGCATGCCGCAGCGCAGGCCGCGCAGCTGCCGCGGCCGATGGTGTTCACCAACGGCGTGTTCGACCTGCTGCACCGCGGCCACGCGACCTGCCTCGCCGAAGCGCGCGCGCTGGGCGCCTCGCTGGTCGTGGCACTGAACAGCGATGGCTCGGTCAAGCGGCTCGGCAAGGGCCCCGACCGGCCGCTCAATCCGCTCGCCGACCGACTCGCGGTGGTCGCCGCGCTGGAGTCCACGTCGCTGGTGACCTGGTTCGAATCCGACACGCCGCTCGAGCTGATCGTCGCGCTGCGTCCGGACGTGCTGGTCAAGGGCGGCGACTGGCCGCCCGAGCGCATCGTCGGTGCGCAGGAAGTCCGCTCGTGGGGCGGCTGCGTGCATTCGATCCCGTTCCATTTCCAGCGCTCGACCAGCGATCTGATCGCGCGCATCCGCGCCAGCGCGGGAGACTGACCGCGATCAAGACCGTCGACGGCACGCCTTGCTAGGCTGGTCCGCACACAACGAGGGGGTGTGCGATGGCATCGAGGTTCGTGGTCCGCAAGGCGTCCAACGGCAAGTTCCATTTCGTGCTGAAGGCCACCAATGGTGAAACCATCCTGCAGAGCCAGATGTACGCGGCGATGGCCGACTGCACGGCAGGCATCGATTCGGTGCGCATGTCGGCGCAATCCGACGAACGCTTCCGGCGGCTCGATTCCCGCAACGGCGAGCCGTACTTCACGCTGACCGCAGCCAATGGACAGGTGGTCGGCCAGAGCGAGATGTACTCGTCGGCACGTGCCCGCGACAACGGCATCGAATCGGTGAAGAAGAACGCGCCGCAGGCGGTCCTCGACGACCAGTCGGCGGTCTGAGCACGGGCCGCGACCGGTCCTCGTCTCAGCCGCATTCGCGCGCCGGCGCCTCGAAACGGCCAGCGATTGCGGCTGCTGCCGCCGCGGCGCCCCGATCGGGCCAGTGCGCCTGCAGCCGCATGCGGATCGTGACCGCGCCGCGGGGGACGATCCGCAGTCCGGTCTGGCCGAGGCTTTCGAGGCGCGCGACCAGCGCGCGCGCCATGTCCTGCGAGCGGTACAGGCCCACCGAGATACCGAGGCGCAGCGCACCTTCCTGCATCAGGAACGCGTCGTCCTGGCCGATGCGGTGCAACTCGGCCAGGCGGCGCTGCGCTTCGGCCAGGGTATCGGCGGGCGGCACGTAGACGAAGTAGTTCGCAGCCTGCTCGATGCGCGTCGCCTCGACGCGCGCGCCCGCGGCCTCGAGCGCTGCGCGCAGGCGATGCGCGCGCGGTTCGTCCAGCGGCCCGAACGCGGTGCACACGGCATCGGCGGCCAGCGCGACGGCGTCACCGGCCGACTCGACGGCGGCTTCCTCCACGGGCGCCTCCGGCAACGGCGGGGACGCCGTCGATGCGTCGGGCGACGGCTGGGCAGGTGGCACGGTCGCGGGCGCCGGAGAGGCCGACGCGGCGCGCGCCGGCGCCCGTGCCTGTCCCGCCGACGGGCGCGCCGGTGCGCTGCCCAGACGCTCCAGCGGTACCACGCGCAGCCGGTCCGGGTCGCGCTGCTGCACGACTCGCCTCGGCTCGCGATCGCCGGCCAGCCACGGCGACAGCCAGTCTTGCAGCAGCGCGAAGGCGAACACGTTCGCCACCACCAGCGACGACAGGATCCAGCGCATCGGAGAGCCGCTGCCCCTCAGGCGCCGGACTCGAGACGCCGCAGCGACAGCTCGCCGCTGCTGATCACGCGCACGCCCTGCGGCGTATCCACGCGCAAGCCTCCGCTGGCGTCCAGCCCGAGCGCGCGGCCGACCACCAGCACGCGTTCGTCGTCCATCAGCGCGACCTGCGCGCCGTCGAAGGCGTCGAAGCGACGCCAGATGTCGAGAAACGGACCGAGCCCTTCGGCCAGGAAACGCCGCATGGCCGGCACGAAAGCCGCGGCGAGGCCGCCGATCACTGCCTCGGCCGCGTGCGCAGGCAGGACATCGCCATCGAACAGGCCGCAGGCCGGCTGCGACAGCGCCGGGCCATCGGGCGCGAGCAGGTTCAGGCCGATTCCGACGACGATGCGTTCGATCGCGGCGCCGCCCGGGGTCGTTGCCGCCAGGTTGCGCCGGCATTCGAGCAGGATGCCGCCCAGCTTGCGGCGCGCACGCTGCAGATCGTTGGGCCACTTCAGCTGCACGTCCGGCGCCCAGCGTGAAAGGGCCGCGGCCGCGGCCGCGCCGATCGCCACCGCGGCGGCTGCGGGCGGCGGGTCGAGCCGCACGCGACGCTCGAACGCGATCGAAAAGGCGATCGAGCGGCCCGGCGGACTGAGCCACGTGCGGCCGCGGCGGCCGCGCCCGGCCGTCTGCCGCGCTGCCGCCAGCAGGCAGGGAGGCGCGGGATCGCTGCCGAAGGCGGCATCCATCAGGAGCTGGTTCGTGGAGCCGGCCTGCGCGACCACCTCGACGCGCAGGTCGGCGCAGGCCGCGAGTTCTCGGATCAATCCGGCATCGAGCGCATGCATGGCGCATCCATCATAGCCCGGGCGCGGACCGCGCTCGCCGGCTCGCCACGCGGGTAAGCTTGCGCCGTGTCCCGCGCCGCCATCCACCCGCCGCTGTCGCCGTCCGGGCCGTCGAGGCCGGCCTCGGGCGTATGGCTGGCCGCCTATGCCGGGGCCGTCGTGTACGCCACGCTGCATCCGTGGTCCGGCTGGCGAACGCCCGGCACGTGGATGTTCGCCTTCCTGGCCGAGCCGTGGCCGCGCTGGTGGACCGGCTTCGACGTGGCCGTCAACGTCGCCGCCTACGTGCCGATCGGCATCCTGGCGGCGGCATGGCTCGCGCGCCGCCTGTCGCTGGCGATGCTGCCTGCCGCGGTGCTGGCCGCGCTCGGTGCCGCGGCGCTGTCGCTCGGGCTGGAATGCCTGCAGGCGCTGCTGCCCGATCGCGTGCCCTCGCGCCTCGACGTGCTGGCCAACGCGGCCGGCGGCGTGGCCGGCGCGGCGGCGGCCGGCATCGTCGGACGGCGGCGCATCGAGCACTGGCCGCGGCGGCTGCGCGACGCGCTGTCGATGGCGCCGCACCCGGCCTCGGGTCTGCTGCTGCTGTGCGCCTGGCTGATGGCCCAGATCTATCCGCAGCCGATGGTGTTCGCCACCGGCGACCTGCTCTCGGCGTGGCCGGGTGCGCCGGGCAGCCTGCCGCCCGCCTGGCTGTCGCCGCTGCTTCTGCCGCACGAATTCGAGCCGTTCGCCGAGGCGGCCGGCGTCGCACTGACCGTGCTGGCGATCGGCCTGCTGGCGCACGAACTGATCCGCCCGGGCGGCACCGGCATCGCGCCGGTGGTGGCGGTGCCGATCGTCGCCGCGATCGCGATCCGGACCGGCGCCTCGGCCGCCTGGCTCGGCGCCGCGAACGCCTTCGGCTGGATGAACGCCGGCGCGCAGGGCGGACTGCTGGCCGGGGCCGTGGCGCTGCTGCTGCTCGGCTGGGTCAGGCGCCGGACCCGCCTGCGGCTGGCGATCGCAGCCATCGCCGCGGCCACGCTGCTGTTCAACCTGGCGCCGCCCAACGCCTACTACCTGTCGATGCGCGCCACCTGGAGCGGCGGCGCGTGGATCAACGTGCACGGACTGCTGCGGGCGCTGGCCCTCGTGTGGCCCTTCGCGGCGATCGCATGGTGCGCGTGGCGGCTTCGCGATGCGCCGCGCATCCCCCGTCTATAATCGACCGGATGAGCGGCTACTACGAACGTCACATCTTCTTCTGCCTGAACCGTCGCGACGACGGCAGGCCCTGTTGCGCGGGTCACGGCGCCGAGCCGCTGCAGGCCTACGCGAAGGAACGCGTGAAGGCGCTCGGCCTGGCCGGCCCGGGCAAGGTGCGCGTGAACAAGGCCGGCTGCCTCGACCGCTGCGACGAAGGCCCGGTGGCGGTCGTCTATCCCGAAGGCGTCTGGTATACCTTCGTCGATCGCAGCGACATCGACGAAATCGTCGAGTCGCACCTGAGAGACGGCACACCGGTCGCACGCCTGCGGCTGGAATGAACGCCGGCACCCGGACGCTGCGCATCGACGGTCCGGCCGGTTCGATCGACCTCGCGCTCGATTCTCCTGCCGCGACGCCGGTGGGGATCGCGGTCGTGGCGCATCCGCATCCGCTGTACGGCGGCACGCGCGACAACAAGGTGGTGCAGACACTCG
>JAHDYE010000137.1 GCA_023383035.1 Burkholderiaceae bacterium | reverse complement strand
AGTGCCACCTGAACACCTGCCCGGTGGGCGTGGCCACGCAGGATCCGGTGCTGCGGCGCAAGTTCCAGGGCAAGCCCGAGCACGTGGTGAACTTCTTCTTCTTCGTCGCCGAAGAGGCGCGCGAGCTGATGGCGCAGCTGGGCATCCGCCGCTTCGACGATCTGATCGGCCGCGCCGACCTGCTCGACACGAGGAAGGGCATCGAGCACTGGAAGGCGAAGGGGCTCGACTTCTCCCGCATCTTCCATCTGCCCGCGGTGCCGGCCGACGTGCCGCGCCACCAGGTCGAGACGCAGGAGCACGGTCTGGGGCACGCGCTGGACAACAAGCTGATCGAGCTGGCGCGTCCGGCGCTCGGGCGGCGCGAGAAGGTGTCGTTCATCCTGCCGATCCGCAACGTCAACCGCACCGTCGGCACGATGCTCTCGGGCGAGGTCGCGCGCCGCCATGGGCACCAGGGACTGCCCGACGACACGATTCACGTGCAGCTCAAGGGCACCGCCGGGCAGAGCCTCGGCGCCTTCCTGGCCAACGGCGTCACGCTCGATCTGGTCGGCCAGGCCAACGACTACGTCGGCAAGGGGCTGTCGGGCGGGCGCATCATCGTGCGCCCGACCAACGACTTCCGCGGCCAGTCCGACCAGAACATCATCGTCGGCAACACCGTGATGTACGGCGCGATCGCCGGCGAGGCGTTCTTCTGCGGCGTGGCAGGCGAACGCTTCTGCGTGCGCAACTCCGGCGCGACCGCGGTGGTCGAAGGCACCGGCGACCACGGCTGCGAGTACATGACCGGCGGCACGGTGGTCGTGCTCGGCGAGACCGGACGCAACTTCGCCGCCGGCATGTCGGGCGGCGTCGCCTACGTCTTCGACCCCGAGGGCAGCTTCGCGTCGCGCTGCAACCTGGCGATGGTCGGCCTCGAGCCGGTCCTGTCCACGTCCGGGCAACTGGCTCGGACCGACCCGGCGACCTGGCACCGCGGCGAGTGCGACGAGATCATCCTGAAGGGACTGGTCGAGCAGCACTTCCGCTTCACCGGCAGCAAGAAGGCGCGCACGATCCTCGACCACTGGGAGCGCAGCCGCGCCGCGTTCGTCAAGGTCTTCCCGGGCGAGTACCGGCGGGCGCTGGGCGAGCTCCAGGCGAAGGATCGCGCGCGCATGGTGCCGCAGCAGACGACCGCCGGGACACGGTGATCGCCAGGCGCGAACGGGTACAGGCATCCATCGGAAGAAGCGGCGAAATGGGCAAGGTCACCGGGTTTCTCGAATTCCAGCGCCTGAGCGAGGCAGCCGAAGACGTCACGACGCGCGTGCGGCACTACCGCGAGTTCGTCATGCGCCTGACCGACGACGCGGCGTCGAAGCAGGGTGCACGCTGCATGGACTGCGGCACGCCGTTCTGCCAGAGCGGCTGCCCGGTCAACAACATCATTCCCGACTGGAACGACCTGGTCTATCGCGGCAACTGGAAGCTGGCGCTCGAGACGCTGCACTCGACCAACAACTTTCCCGAGTTCACCGGGCGCGTCTGTCCGGCGCCGTGCGAGGCCGCCTGCACGCTGAACATCAACGACGATCCGGTCGGCATCAAGTCGATCGAGCACGCGATCATCGACAAGGGCTGGGAGATGGGCTGGGTGGTGCCGCAGCCGCCCGCGCGCCGCACCGGCAGGAACGTGGCCGTGGTCGGCTCGGGTCCGGCCGGCCTGGCCTGCGCGCAGCAGCTCGCGCGGGCCGGCCACGAGGTCACGGTGTTCGAGAAGAACGACCGCGTCGGCGGGCTGCTGCGCTACGGCATTCCCGACTTCAAGCTCGAGAAGCGCCACATCGATCGCCGCATCGAGCAGATGAAGGCCGAGGGGGTGAGCTTTCGCACCGGCGTGCTGGTCGGCGAAGCGGGCGAGAAGGGCGTCACCGACTGGTCGCGCGAGAAGATGTCGGCGCGCGAGCTGCTCGAGGCGTTCGACGCGGTCGCGCTCACCGGCGGCGCCGAGGCGCCGCGCGACCTGCCGGTGCCCGGGCGCGAGTTGCGCGGCGTGCACTTCGCGATGGAGTTCCTGCCGCAGCAGAACAAGGTGGTGGCCGGCGACCGCGTCGACCGCCAGATCCTCGCCGGCGGCAAGCACGTGATCGTCATCGGCGGCGGCGACACCGGCTCCGACTGCGTCGGCACCAGCAACCGCCAGGGCGCGAAGTCGGTCACCCAGTTCGAGCTGCTGCCGCAGCCGCCGGCGCGCGAGAACAAGGCGCTCACCTGGCCGAACTGGCCCTACAAGCTGCGCACCTCGTCGTCGCACGAGGAAGGCTGCGAACGCGACTGGGCGGTCACCACCAAGCGCTTCGTCGACGACGGCAAGGGCAACGTGAAGGCGCTGCTCGCCGCGCGCGTCGAGTGGAAGAAGGACGAGGCCAGCGGCCAGATGCGCATGGTCGAGGTGCCGGGCTCGGAGTTCGAGCTGCCGGCCGACCTGGTGCTGTTCGCGATGGGGTTCGTGTCGCCGGCTGCCAAGGTGCTCGACGCGTTCGGCGTGGAGAAAGATGCGCGCGGCAACGCGCAGGCCGCCACCGACGGCGAGGGCTGCTACGCCACCAGCGTGCCGAAGGTGTTCGCCGCCGGCGACATGCGCCGCGGCCAGTCGCTGGTCGTGTGGGCGATCCGCGAGGGGCGCCAATGCGCGCGCGCGATCGACGAGTTCCTGATGGGAGCGTCCGAGCTGCCGCGCTGACGCGGGTCGCGCCGTCCCCGTGCAGTTGGCGCCGCCCGCGGGGCGGTTCGTCGCGCGGCCGGGCGCGGCGCATGCCGCGCTTCGACAATGGGTCCGTCGTCAACCTCTCCGAAGGAGGCCGGGATGGACCCCGTCACCCTCGTCCACGTCGTGTCCGCCGGCGCCGCCCTGGTGCTCGGCGCCTGGCAGCTGATCGCCGCCAAGCGCGGGCTGCGCCACCGCGGCATCGGCTATCTCTGGCTCGGCGCGATGGCGCTCACCGCGCTGTCGTCGTTCGGGCTGCGCAGTCAGCTCGGATTCGCGTGGCTGGGCGGCTTCAGCCTGATCCACGGGCTGTCGCTGTTCACGCTGCTGTCGCTCGTCATGGCGGCGCGCTCGGCGATCCGCCGCGAATTCGGGGCGCACCGGCGCTGGGTGCTCGGCGCCTACGGCGGCCTGGCCGGCGCCGGCCTGTTCGCGGTTGCCGTGCCGGGCCGCGAGCTGAACACGCTGCTGTTCGTCGAGGTGCCGCGCAGGCTCGCCGCGAGCCTGCCGGATGCCTGGATGACGCTGCTATGACTTCGGGGGCCGCCATCATGACCGTCGATCGCGAACACGACGAGCTGCGGCGCCGCGCGCGGCGCGTCGCCAGCCGCAAGCTCGGCTTCACCATCCATGCCACGATCTACCTGCTGGTCAACGTGCTGCTGGTTGCCGTCGACCTGCGAACCGGGTCGGGCCGGTGGCCGATCTTCCCCCTGCTCGGCTGGGGGATCGGCCTGGCAGCGCACGGCCTGGCGGTGCTCGGCCCCTTCGAGCGGCTGCGCCACCGGCTGGTCGAGCGCGAGGTCGAACGTCTGCAGCGACAGCGCTGACGGTCCGCGTACCGGCAGCGTCGAGCGCCGGCCGGCGGGCGGGGCATACTGCGGGGGCCGCACGGAGGCGTGGCCGGCCACGGTTCCCCCGTGCGGGTCGAATGCCGGCAACGCGGTGGCGAGCGGATTGTGGTCGTGGAAGGAGGTGGCACGGTGAGCGCGTTGCATCCGCGAAAGTCCGGCTGGCGGCTGCCGCGGTCGCTGCTGACCGCCTGGAGACCCGAGCCCGACGGGCCGCGCTGGGCGCCCTGGGCATGGACCGCGGCGCTGAACACGCTGATCGCGGCGCTGCTCACGCTGCTCGTGCCCCGCACCGGCGACTTCGCGACGAACCTGTCGGTCAGCCAGGCGATCGGCCTGACGATCCACGCGCTGTTCTGGACGCTCGGACACGGTCTGCGCTTCGACATGTTCGCGCTGCCGCCGGCCCCGCGCGTCGCGTACGTCGTGTCGGTGGTGCTGGCCGGCAGCTGGCTCGGCTACGCCGGCGCGGCGTGGTGGCGCCTCGGCGACTGGGACGCGCTGGTCGCGCACATGACGCAGGCCTCGGCCTGGCTGACCGTGATGCCGGTCGTGTGGGCGATCGTCACGATGGCGCTGTTCGCGCTGGTGAACGGCATACGCGGCCGGCAGCTGGCGCAGGAACGCGAACGCAGCGTGCGCATCGCGGCCGAGCGCGAGGCGATCGCGGCGCGGCTGCAGCTGCTCAACGCGCAGGTCGAACCGCATTTCCTGTACAACACGCTGGCCGGCGTGGCCGCGCTGATTCCGCCCGAGGCCACGGCCGCGCGCCGGCTGATCGACGCGCTGACGACCTACCTGCGCGCGTCTTCGCGCAACATGTCGCGACCGCTGGTGGCGCTGGCCGACGAGCTCGATTCGGTGCGCGGGTATCTCGGCGTGATGCAGCTGCGCCTGGGCGATCGCCTGCGCGTGCGCTACGCGGTGCCGAGCGAGGCGGATACGCTGCGCGTGCCGCCGGCCGCGCTGCAGACACTGGTCGAGAACGCGATCAAGCACGGCATCGAGCCGAGCCCGGGCGGCGGCGAGATCGCGGTGTCGGCGTTCGTCGCGCAGTCAGGCTGGGTGCTCGAGGTCAGCGACTCGGGCGCGGGACTGGACAGCGCGCCTGCCGCGACGGCCGGCGGCACCGGCCTGGCCAACCTGGCCGAGCGGCTGCGGCTCGCGCTCGGCGCCGCCACTGCCGTGACGCTGGAATCCCGCGCGGGCGGCGGCTCGGTCGCGCGCATCGTGCTGCCGGGCGCGGCGCCAGCCGGCACGAAATGAGCGGGCGCGCCCTGACGGCGGTGATCGCCGACGACGAGCCGCTGCTCGCGGCGATGCTCGAGCGGATGCTGCGTGCGGCATGGCCGCAGCTCGCGATCGCGCGGGTCGTGCACGACGGCCGCGCCGCGCTGCAGGCGATCGCCGATCTGCGGCCCGACATCGCGTTCCTCGACATCCGGATGCCCGCGCTGAGCGGGCTGGAAGTGGCCGCGGCGCTGGCTCGCGGGGAAGGTCCGTTGCCCGCGCTGGTGTTCGTGACGGCCTACGACCAGTACGCCGTGGACGCCTTCGAGGCCGCCGCGGTGGACTACCTGCTCAAGCCGGTCGGCGAGGAGCGGCTGGCGCGCTGCGTGGCGCGCCTGCAGACGCGCGTGGCCGGCGGTGCGCAGGAGGGTGGTACCGGAGCGGCGGGCAGTGCGGCGAGCGCCGGCGCCGTAAGCGGCGGCAGCGCCGGCGGCGAGCCCGATCTGCCTTCGCTGCTCGCGCGGCTGCAACAGCGTCTGGATGCCGCGGCCGCCGCGCCGGGGCGGTTGCGTTTCCTGCGCGCCAGCCTCGGCGACGTGACGCGCCAGATCCCGGTCGACGAAGTGCTGTACTTCGAGGCGCGCGACAAGTACGTGGCCGTGGTCACGCGCGACGCCAGCGCGCTGGTGCGGCTGTCGCTGTCGGAGCTGCTGGACGGACTCGATCCGGAGCAGTTCGCGCAGATCCACCGTTCCACGGTCGTGCGGCTGGACGCGATCGACACGATCCGCCGCGACCTCGCCGGCCGCAGCTGGGTGCACCTGCGCGAGAAGATCGCCGGCCGCGAAGTACGGCTCGCGGTCAGCCGGCAGTTCGCCGCGCGTTTCCGCGGCATGTAGGCGGGCGGCCGCGGCCGTTGTGTCGGCGTGCCGGCGTAGCCGCATCCTGCATCGCAGCGAGCGCACTGTGCGATGCTGCGGTCTCGGGCACCGGCCACGCCGGCCGGCGGCCCGCGCGAACGACGGAGGAGCGCACGATGGACTCGGCGGCAGACTGGAGCGCGGCGCGCATGACCGCGGCCTTCCGCGACGGCGAGGCATCGCCGGTCGAAGTGCTGCGCCAGGTGCTCGAGCGTCTCGACGCGTGGGAGCCGGCGATCAACGCGATGTACCTGGTGCATCGCGACGCCGCGCTGGAGGCGGCACGCGAATCGGAGGCGCGGTGGCGCGCCGGCCGGCCGCTGTCGGCGATCGACGGCGTGCCGGTCACGCTCAAGGAGAACCTGTATACGCGGGGCGATCCGGCGCCGGTGGGCACCGCTGCGTCCGACCTGGCACCGAAGGCCGCCGATGCGCCGCCGTCGGCGCGCGTGCGCGAAGCCGGCTGCGTGATCCTCGGCAAGACGACGATGCCCGATTTCGGCATGCTGTCCTCCGGGCTGTCGTCGTTCCACGGCGTGACGCGCAACCCGTGGCGGCTCGACCGCAACACGTCCGGCTCGTCGTCGGGCGCCGCCGCCGCCGCGGCGGCCGGCTACGGACCGCTGCACGTCGGCACCGACATCGGCGGGTCGGTGCGCCTGCCGGCCACGCATTGCGGCCTGTTCGCGCTCAAGCCCAGCCTCGGTCGCGTGCCGATCGATCCGCCGTACATGGGCCGCGTCGCCGGGCCGATGACGCGCACGGTGCACGATGCCGCGCTGCTGATGAACGTGCTCGCGAAGCCCGACGTGCGCGACTTCATGAGCCTGCCGTACCAGCCGGTGGACTACGCCGCGCAGCTCGACGGGCTCGACCCCAAGGGGCTGCGCATCGGCCTGCTGACCGACATGGGCGTGGGGCTCGCGCCGCACCCGGACGTGGTCGCGGCCTGCCGGGCCGCGGCGCGCGCGCTGGAGGCGGCCGGTGCGTCGATCGAGCCGATGCGTTCGTTCCTGTCCGCGGCGATGCTCGACGGCATCAACACCTTCTTCGAGGCGCGCTCGTACAACGACGTGTCGGCGATGCCGCCGCCGGTGCGCGCGAAGGTGCTGCCGTTCATCGTCGAATGGTGCAGCTGGCGCGCCAGCTCGTTCAGCGGCGCCGACGTGATGTCGGCCTGCACGCAGGTGATGGCGATGCGCGAAGCGGCGGTGCGCGCCGCCGCGCGCTTCGACTTCGTGCTCTCGCCCGTTTCGCCGATCCTGCCGTACGCGGCGGAATCGGCGTGTCCCGGCGACGATCCGCACGATGCCCTGCCGCACATCGCGTTCACCGTCGCCTGGAACATGAGCGAGCAGCCGGCCGCTTCGCTGAACTGGAACTTCAGCGCCGACGGCCTGCCGATCGGCGTGCAGCTGATCGGCCAGCGTTTCGACGACCTCGGCGTGCTGCGGCTGGCGCGCGCCATGGAGCGCCTGCGACCGCCGCAGCGGCCGTGGCCGCAGGCGCCCGGGCAGGCCCCGGCACCGCAGCGCGGCGCGTGAGTCGCGCGCCGGTCAGGCCGGCGCCGGCGTGCGGCACTTCGACAGGCTCATGCCGCGCAGGCTCATCACGGTTTCGCCGTTCTGGTTGACCATCTCCTGGAACGCCTGCACGACGCCGCGATCGGGCTTGCTCTGGGAGCGGCGCACATCGATCGTCGTGACGCGCAGGCGCAGCCGGTCGCCGGCACGCACCGGCTTGAGCCAGCGAACCTCGTCCACGCCCGGCGACCCCATGCTGGAGGCCGCCGAGACGAAGTGATCGACCATCAGCCGCATCATGATGCTGCCGGTCATCCAGCCGCTGGCGATCAGGCCGCCGTAGATCGACTCCGCGGCGGCCTTGCGGTCGACGTGGAAGGGCTGCGGATCGTAGCGCCGCGCGTATTCGACGATCTCCTCCTCGGTGACCAGATAGTCGCCGAATTCGGCGACCTCTCCGACCCGGTAGTCCTCGAGGAAGCGTTCCTTGTACGGCACGGTCATCACAGCAGCTCCGCGGTTGCCGGCCGCTAGGATAGCCGAGAAACCGGGGTTTTTCGGACGCGTCCCGATCAGCGCTGCGACGGCTCCTGCATCCCCTGTCCGAGCAGGTAGGTAATGCCGCTCGAACATGCGAACAGCAGCCAGAACACGAAGAAGCCGATCGTGTACGCGGCCTCCCGGCTGTCGGCCAGGTACACGCCGACGATCGTCAGCTCCTGCGGATCGATCAGCGAGAACACCATGCCTTCGGCCACGATCGCCATCAGGAAGGCCGGCCACAGCACCTGCATCATGAACCTGCCGCGCCGGCGTGCGGCATTCGATGCGGCGGCGCCTGCGTCCTGCGGCGTGGGCGCGCTGCTCATGGCGCGTTCGCCCGCAGCTGAAGCGGAGCATCGAAACGCGTGACGGCCGCCTCGACCAGGCGCCACGTGCGCTGCGGATCCTCGATCTGGACCAGCCAGCGCCCGTCGCCCGGCAGCACGCCGTCGGCGCGATAGACGCCGCCGCCGGCGTGGTGCAGCACGATGGCGAGGTCGAGTTCCGCGCGCGTCGCGTGGACGATGCGCAGCGTCAGCGTTTCGGGCCAGGCCATGTTGCCGGCGGCCGCGAGCCGGGCGACGATCGTCGTACCGGCGTCGCCGGAGCGCGCGGCGGCCGCTGCGCCGCCGCTCGACAGGGTTGCCTGCAGGCCCAGCGCCGTGGCCTGACGGTCGCGCGCGAGCTGCTGGTTGATCGCGCGTCCTTCGCGGTAGTAGTCGTCGACCACCATCGCGTTGTTGGTGGTGGCGGCCAGCCAGAACGTGAAGATGCCGCCGATCAGCGCCGCGGCCGGCGCGATCGCCAGCAGCCACGGCCAGCGGTGCCGGTACCAGCGGGAGGTTGGGTCCATCGTGTTCATGCTCATGCCGGTCAGCGCGGAACGAAGAACGTCGACTGCGCCTCGACGGCGACCGACGCGTCATCGAGCGCCTCGACCCGGAACGATACCTTGTTGCTGCCCGGTTCGCCGTGGCCGGCCCGGGTCCGCACCGTGACCGGCACCAGGCGCACGCCCGCCGGCCCGACGTCGAACTCCGACTCGCCGACCACGAAGATCGTGTCCACGCCGGAGACGGTGACGCGGAAGCGGCGGGCGCGTTCGGCCGGGTTGATGATCTGTACGCGGTAGCCGTTCTCGATCATGCCGTCCTCGACTTCGCGCCCGAGGGCACGGTCGCGCATCACGTCCGCCTTCAGCGGCGCGCGCAGTGCCAGGTGTCCGAAGATCGCCAGCGTCGCCACGAGCAACACCGCCGAATACACCAGCACCCGCGGCCGCAGCACGCGGCGCACCACGGCGGCACGGTCCAGCCCGCGCTCGAGCGCGTTTTCGGTGGTGTAGCGGATCAGGCCGCGCGGATAGCCCATGCGGTCCATCACCTGGTTGCAGCCGTCGATGCAGGCGGCGCAGCCGATGCACTCGTACTGCAGGCCCTGGCGGATGTCGATGCCGGTGGGGCAGACGTGCACGCAGATCTCGCAGTCGACGCAGTCGCCCAGGCCGAGCGCCTTCGGGTCGGCCTTGCGCGAG
>JAHDYE010000136.1:7139-9887 GCA_023383035.1 Burkholderiaceae bacterium | reverse complement strand
CGCCGAGTTCTCGCGCGGCAAGTCCGAGCTGATCAACGCGATCTTCTTCGCCGACCATGGCCAGCGGATCCTGCCCGCGTCGGCCGGACGCACCACGATGTGCCCGACCGAGCTGCTGTACGACCGCTCCCGTCCCAGCTCGATCCGCCTGCTGCCGATCGAGACGCGGCTGCGCGATGCGTCGGTGTCGGAGCTGCGCAACGTCGACGCGGAGTGGCGCGAGCTGCCGATCGATCCGGCCGATCCGGTCGGCCTGGGCAAGGCGCTGGCCAGCGTGCGCGAGACCATCGAGGTCGACCCGGAACATGCGACGCTGCTCGGCCTGTACGACGCCGATGATCCCGACTGCCCGGTCGTGCCCGACGCCGCCGGCATGATCGAGGTGCCGCGCTGGCGTCACGCGATCGTCAACTACCCGCATCCGTTGCTCGAGCTCGGCCTGGTCGTCGTCGACACGCCGGGACTGAACGCGATCGGCGCCGAGCCCGATCTCACGCTGAAGCTGATCCCGGGCGCGGACGCGGTGCTCTTCGTGCTCGCCGCCGATGCCGGCGTCACCCGTACCGACATCGACGTCTGGCGCGAGCACATCAGCGCGCACCACCAGTCGGGCCGCTTCGTGGTGCTGAACAAGATCGACGGATTGTGGGACGGCCTGAAGGACGACGTGCAGGTCCAGCTCGAGATCGCGCAGCAGGTGAGCTCGGTGGCGCACACGCTGGGCCTGTCGCACGACCGGATCTATCCGGTGTCGGCGCAGAAGGCGCTGGTGGCACGCGTGAACCGCGATCCGCTGCTGCTGAAGCGCAGCCGCATGTCCGACCTCGAGTACGCGCTCGGGCGCGAGCTGATTCCGCAGCAGCGCCGGATCGCGCGCGAGCACACGCGGCGCGAGTTCGACGAGCTGCACGGACAGATCGCGTCGGCGCTGTCGGTGCGCAGACGCAACGCAGTCGAGCAGCTGTTCGAGCTCAACGGACTGCGCGGCAAGAACCGCAGCGTGATGGATCACATGGCGGCGCGCATCCGGCGCGAGCGCGAAGACTTCGAGAAGAGCCTGCGCCAGCTGCAGGGGTTGCGCGCGGTGCTCGCGCGGCATGCGCAGGCGCTCGGCCGGTCGGTCGGAACCCAGGCGCTGGAGCGCCACGTGAGGCGCTCGCGCGACCTGATGAAGTCGAGCAACTTCTCGTTCGGGCTGCGCGAGGCGATGAACGCGCTGCTGGGCACGGTACGCGCCGACCTGGACGAGGCGACGCGCATGGTCGACGAGATCGGCACGCTGATGAGCGCGATGTACCGCAGCTTCAGCGCCGAGCACGGCCTGTCGCTGGGCAATCCGACGCTGTACTCGACGCGGCGCTTCCATGTCGAGCTCGATCGCATCGAGCAGCTGCAGCGCCGCCAGTTCGGGGCGATCACGCTGGCCACCACGTCGCAATGGGCGCTGATGCGCCGGTTCTTCGAGTCGGTGGCGGCGCGCCTGCGCGAGCTGCAGGAAGCCGCGGATCGCGACATCCAGGGCTGGCTGCGCACGGTGATGTCGCCGATCGAAAGCCAGGTGCGTGAGCACCAGATCCAGCTCAAGCGCCGCCTCGATTCGGTGCGGCGCATCCTCGACGCGAACGAGAGCCTCGATTCGCGCATCGCGGAGGTCGAGCGCCTGCGCGTGGAGGTGGAGCAGCGCATCGCGCTGGCCGACGAGTTCGCGTTGCAGGTGCGGCGGCTGCTCGAGGAGCGGTCCGGCGTCGACCTCGAGGCGGCATAGGCCGGACGCTTCCGGGACCTCCGCGTATCGGTGCGCGCGCGGCCGGCCCGGCCTGCGCGCACGCCTCGCGCGCATGCCCCGTACAATCGGCTCCGTGATTGCCCCACGCCTGATCGAGTGGCAGCGCCGCCACGGACGTCACGACCTGCCCTGGCAGGACACGCGCGACGCGTACCGGGTCTGGCTCTCGGAAGTGATGCTGCAGCAGACGCAGGTCGGCACCGTCGTGCCGTACTACCTGCGTTTCGTCGCGCGGTTCCCCGACGTCGCCGCGCTCGCGGCGGCCGACGACGGGGAAGTGCTTTCACTGTGGAGCGGCCTGGGGTACTACAGCCGTGCGCGCAACCTGCACCGCTGCGCGCGCGAGGTGGTCGCGCGGCACGGCGGCGCGTTCCCCGACGATCCGCGGTGCCTCGCGGCGCTGCCCGGCATCGGCCGCTCGACCGCGGCGGCGATCGCGGTGTTCGCCTTCGGACGACGCGCCGCGATCCTCGACGGCAACGTCCGGCGCGTGCTGTGCCGGCATGCGGGCGTGCGCGGGTTTCCGGGCGAGCGTGCGGTCGAGAACACGTTGTGGCGCATCGCCGAGAGCGAGCTTCCGCAGACCGGCGTCGAAGCCTACACGCAGGGACTGATGGACCTCGGCGCGCTGCTATGCACGCGCACGCGCCCGTCGTGCGGCGCGTGCCCGATCGGCGCCGATTGCCGCGCGTATCGTGAAGGCAGCGTCGCCGAACTGCCCACGCCGCGGCCCCGGCGCCGCGTGCCGCTGCGCCGCTGCGAGATGTTCGTGGTCAGGCGCGGCGACGAGGTGCTGCTCGAGCGGCGTCCGCCGAGCGGCATCTGGGGCGGCCTGTGGAGCCTGCCGCAGAGCAGCCCGCGCGACGCCGACGCCGACCACGGCATCGCCCGCCTCGCCGTGCGCAATGGCGCAGCGGACGGCGGACACGTCGCCGCGGAGGACGGCGGACACGCCGCCGAGG
>JAHDYE010000136.1:0-7039 GCA_023383035.1 Burkholderiaceae bacterium | reverse complement strand
CGGACGACGGGCACGCCGCCGAGGCGGACGACGGGCACGCCGCCGAGGCGGACGACGGGCACGCCGCCGAGGCGGACGAGCTTGCGCCGGTGGCCGCCGAGATCGAGCGTCGCTTCGGCCTGAAGGTGACGCGCCCGCGCCCGCTCGCCGCGTTCGATCACGCGTTCACCCATTTCCGCCTCCACGTGCGTCCCTTCACGTGCGAGCTGGTCGCGGCGAAGGCTGCCGCATCTTCGCCCGGACTGATCTGGCTGCCGCTGGCCGAGTGTGCCGGCGCGGCGCTGCCGCGACCGGTGAAGACGCTGCTGGCGGCGCTGCCGCTCAGATCACCCGGTGCTGCTGCAGATACTGGTGCAGCAGCGAAAGGCGCGTGACGGCGTCGTCGAGTTCCATCAGCTTCTGGCGCGCGCGCGGTGGAATCGGCAGGAATTCGCACAGCCGGTTGCTGACCCACACCGAGGAATCGAAGTCGTACGGCGGCGCGATCATCTGCCGCATCGGATCGGGCTCGCGCGCCACCAGATCTTCCACGACGCGGCGCAGCAGCGTCACGCAGGCCTCGAACTCCTGCGGAACCGGCGCCGGCTCGTCGGGATCGATCATCTCGATGTCGGCGCGAATCAGGCCATCGGCGCGCACGCGCCGTTCCAGCACCCTGAACCGCTGTCCGCCCACCGTGCGCAGACCCAGCACGCCGGATCGCTCCATGTCGAAGTCGACGATGCGCGCCGTGCAGCCGATCAGTTCGTGCTGCGCCGCCTCGCCGACTTCGTTGCCTTCGGTGATCAGGCACACGCCGAATGGCAGGTCGGCGGCGGTGCATTCGCGAACCAGGTCGAGATAGCGCGGCTCGAACACGCGCAGCGGCAGCACGCCGCCGGGAAACAGCACCGTGCCGAGCGGGAAGATCGCGAGATCGACGCTCACTGGTACGCCGCTCAGTTGTGCGCGCTCTGGCGCTGCGCCAGCGCGCGATGACGCACCAGCACGTGCTCGATGCGGCGAAAGCGCCGCGCCAGCTCCTCGACGCAATAGACCGACCGGTGCTGGCCGCCGGTGCAACCGAGCGCCACCGTCAGGTAGCTGCGGTTCTCGAGGATGTAGTGCGGCAGCCACGTGTGCAGGAAACTCGCGATGTGGTCGATCATGCGCTCCACCGAAGGAATGGCCTGCAGGTACGTGATGACCGGGTCGTCCAGTCCGGTGAGCGGCCGGAGCTCGGCGGTGTAGTACGGGTTGGGCAGGCAGCGCACGTCGAACACCAGGTCGGCATCCAGCGGCACGCCGTGCTTGTACGCGAACGACTCGAACAGCAGCGTCAGCGGCGCGCGCTCGGTGCCCACGACGTCGCGCACCCAGCTGCGCAGCAGGTTCGGATGCAGGTCGCTGGTATCGATCGAGACGCCGATGTCCTCGAGCGGCGCCATCAATTCGCGCTCGCGCTCGATCGATTCGACCAGCGTGGCGGCCGCTCCGTCGCCGGTGCGCAGGCGCAGCGACATCGGATGCCGGCGCCGCGTCTCGGAGTAGCGCTGCACCAGCGTGTCGGTGCGCGCGTTCAGGAAGATGACCTTGACGTCGTGCCCGAAGCGTCCCAGTCCGCTGGCCACTTCGCGCAGTTCGCCCACCGAGTCGCCGCTGCGCGCATCGACCGATACCGCCACTTTCCCGTGGCCCGCTTCGCGCAGCGAGGTGATCACCTCGTGCAGGAAGCGCATCGGCAGGTTGTCGATGCAGAAGAATCCGTCGTCTTCCAGCACGTTGATCGCGATCGACTTGCCTGAGCCGGAGATGCCGGTGACGAGCACGACATGCATGGCCGGGTCCGGGCCCTCACGCCTGAGAGTCGATCAGCTGGCGCTGCCGCGCCAGGAAGTCGCCCGTGGTGTCGAAGCCGCGCAGCTGCAGCACGGTGCTGCGCACCGCCGCTTCGGTGAGCACCGCGAGGTTGCGCCCGGCCTCCACCGGAATGACCACCTTGGGAATCGCCAGCCCGAGCACGTCTTCGGTGAGCGCCTCGAGCGGCAGCCGTTGATAGCCGTCGTCGCTGGCGGTGCGACGGATCAGGTGCACGATCAGCTTCAGCGTCATCTTCCTGCGCACCGATGTTTCGCCGAAGATCGTGCGGATGTCGAGCAGCCCCAGGCCGCGCACTTCGAGCAGGTCGCGCAGCAACGGCGGGCAGCGGCCTTCGATCGTGTGCGGAGCGATGCGCGCGAACTCCACCACGTCGTCGGCCACCAGGCCGTGGCCGCGGCTGATCAGCTCGAGCGCCAGCTCGCTCTTGCCCATGCCCGATTCGCCCGAGATCAGCACGCCCATGCCGAGCACGTCCATCATCACGCCGTGCATCGAACAGGTGGGAGCGACCGCCTTCATCAGGTACCAGCGCAGCGATTCGATCACACGGGCTGCCGGCAGCGGCGAGGCGAGGATCGGCAGGTCGTCGGCGGTCGCGCGCTCGAGCAGGTTGGCCGGCGGAGAAAGCCCGTCGGCGACCATGATGGCCGGTGGATGGCAGGCGACGAGATCGGCGTTCAGCGCGTCGCAGCGCAGCGGGCCGATTCGCGTGGTATAGGCGAGCTCCGCGTGTCCGTAGACGTGGATGCGGTTCGGATGGATCAGGTTGAGGTAACCGACCAGATCGGCCGGTTCGGTCGAACCGGGAGCGGCATCGCGATCGCCGCCGGCTTCCCCGGTCAGCCAGACGAGTTGCAGCTGTTCGCGATTCTGTTCGAAGAGGGTGCGGACGGTGACGCTCATGCGTCAAGCATACCGCCGTCCGGGCGCTTCGATGCGTGCGGACGCGCCCGCCGTTGTTTCAGGCCGCCGGGCGGAAGGGGCCCCAGGAGGTCAGGATGCGATGGACTTGCGCCGGATCGTCACAGCTCGCGAGCGACTCGCGGATCGACGTGTCGGACAGCAGCTCGGCGAGCTCCGACAACAGTTCGAGGTGTTCCTCGGTGGCGGCCTCGGGCACCAGCAGGAAGACGAGCAGGCCGACCGGCTTGCCGTCGGGGGCGTCGAAGGGAATCGGCTCGGCCAGCCTGACCACGGCGGCCAACGCTTCCTTCAGACCCTTGATGCGGCCGTGCGGGATCGCCACGCCTTCGCCCAGGCCGGTCGAGCCGAGCCGCTCGCGCGCGAACAGCGAGTCGAAGACCTTGCTGCGTTCGATGCCGTGGTTGTTCTCGAACAGCAATCCGACCTGCTCGAACAGGCGCTTCTTGCTGGTGACCGACAGGCCGAGCACCACGTTCGTCGGGGCAAGCAACCGGGAAAGACGGTTCATCGGGACGAGGCCGGCCGAAACGGGCATGACGCTCTGCAGCATGGAAAGACACCCCCAAGGGCTACCTTTGAGCACGCGTGATTATAGAGACAGGGCCGTGGAGTGAAAGCACTACTTGCGGCGCTGCAGCATGAAAGCCACAAAAACGGTACGGGCGACGGGCGACAGCCGAAGAAAGGTTTCATCTCTTACAGCGATCGACGCTGGGCGGCAGGGGGAATCCGCAATGACTCCCGGTATTTTGCGACCGTTCGGCGCGCGACGACAAAGCCCTGTGCGCCGAGCAGCTCGGCCACGTGTCCATCGGAGAGGGGTTGCGCGGGATCCTCGGCGGCGAACAGCTCCTTCATCACCGCGCGGATGGCGGTGCTCGACGCGCTGCCGCCGCTGTCGGTGGCGACGTGACTTCCGAAGAAGTACTTCAGCTCGAGTACGCCGAAAGGGGTGAGCATGTACTTCTGCGAAGTGACACGCGAAACGGTGGATTCATGCAATCCGAGTGCATCGGCGATTTCGCGCAGCACGAGCGGACGCATCGCCACCGCGCCATGGGAAAAGAATGCCCGCTGGCGTTCGACGATGGCCTGCGCGACGCGCAGGATGGTCTCGAAACGCTGCTGCACGTTCTTGATCAGCCAGCGCGCCTCCTGCAGCTGACCCGACAAGCCTGCGTTGGCGCCGCGGTTTTTGCGCAGGATGCCGGCGTACAGGTCGTTGATGCGCAGCCTGGGCATGGCGTCGGGATTGAGCGTCGCGACCCAGCCGCCGCGGCCGCGGCGCACGATCACGTCGGGCACGACGTAGCCGGCCTGGCCGCCTCCGAACGCCGCGCCGGGATGCGGATCGAGCCGGCGGATCAGCGCCTGGGCGTTGCGCAGCGTGTCGTCGTCGCAGCGGATCGCCCGGCGCAGCTTCGCGAAGTCCTTCGCCGCCAGCGCGTCGAGGTGTTCGTCGACGATCGCGCGCGCGGCACGCACCACCTCGGCCTCATGCCCGGCGGCGGCTTCGCCGCGGTCGAGCTGCAGCAGCAGGCATTCGCGCAGGTCGCGCGCGCCCACGCCGGTGGGATCGAAGCTCTGCAGCAGCTTCAGCGCGGTGGACAGCTCCTGCGGCTCGATGGCCAGCTCCGCGGGCAACAGCGTGGCGATCTCCTCCAGCGACGAATCCAGGAAGCCGTCGTCGTCGAGCGCATCGATCAGCGTCTGCACCAGCGCGCGGTCGCGCGGGGTGCATTGCATGCCGGCAAGCTGCCGGCCGAGATGGTCGCGCAGCGACTGCTCCGCGGCGTGCAGCTGCGGATAATCGCGCTCGTCGCCATCGCCGCGTGGCGAGCCCTCGCCGGTCCAATCGGTGCCGGACGCATCGGCGCCGTCCCAGCCGTCGTCCCAGTCGGTGCCGGCCGGCATCGCTGCGTCGATCTCGCCGATGCCGCCTGTGTCTGCGGCTGCGCCGACCGGGTCGGTGGCAATCTCCGCCGCGGCCCCGCGCTCGCCATCCAGCCCACCGTTGGGTGCGATGCGCAGGCAGTCCCGCAACGGGTCATCGAGCCGTTCGAGCAGCGGGTTCTCGGCCAGGACCTGCTCGAGCTCCTGGTTCAGCTCGAGCGTCGACAGCTGGAGCAAACGGATCGACTGCTGCAGCTGCGGCGTGAGCGCGAGCTGTGGTGCGAGTCTGAGCTGGAGCGACGGTTTCATCGATCGGCGGACGTCCGGGCCGCGGCAGCCGGCGGAAGCGCCCGATCCGGCAGGACTACATCGAGAAGTGCTCGCCGAGGTAGTACCGGCGGACGTCCTCGTTCTGGACCACCTCTTCCGGACGCCCTGAAGCAAGAACAGTACCAGCCCTGATGATATACGCGCGATCGCAGATGCCAAGCGTTTCGCGAACGTTGTGGTCGGTGATCAACACGCCGATGCGTCGATCCTTGAGGAACCGCACGATCCGCTGGATCTCGATCACCGCGATCGGATCGACGCCGGCGAACGGCTCGTCGAGCAGCACGAAGCGCGGCGATCCGGCCAGCGCGCGCGCGATTTCCACGCGCCGGCGCTCGCCGCCGGACAGCGAGTGCGCGGAATTCGAGCGGATGTGCTCGATCTGCAGCTCGGCCAGCAGCGCTTCCAGCCGCCGGTTCACCTCGGCGCGCGGCAGCGCCCGGCCACGCTCGTCGGCCTGCAGCTCGAGCACCGCGACGATGTTCTCCTCGACGCTGAGCTTGCGGAACACCGAGGCTTCCTGCGGCAGGTACGACAGCCCGAGGCGCGCGCGCCGGTGGATCGGCAGGCGGCCGATCGGAACGCCGTCGAGCTCGATCGAGCCGCCGTCCGACGGGACCAGCCCGACGATCATGTAGAAGCAGGTGGTCTTGCCCGCGCCGTTGGGCCCGAGCAGACCGACCACCTCGCCGCTGGCAACGTCGAGCGAAACGTCCTGCACCACCTTGCGGCCGTGATACGCCTTCATCAGGCTGCGCACCGTCAGCCGGCTGTCGCCGGACGCGGCGGCTCGCGCCGTCGGATCCGTCATTGGCGCGCCGCGCCTCCGGGTTGCGGTGCGAGCTGTTCGGCGGGCGTGAGCGACGCGGGCGAGCCCGGCGCGCGGGAGCTGGCCGGGCTTTCGTCGCGCGGCTGGATGATCACGCGCACGCGCCCGCCCGGATTGTCCGGCGAGGCGCCCGCGCCGCGCGCGCCTTCGACGGTGAAGAAGTCGTTGCGGCTCTCGTAGAGGATCTCGCTGCCGTGCACCTCGTCGAGCACGCGCTCCTTCTCGGTGCGGCGCATGGTCGCCTGCTGCTGCAGGCGGAAGGTTTCGGCCTTGCCGTCGTAGTCGATGCGCCGCGCCTGGCCCTCGACGTACTGGTCCACGCCCTCGCGCTTCTGCCTGAAGAAGGCGAGGTTGCCGGTGGCGGTGCCGTACTGGTAGCCCTCCGGGTCCTGGCGTACCACGAGCCGGTCGGCGCGGATCAGGATCGTTCCCTTGGTCAGCACTACGTTGCCGGTGAACACGTTGGTCTGCTTCAGGTCGTCGTACTGCATCCGGTCGGCTTCGACGTTGATCGGCTTGTTGCGATCGGCTTTCTCGGCGCCGGCCGGCACGGCGGCGGCAAGGAGCAGCGCGGCGAACGCCGCGGCCCGGGCAGAAGGCAGTCGAAGGCCGGGAAACGCACGCATGGTCAGGGAGAAGGTTGCGGCGGCTGCCAGGTGAGCTGCACCCGGGAATCGACCTTCAACGAGCGGGCCGCATTATTGAATTCCATGCCGACGCCCGTCAAGACCGACTCGCCGCGCTCGATGCGCACCGGCAGGTCGGTGCGCGCGATCTCCGTCTCGCTGTAGACCGTGACCGATTCGGTGCGGATGGTCATCGCCGGTTCGGCCTGCGTCTGCGCGCGCACCAGCACGACGTTGCCCTGGAGCAGGGTTTCCTCGCCACCCGCGCTCGAACGTCCCTGGTCGGCGCGTATGGTGACGGGCGGCCTGCTCGGATCCAGGCTCACCAGCACCGGCATCTCGTAGGTGGTCGACTGGTCGTCGGGAAAGTGCAGCATGCGTTCGGCGGAAATCCGGAACGCCGGCTCGCCGCGCGCGTTGATGCGCGTGAAGAGGGCGTCCTCGACGAAGTAGTCGGGCTCGTGGACCACCGCACGCCCGACGTCGGTCGCCGCGCCGCGCAGCGAAACCTGCGCCAGATAGTAGGTGCCCGCGGCCAGCGCCAGCAACAGGGTGACCGACAGCGCGGCGGCGAGCC
>JAHDYE010000135.1 GCA_023383035.1 Burkholderiaceae bacterium | reverse complement strand
GCGGTGAACGCGATCGCGACGCCGCCGCCGCGCGCGCGCATCGCGTCGGCCAGTCGCTGTCTTCGGCTCGAATAGGCAGGCATGCGGCTCCTCGTTGCGGCACGACCGGCGGCGCCGGTGATCAGGCGCCCGCGCGTCGGCCGGCGCCCCGCGTCAATTGTGCATCGAGTTCGGCCAGCCGCTGGGGGGTGCCCACGTCGGTCCAGTGCCCGGCGAAATACTCGGCACCGGCGCGCCCGCCGGCCGCCGCTTCGCGCAGCAGCGGCGCCAGCCGTGCCCTGGCGCCGGGGGCGATGCGCTCGAACAGCGCGGCGCGGTACATCCCGATGCCGCTGAACGTGAGCCGCCGGGATCCGTGCTCGAGCAGGCGTCCGTCACGCAGCGCGAAGTCGCCTTCGGGATGGTGCGGCGGGTTGTCCACCAGCACGCACCAGGCCGACAGGTCGGCGGCCCGCATCTGCGCGGCGATCGTGAACGCGCGTGCCGGGTCGAAATCGCTGTACACGTCGCCGGCGAGCACCAGGAACGGCCCCTCGCCGAGCAGCGGCAACGCCCGCGCGATGCCGCCGGCGGTCTCGAGCGCCTCGCCTTCGGCGGAGTAGCGGATGCGCAGGTCGAAACGCGCGCCGTCGCCCAGCGCGCGCTCGATCATCACGCCCAGATGGGCGTGGTTGATCACGACGTCGCGGATGCCGGCGCGCCGCAGCGCGAGCAGCTGCCATTCGATCAGCGGTCGGCCTCCGGCCGCGAGCAGCGGCTTGGGACACGCGTCGGTGAGCGGGCGCATGCGCTCGCCGCGACCTGCCGCGAGGATCATCGCGCGCATCAGAACGTGTAGCCGGTGGTGCGTGCGGTGCCGCCGCCGGCGGCGCTGCCCGCGCGGCGTTCGACCTCCTCCATCAGCCGCGCCAGCTCGTCGAACTCGCGGTAGCGTCGTGCGGTGCGCAGCGCGTAGTCGAGCACGCGCGGCATGTCGGCCAGGTAGCGGTCCTTGCCGTCGCGGTAGCACAGCCGCGCGAAGATGCCCAGCACCTTGAGCTGCCGCTGCAGGCCCATCCATTCGAAGTCGCGGTAGAACTCGCCGAAGTCGGCGGGCACCGGCAGCCTGCGCCGGCGTGCGTCGTCCCAGTAGCGCGCCGCCCAGTCGATCTGCCGGGCCTCGGGCCAGTCGACGTAGGCGTCGCGCAGCAGCGACACCAGGTCGTAGGTGACCGGCCCGTAGACCGCGTCCTGGAAGTCCAGAATGCCGGGGTTCCTGCCGCCGGCGAGCACCATCAGGTTGCGCGAATGGTAGTCGCGATGCACGTACACGCGCCCCTGCGCCAGGTTGTTGGCGAGCAGCCGCTCGAAGGCGGCCGCCAGCGTGGCGCGCATGCCCTCGTCGGGCTCGATGCCGCGGTGGCGCGCCAGGTACCAGTCCGGGTACAGGCGCAGTTCGCGCTCGAGCAGCGCGCGGTCGTAGTCGGGGAACACGCCCGGACGACTGGCCGACTGCAGCGCCAGCAGTGCGGTGATCGCGTCACGGTACAGCGTGTCGGCGTCGCCGCCGGCGAGCTGCGACAGGTAGGTGGTGCTGCCGAAGTCCTCGAGCAGCAGGAAGCCGCGCGCGAGGTCGGCCGCGCGCACCGCGGGCACGCTCACGCCGGCCTCGGCGAACACGCGCGCCGCGTGCACGAACGGGCCGCAGTCTTCCATCGGCGGTGGGGCGTCCATCGCGACCAGGCTCGGTGCGCCGGCGCCCGGCGCGTCGATGCGGAAGTAGCGGCGGAAGCTCGCGTCGTCGGAGGCGGGGCGGATGGTGTCGAGCGCCAGCGGGTGAGCGTCGGCGACACACGCGAGCCAGGCGCGCAACTCGGCGAGTCGGGTGTCTTCGGCGTTCGGCTTCATGCGCGGGGGGCGGCGGGGTGCGGTCCGTATAATAGTCGACTGTCGTTTGCCACCGCCGCACGGTACGGCCCGTCATGCCGTGCCGGCTGCCCTCGTCGAACCTTCGAATCACTGCGCGATCCACCGCGCAACGCATGCGCCGGCCACGTATCCGTACGATCCTCGCGTTGTCGACGGGCCTGCTGGCGGGGTCGCTCACGGTCGGCGGTGCGGCGGCGCAGGAGCCGGCCGTGCAGCTGCCCGGCAGTGCCGCGGCGCCGGCCGCCGCAGGTTTCGTGCTCAAGCTCGATCCGCAGCTGGGCGAAGCGCGCGCCGACGTGGAGGAGGGCCGCCCGGTCTACGGCATGGGCGATCGCCTGTCGGGCCGCAGCGGGCGCGACACCACGCTCGAAGGCAATGCCGAGGTGCGCAAGGCGGGCACCGTCATCCGCGCCGATCGCCTCACCTACTACGAGGCCGACGACGAGCTGATGGCGGTCGGCAGCGTGCGGGTCACGCGCCAGGGCAACGTGTTCACCGGCCCGCAGCTGCAGCTGAAGCTCTCCGCCAACGAGGGCTGGTTCGCTTCGCCGAGCTACTACCTGCCGCAGTACGGCGGACGCGGGCGGGCCGAGCGCATCGATTTCCTCGGTCCCGACCTCACGCGCCTGCACCGGGCCAGCTATACCACCTGCGAACCCGACGACCCCGACTGGATCCTGCTCAGCGAGACCCTCACGATCGACGAGGCGTCGGGCAACGGCACCGGGCGCTCGGCCAGCCTGTACTTCAAGGGCGTGAAGGTGCTGGCCGCGCCGGTGTTCGCGTTTCCGCTCTCGGACGAGCGGCGCAGCGGGTTCCTGGTGCCGTCGCTGTCGATCAACTCGCGCAGCGGCGGCGAGGTCACGGTGCCGTACTACTGGAACATCGCGCCGAACCACGACTTCACGCTGTATCCGCGCGTCACCGCGCGGCGCGGCGTGCAGGTGGGCGGCGAGTTCCGCTACCTCGAGCCGACGTTCTTCGGCGGCGTGCGCTTCGACCTGAACCCGCACGATCCGAAGACGCACAGCAGCCGCTACCTCTACGACCTGAACAACACCTTCACCGACTGGGCAGGCTGGGGCGGAAGCTGGCTGGTGCGCGGCGTGTCCGACGACGACTACTTCGTCGACTATTCGCGTTCGATCGTGTCGAGCTCGGAACGGGTGCTGCCACGCACCTTCCACGCGTCGCGCCCGGTCGGCCGCGACTGGACGGTGCTGTTCAGCATCCAGAAGTGGCAGTCGATCCTCGACGCGCGCCCCGGCCCCTACGAACGGGTGCCGCAGCTGCAGCTGCGCCAGGTGCTGCGCGACCTGGGCGGCTTCGACGTGGACACGACGATCGACGCCACGCAGTTCGCCGCGCCGGTGGCCGGGCAGCCGGAGGGCTGGCGGCTGGTGGCCCATCCGCAGCTCAGCTACCCGATCGTGCGCCCCGGCTGGTCGATCGTTCCGCGCGTGTCGCTGCACGCCACCAGCTACCAGCTCACCGAGGCGGCCACGCTGCCGGAGTCGAGCACGCGCGTATTGCCCACCTGGTCGGTCGACTCGGGGCTGGTGTTCGAGCGTCCGACCCGCTTCTTCGGCCGCGAGCTCACGCAGACGCTCGAGCCGCGCCTGTTCTACGTGCGCACGCTGTTTCGCGACCAGTCGGAGCATCCGGTGTTCGATACCACGGTGGCCGATTTCAACTTCGCCCAGCTGTTCTCCGACAACACGTTCGTCGGCAACGACCGCATCGCCGACGTCGACCAGCTGACCGCGGCTGCGCTGTCGCGGTTGATCGATCCGGCCACCGGCGCCGAGCGGTTCCGCTTCGCGGTCGGCCAGCGCGTCTACTTCTCGCGCCAGCGCGTCACGATTCCCGGCGTCGCACCGCGCACCGACGAGCGTTCCGACATCCTGCTGGCGGCCGCGGGCGAGGTCGGCGGCGGCATGAGCTTCGACACCGGTCTGCAGTACAGCGTACGCGACGGCGACGTGCCGCGCTTCTCGGCGCTGTGGCGCTACCGGCCCGACGACGGCCGGATCCTGAATCTGGGCCTGCGCTACCGGCGCGACGAGCTCGGCCAGTTCGACACGTCGTTTCGCTGGCCGGTGGCCGCCCGCTGGGTCATGCTGGGGAGGCTGAACTACTCGTTCCTGAACGAAGGCATCGACCCGATCAGCCGCATTCCGAACGAGCGTGGGGTGATCGAGGCGGTGCTCGGCTTCGAGTACCGCTCCTGCTGCTGGGGAACCAACTTCGTCGTGCAGCGGTTCCGTACCGCGCAGGGCCAGTCGACCACCGCGTTCTTCGTCCAGTTCGAGCTGAAAGGCGTTGCGCGGATCGGCTCCGACCCCTTTGGTATATTGCGGCGGAACATACCGGGCTACCGCCTGCCCAACGACCGGCCCGAGCTGCCGTCACGCTATTTCGGCTACGAGTGATGCTTGCGAATCCGATCCGTTATCCGGCCGCCGGCGCGTGCCGCCGCTTTCTCGTCGCGCCGCTGCTCGCCTGCCTGGCGCTGCTGGCGGCGATGCCGGCGCCGGCGCGCGCCCAGTCGGCTCCGCTGCGCCCGGTCGACCGGGTGGTGGCGGTGGTGAACAGCGAGGCGATCACCGCCGGCGAGCTGGCGCTGCGCACCGAGGTCGCGAAGCGCCAGCTGCGCGAGCAGAACATCGCGCTGCCGCCGTCCGACGTCCTCGAGAAACAGGTGCTCGAGCGCATGATCCTCGATCGCGCCCAGTTGCAGGCGGCGCGCGAGCTGGGCATCCGCATCGACGACGCGCAGGTCGACCGGGGCGTGGCCACGATCGCGCAGGAAAACGGACTCACCGTGGCGCAGCTGCGCGAGCGCATCACGCGCGACGGCACGAACTTCGCGCGGTTCCGCGAGGACGTGCGCGAGGAGATCATCCGCGGGCGGCTGCGCGAGCGCGAGATCGACAGCCGCGTACAGGTGAGCGACGCCGACATCGACGCGTTCCTCGCCGCGCAGCCGCAGGGCGCGCAGGCGGCGTCGGAGCTGCATGTCGCGCAGATCCTGCTCGCGGTGCCCGAGGGCGCCACCGCCGAGCAGATCGAACGCCAGCGTCAGCGCGCCGAGGAAGTGCTGCGCCAGCTCGAGCGCGGCGAAGACTTCGCGCGGCTCGCGGCGCAGCTGTCCGACGCGCCCGAGGCGATGAGCGGCGGCACGCTGGGCTGGCGTCCGGCCGAGCGCCTGCCGCAGCTGTTCGTCGACGCGGTGTCCGCGTTGAGCCCGGGCCAGGTCGCGCCGCCCCAGCGCAGCCCGGCCGGTTTTCATGTGCTCAAGCTGATCGGCCGCCGCGGCGCGACCGGTCCGCGCATCGGCGGCGCGCCGGTCACGCAGACGCACGCGCGCCACATCCTGATCCGCCCGAGCGAGATCGTCA
Source organism: Burkholderiaceae bacterium (assembly GCA_023383035.1). GTDB lineage: Bacteria > Pseudomonadota > Gammaproteobacteria > Burkholderiales > Burkholderiaceae_E > Zeimonas. The sequence goes on along the minus strand of JAHDYE010000135.1, from coordinate 4,611 downwards.
GCGAGGACGAGGCGCTGCGCAGGCTGCGCGAGATCAAGCAGCGCATCGAAGGCGGAGGCGGCGACTTCGCCGAGCTCGCGCGGCAGTATTCGGTCGACGGCAGCGCCGGTCGCGGCGGCGATCTCGGCTGGATCTATCCCGGCGACACGGTGCCGGAGTTCGAGCGTGCGATGAACGCGCTGGCGCCGGGGCAGATCGGCGAGCCGGTGCGCACGCCGTTCGGCGTGCACCTGATCCAGGTGATCGAGCGGCGCACCGACGAGGCTTCGCCCGATCGGGTGCGCCAGATGGCGCGCCAGGCGTTGCGCGCCCGGCGCATCGACGAAGCGCAGCAGGACTGGCTGCGCCAGCTGCGCGACCGCACCTACGTCGAGTACAAGCTGGAAGGCTAGGGTCCGTTCACGATGAGGCCCGCGCGCCCCGTCGCCGGCCACGTCGCGCGCAAGCGTTTCGGGCAGCATTTCCTCACCGACCGCGCGGTGCTGGCGGCGATCGCGGCGGCGATCGATCCGCGCGTCGGGCAGACGATCGTCGAGATCGGCCCGGGACTGGGCGCGCTCACCGCGGTGCTGCTCGAACGGGTACCGCACCTGCACGCGGTGGAGATCGATCGCGACCTCGCGGCGCGCCTGCGCGGCCGCTGGGGGCCGCAGCGGCTGAGCCTGCACGAAGCCGACGCGCTGCGCTTCGACTTCGCTGCGCTGACGCCGCAGCCCGCAGGCGCACTGAGGCTGGTCGGCAACCTGCCGTACAACATCTCGAGTCCGCTGCTGGTGCACCTGCTGGCGTTTCGCGAACGCGTCGACGATCAGCACTTCATGCTGCAGAAGGAAGTGGTCGACCGGATCGTCGCGGCGCCGGGCTCGGGCGACTATGGTCGCCTGTCGGTGCTGATGCAGGCCTGCTACGAGGTGCAGGCGCTGTTCGTCGTGCCGCCGTCGGCTTTCGAGCCGCCGCCGAAGGTGGCGTCGGCGGTGCTGCGCATGATGGTCAGGCGCGAGCGGGCGGGCGTCGACTTCGCGCCGCTGCAGCGGTTGCTCGCGGCCGGCTTCGCGCAGCGCCGCAAGATGATCCGCAAGACGCTGCTGCCGTGGCTGGCCGAGCGCGGGCTGCGGGTCGGGCACCTCGATCCTGCGTTGCGTCCCGAAGACCTCGACGTGGCCGCCTGGATCGATCTCGCGGCGCGGCTCGAGGCGGCCGAGCGCGCCGGCGCATCGTCCGGCGGCCCGGCGGATCCGGCGCGGCAGCGATGACCGCGGGGTGGGCCGGTTTCAGGAAGCGCCCGCGCCGCGCTAGTCCGCGCGCCGCTCGATCAGCTCGATCTTGTAGCCGTCGGGATCCTGCACGAACGCGATGACCGTGGTGCCGCCCTTGACCGGGCCGGCCTCGCGCGTGACCAGCCCGCCGCCGGCACGGATGCGTTCGCAGGCGGCCGCCGCATCGGGCACCTCGATCGCGATGTGGCCGTAGGCGGTACCCAGGTCGTAGCGGTCGACGCCGTGGTTGTAGGTGAGCTCGATCACCGCGCCGCTGCGCTCGTCGCCGTAGCCGACGAAGGCGAGCGAGTACTTCTGTTCCGGGCGATCGGTGGTGCGCAATACCTTCATGCCCATCAGACGCGTGTAGAAGTCGATCGCGCGCTGCATGTCGCCGACGCGCAGCATGGTGTGGAGGATTCGCATGTCCTGTCCTTGGTCGATGGCCGTCGGGGAAGCGCCGCCCGCGCCGCTAGCCGACCGGCATGTCGTCGGGGAAGTCGCGCAGCCACACGCGTGCCTGCTCGAAGCCGGGAAAGAGTTCGCCGACCGTCGCCCAGAAGCGCGGGCCGTGGTTGAGCTCGCGCAGGTGGGCGAGCTCGTGCGCGATCACGTAGTCGATGATCTCGGGCGGGAAGTGGACCAGCCGCCAGTTCAGGCGGATCGCGCCGTCGGGCGTGCAGCTGCCCCAGCGCGTGCGCGCCGACGAAAGCGTCCAGCGTGCGGGTGCGCGACCGAGGCGCGCCGCGAACACCGGGATGCGCTCGGCGAAGACCTCGCGTGCGCGCGCCTGCAGCCACCCGTGCACGCGGTCCTGCAGCTGCTCCTCGCCGGCGTGCGGCGGCAGGCCGACGCGCAGCAGCGCGCCGTCGCGCGTCACGCCGCGCGAGCCCGGGTCGAGCGACAGCGTGAGCGTCGTGCCGAGATAGCGCAACGGTGCGCCGTGCTGCCAGCGCACGGTGAGCCGCTCGCGGCGCGCCGCGTGGGCGCGCCACTCGACCAGCTTGCGCAGGATCCAGTCGGACTTTTCCTGCAGCGCACCTTCGACCTCGGCCAGCGGCACCCAGCGCGGCGCCGTGACGCGCAGGCCGCGATCGTCGATGACGAAGCCGATCGTGCGTCGCCGCGAGCGTCGCAGCTCGTACTGCACCGGCTGTTCGCGCAGCAGCGTCGAGCGCAGCCCGTTCGGTCCGCGCGCGGGCGCCTGCGGCGGGGCCGGCACCGCCGGCGGCGGCAGCTCGAACAGCGGCAGGATCAGTTGCAGCGCCGCGTCGACGATGGAAGTTCTGCGCGGTGAAGATCCGGCGTGGCCGCCTTTGCGTCCACCCGTTGGTACGACCCGATGTTTCAAGCGGCGGAATCCTTCGTGATCCGCGCCGGCGCATCGCGATACAGATGCGGACTGAGCCGGCGCATCTCCGATTCTATCCATGCCTCGACTTCGATGTTCAGTTCGTCGGCGCTTCTGCCTGCACTCGCGATGGACGGGCCGATCGACACGGTGATCAGGCCAGGTTGCGTCAGGAATTTCCTGCGCGGCCAGTATTCGCCGGAGTTCACCGCGATCGGCACGACCGGCGCGCCGGTGCGTACCGCCAGCCGCGCACCGCCCGACTTGTACTTGCCCTGGGAGCCGGCCGGCGTACGCGTGCCCTCGGGAAAGATGATGATCCAGCGCCCCTCGGCGAGCTTGCGCCCGCCCTGTTCCGCCACCTGTTCGAAGGCGTCGTTGCCGCGGCTGCGATCGATGTGGATCATGTCCAGCAGTCCGATGCCCCAGCCGAAGAACGGCAGGTACAGCAGCTCGCGCTTGAACACGTAGCACAGCTCGCGCGGCATGAAAGTGGGATAGAAGAGCGTCTCCCACGTGGACTGGTGCTTCGACAGCAGGATCGCCGGCCCGTCGGGCAGGTGCTCGGCGCCGATCACGCGGTGGCGGATGCCGACGATGCGGCGCGCCGCCCAGATCACCATGCGCGGCCAGCCTACCGTGAGCCGGTAGCGCACGGGGCGCGGCAGGGGCCACCACAGCAGGCACGCGAGCGCGTACGGCACCACCGTGACTACCTGGAACAGCAGGAACAGCGCCGAGCGCAGGGCCATCGACGCCGGGGCGCTGCCGCGCATCAGGGCGCGAGTTCGGCGGCGACCGCTGCCAGGTCGACGCGCACGGCCGTGTCGGGCGGCAGTCCGCCGTTCTTCATCGTGGCCTGCCCCTTGCCGCTGAGCACCAGTACCGGCCGGCAGCCGACCGCGTGTGCGGCCTGCAGGTCGCGCAGCTGGTCGCCGATCGCGTGCACCTCGGTCGGCGAGGCCTTGAAGCGCTGCAGGATCTCCAGGAACAGCCCCGGCCTGGGCTTGCGACACGCGCAGCCCGCCTCGGGTCCGTGCGGACAGAAGAAGATCGCGTCGATGCGTCCACCTGCGCCGACCACCGCCTGCTGCATCTTCGCGTGGATCGCCGCGAGCGTGGCGAGGTCGAACAGGCCGCGCGCGATGCCCGACTGGTTGGTGGCCACGACGATGCGGTAGCCGCCGCGGTACAGGCGAGCGATCGCCTCGAGGCTGCCGGGCAGCGGCCGCCATTCCCCGGGGCTGCGGATATAGGCGTCGCTGTCGTGGTTGATGACGCCGTCGCGGTCGAGGATGATCAGCTTCACGGCGGCGCGGCGGTTCAGGCGGGCGACAGCCTGGAGATGTCGGCGACCCGGTTCATCAGCTGGCGCAGCCCGGAGAGCAGCGCGAGGCGGTTCACGCGAATCTCTTCGTCTTCGGCCATCACCATCACGTCGTCGAAGAAGCGGTCGACCGGCTCGCGTGCCTGCGCCATCAGCGTCATCGCGCCGGTGAAATCGGCAGCGGCGAGCCGCGCTTCGACCTGCGGCTCGAGCTCGGCGATGCGCTCGGCCAGCGCGCGCTCGGCCGGCTCGCGCAGCAGCGTGCGATCGACCGCGCTGCCGATGCCGTTGCCGGCCTTGCGCAGGATGTTGACGATGCGCTTGTTCGCGATGGCCAGCGCCTCGGCCTCGGGCAGCGCGGCGAACTCGCGCACCGCCTCGAGCCGGGCCGGTACCAGCGCGAGCAGCGCCGGACGCTGGTCGACCACCGCGGCGATCTCCTGCGCGGCAAAGCCGCGCTCGCGCAGGTAGCCGGCCAGCCGCTCGTGGAAGAAGGTTTCGAGCGCGGCGTGCGCATGCGCGACGCGCTCGCCGAAGGCACGGAACGCCGCGTCGATCAGCGCGTTCAGCGGCAGCTCGAGCCGGTGCTCGATCAGCATGCGGATCACGCCGAGCGCGTGGCGGCGCAGCGCGAACGGGTCCTTGTCGCCGGTGGGCTGCTGGCCGATGCCGAACAG
>JAHDYE010000134.1:2189-9983 GCA_023383035.1 Burkholderiaceae bacterium | reverse complement strand
GGGCTTGACGTCCGGTAAGCTGTATTCTAGAGTAATCTTAAGTTCGGCCGCACCCTCCAGCCCGGCCGGCCGTTCCTCCGAATCGACTCCAGGAGCATTTCCATGCAAGACAACGCACTGCCCATCCTCGGGCAGGACATCCACGGCTTCGATGCGCGTGGCATCGCCAAGCGGTTCCGCCACGCCGCGATCTTCGGCGCGCTGTCGGCGCTGCATCCCGGCGAGACGATGCGCTTCATGAACGATCACGATCCGCTGCCGCTGCTCGGACAGATCGCCGGGCATTTCGGTGACCAGGTCGAGATCAGCTACGTCAGCCGGGAACCGGGCAAGATCGTCATCGACTTCCTGGTGCGCTGAAGTCGCGGCTGGGCGCGGCCGGGGCATCGTCCCGCGCCGCCTGCCGGTCTTGCGCCGTGCCGGCGCGTCCTGCACGATCCGGCTCTCGCTTTTCCGCTGCCACACGCCGCCATCCCCACCGGCGGCGCCGGCACCCATCCCGCTCGATGCCCCTGCTCGACTTCTATCCGCACACCCGCCTCGCGCACATCGGCCTGGTCGTCACGAGCGGCAGCCTGTTCGCGCTGCGCGGCATCGCCACGCTCGCCGGCGCGCGCTGGCCCCATGCGGCGTCGCTGCGCTACGCCAGCTACCTGATCGACACGGCGCTGCTGAGCGCGGCGGTGCTGCTGCTGATCATGCTGCGCCTGAATCCGCTCACCGAACCGTGGCTGGTGGCGAAGCTCGCCCTGCTGCCGGTCTACGTGGTGCTGGGCGTGATGGCGCTGCGCCGTGCGCGCTCGCCGCACGGCCGCGTGGCGTACTTCGTCGCCGCGCTGGCCTGCTTCGGGTCGATGTACTCGATCGCGCGGGCGCACCATCCGCTCGGACTGTTCGCACCGCTCCTCGGCTGAACCGGAGCGCCGTCACACTTCGGGCCGCAGCCACAGCCACACCGCCACCGTCGCCATCACGCCGGGCACGGCGAGCTTCAGCCACGGCGGCGCGCCCGACAGCGCCAGGATCGCAGCGCTGAGCAGCATCATCGCCGTGGCGAACCACTTCGCACGCCTGGGCACCGCGCCATGGTCGCGCCAGCGCTGGATCGCCGGTCCATGCTTCGGATGTCGCAGCAGCCACGCCTCGAGCTGCGGCCAGCCACGGCTGCCCGCCCAGGCCGCGACCAGCAGGAACGGAACGGTGGGCAGCACGGGCAGCACCGAACCGAGCAGCGCCAGTGCCACGCACACGATCGCCAGCGTGCGCCACAGCGCGACGGCGAGCGAGCGTCGCATCACCGCGGCGTTTCGAACAGGGACAGATTCGTGTGGTTTGCGCTCACGCGAGACTCCGTGGGAGAGGTGGTTCGAGTGTAGGGCAGCGTGCGCCCAATGCCACGCCGCTTGCTGGCGCAACTTTTCACACTGTGGTAGAAGATCTCACTGCTTCAGCTGGCCGCTTCATTGCCGGCACCGTCCGTCCCGATGCCCCGCCCCCGATTGTCGAAGAACGAAGAAGGCCGCACCGCGATCCAGGTGATCGAGCGGATCGTGTCGCTGCTCGACGCACTGGCTGCGCAGCCCGACCCGGTCAGCCTGAAGGAGCTGTCGAATCGTACCGGCCTGCATCCGTCGACTGCACACCGCATTCTCAACGACCTGGTCACCGCGCGCTTCGTCGACCGCTCGGAGCCCGGCACCTACCAGCTCGGCATCCGTCTGCTCGAGCTGGGCAACCTGGTGAAGGCGCGGCTGAACGTGCGCGACGCCGCGCTCGGTCCGATGCGCGAGCTGCACCGGGCGACCGGGCAGCCGGTCAACCTGTCGATCCGCCAGGGCGACGAGATCGTCTACATCGAGCGCGCGGTGTCCGAGCGTTCAGGCATGCAGGTGGTGCGCGCGGTCGGCGGACGCGCGCCGCTGCACCTGACCTCGGTCGGCAAGCTGTTCCTGGCAGTGGACGACGCGCGCAACGTGCGCGCCTATGCGACCCGTACCGGCCTGGCAGGACACACCCGCAACAGCATCACCGACCCGGCCCGGCTCGAACGCGAGCTCGCGCTGGTTCGCGCGCGCGGCTATGCGCGCGACAACGAAGAGCTCGAGCTCGGCGTTCGGTGCATCGCCGCCGGCATCCGCGACGACTCGGGCCGGATGGTGGCCGGCCTGTCGATCTCCGCACCGGCCGACTTCATCCAGGACGAATGGATCGACCTGCTGTGCAAGACCGCCGCCGAGATCTCGGCGGCACTCGGCTACGAGTCGCGCGAGAGCTGATCCGCGCGCTGCGCGCTGACCTTGCGCGCGCCGGCCCCGGGCGCGCTCACCCCGCCGGTGCCGGTGTCGACCCCGGGCATCCTCTCGAGCCAGGTGCGGATGCGCTGCGCGTCGCCCACCCGCGCCCAGCGCGCCTGCGCGTCGAGCAGCACCAGCACCACCGCGCGTCCGTCGATGCGGGTCTGCATCACCACGCAGTTGCCCGCGTCCGACAGATAGCCGGTCTTCTGCAGTCCGATGTCCCACTCCGGATCGCCGACCAGCCGATTGGTGTTGCGGAAGCTCACAGTGCGAAAGCCGGTATCGACGGTCAGGCCGCTGGCGGTGGAGTACTCGCGGATCAGCGGATAGTCCGACGCGGCGCGCACCAGCCTGGCGAGGTCACGCGCGTTGGACACGTTGTAGCTCGACAGGCCGGTCGGCTCGACGAAGTGCGAGCTCGACATGCCGATCTCGCGCGCCTTGCGATTCATCTGCTCGACGAAGCGTTCCATGCCGCCCGGATAGTGACGCCCGAGCGCATGCGCGGCACGGTTCTCCGACGACATCAGCGCCAGCTGCATCAGCTCGCCGCGCGACAGCCGCGTGCCCAGGCTCAGCCTGGAGCGCGTGTTGCGTTCGGTGTCCACATCGGCCTGGGAGATGTCGAGCATCTCCGACATCGGCAGCTGCGCATCGAGCACCACCATCGCCGTCATCAGCTTGCTGATCGACGCGATCGGCAGCACGGCTTGCGCGTTCTTCTCGAACAGCACTTCGCCGGTGGCCTGATCGAGCACCAACGCCACGGCCGACTGCAGCGACAACGGATCATCGACCGCATGCAGGCCGATCGCGTGGCCGAGCGAGGGCTTCGCCGGTTCGACGTAACGCGCCTGGGTGGCGCGGGCCGCGCCCCGACCGGCGCGCGCCGCGACGTCCGTCCTGCGCGATGCGCGCTGACCGGCCTGTCCGGCCGGCCTGGCGGTCCTGCTCGAAACCGTCCTGCCGGACCTGTCCGAGGTGCCGCGCGCGCTCTGCGGGACTCTGCGCGCACCCTCGGCATGGCGGGTATCCCGCGCGACCGCCGGCGCCTTCGCCTTGTCGGCGGCCCTGGTGGCACCGCGCTTGGTCGGTTGCACCGGTTCGCGCGCCGACGCATCGACAACCGGCCAGGCCAGCATGGCCAACGCCGTCCAGAGAGCCAGCGACACGCCGAAGCGGGAAAGGCGAATCCACCGCGAGCAGGACATCGGCGCGCACTCCAGACAGGCAGGAACCATTCACAGGGAGTGCCGATGGTACCGAAAAGCCAAGCGAATAGAACAGGTTACAAAATATGATTGATGCGATTTCTCGATGGTCGGTCGCTTTTTTGCGACAAGCGGAGCGATGCCTGTGGCTCCCGGCCTTCGAATCTGGTAAAGGCGGATCGCGGTTCGCGCCCGATGTGCAGCCGGTTCGACATGGCCACAGCCGTGCGGATACCGCATCGGCTCACACCGCCAGCGCCCGCAGCGCCGCGCGCAGCGGCGGCGCGAGCGGGCCCGGGCGCCTGCTCTCGCGATCGACGTAGACATGGACGAAGTGTCCCTGCGCGGCCGCCTGCTGCGACTCGTCGGCGAACAGGCCGATCTCGTAGCGCACGCTGCTGGTGCCCAGGCGCGCGACGCGCAAGCCGGCATGCACCGTCTGCGGGAACGCCAGCGGCGTGAAGTAATGGCAGCCGGTCTCGACCACCAGCCCGATCACCGCGCCGCGCTGGATGTCGAGCACGCCCCGCTCGATCAGGTAGCGGTTGACCACGGTGTCGAAATACGAGTAGTAGACGACGTTGTTCACGTGGCCGTAGACATCGTTGTCCATCCAGCGGGTGGTGATCGGCAGGAAATGCCGGAAGTCGGTGCGCGCCAGCGGCCGCGGACGCGCCGCGCGCGCACCGGTGGATTCGTCGTCTGCCTGACGGCTCACTGCACTGCCTCGTTCACGGTAGGGCACGCCGGTCTGGCGGCGCGCACGCAATGATAGGAGATCGCCGCGCGGCCATGCGGGCACGCGGGCGCCGCCAGCCGCCGACAGGACGCGCCCACCGTCCATGTTGCGACGCATCAAAAAACGCTTGACTTCCTGGAAAGCACCCTTACAATTCGAATTGTTGCGGTGCACAATCCCGGCGTCGATGCCGAGACGGATCTGCGCAGCGCTTTTTCCGCCCAGTCCACCCTCAACGATCAGGGAGTATCGAAATGGTCACTACGCCCGAACAAGTCCTGCAACTGCAGAAAGCCGCGCTGGAAGTCTTCCATAACGCCACGATCGCGTCGATCGAGGGTATCGAGAAGCTGACCGCACTGAACGTCCAGGCCGCCAAGGCCTCGATCGAGGAATCGACCGACGCGCTGCGGTCGTTCGCCGAAGTCAAGGATGCCAAGCAGCTGGCCGACATCGCCTCCGGCTCGGTGCAGCCGGCGACCGACAAGGTCACCGCCTACTACAAGCACGTCTACGAGATCGCCAACGAAACCGGCACCGAACTGGCGAAGCTGTTCGAGAAGCAGTTCGCCGAGAGCAACCGGCAGCTGTATGCCGCGATCGACGCGATGGCGCAGAACGCCCCGGCCGGCAGCGAGGGTCTGGTCACGCTGGTCAGGCAGGCCGTGACCGCCACCAACAGCGCGTTCGATCAGGTCAGCAAGGCCACTAAGCAGGCCGTCGAAGTGGCCGAAGCCAACATGGCCGCGGCCGCGAAGACCACCACGGCCGCGCGCGCGCGCAAGGCCGCGTAAGCAGGCTGCGCGGGGCGAAAGCCCCTGCGCGGCGGGTCTTCCGCTGCACCATCGGCCCGGTCGCGAGACCGGGCTTTTTCTTCGTCTGCCGGGGGTGTCGATGCTCCCCCTGCTTCGAACGGCCGGATGCGGCTTGACATCGGCGCGATCGCAGCCTAAATTGGATCCAATATGGATTCAGACAGCATCCTTCAGGGCGCGGTGGCCTACAACACGCTTCGCGAGGCGATCCTCAAGGGTCGGCTCGCAGCGGGAAGCCGGCTGATCGCCCAGCGCATCGCCACCGAGATGGGACTGAGCCGCACGCCGGTGAAGGAAGCGCTGGCGCGCCTCGAAACCGAGGGGCTGGTGGCGCGGGTCGGCAACTGGGGTTACGGCGTGCGCACGATCTCGCTGCGCGACGCCGAGGAGATCTTCGAGGCGCGCCTGGTCATCGAGGTAGCGAACGCCCTGCGCGCCGCCGAGCGAGCCACCGAGGCCGAAGCGGCGGGCATGGCGAAGCTGCTCGGCGTTTCCCGCCGCTATCTGAAGGCGCGCGAACTGGCGGAATTCCAGAACGCATCGCGCGCGATCCACGAACTGATCGCGCAGGCCACCGGCAACACCCAGCTGATGCGCATGTTCCGGCAGGTGAACGACCTGGTCGTGCTGTTCGGCATGTCGCTGCTGCGGGCGAATCCGGCACGGGCCGCCGCCATCCTCACCGAGAACGAAGCCATCGTCGAGGCGATCCAGCAGCGGCGAGGCGACGACGCGGCACGACTGATACGCGCGCACATCGAGAACGCCCACGCCAGCTTCCGCGCCACGGCAGCGACGATCCGCCCCGCCATGGCCGTCTTCTGACGGACAGGCACCGACCGGCCCCATGCCCATGCCCGCGCCTGCACTGCCACCGTCCGACAAGCGTCCCACCGGCAAGCGGCTGCTGCGCTTCGCCGTGATCGCCGACACTCACGTGAACCAGTCGGAGGATGAAGCGTCGTCCTTCTTTCCCCTGAACCGGCTCGCCAATGCGCGCTCGCGGCACGTCGCGCGGATGCTGCGGGAAGTGCAGGCCGCTTTCGTGCTGCATCTCGGCGATATCGTGCACCCGGTACCGGGGCTGGCCGCCTACGCGCAGGCCGCGCGCTGCTACCGCGAGATCTACGCCGACGTAGGCGTGCCGATCCGTCTCACCCCTGGCAACCACGATATCGGCGACAAGCCGGCACGCTCGGCGCCGGTGGCCACGGTGACCAGCGCGTTCGTGCGCACCTACCGCGAAACCTTCGGCGAACCCTGGTATTCGTTCGATCAGGCCGGGCTGCACTTCGTGGTCGTCAACGCGCCGGTGATCAATTCGGGGCTGCCCGAAGAAGCGGCGCAACGCGCCTGGCTCGAAGCGGACCTTGCCGCGCAGCGGGGCCGGCGCGTGTTCGTGGCGATCCACTACCCGCCCTACGTGTGGCGCAGCGACGAGCCGGGCCATTACGACAACATCGACGAACCCGGCCGCGGCTGGCTGCTCGGCCTGTTCGAGCGGCACGCGGTGGAAGCGGTGTTCTGCGGCCACGTGCACAACTTCTGGTACGACCAATACGGCGGCGCCGAGATCTATCTGGCGCCTTCGACCGCGTTCGTGCGCCAGGACTACAGCGAGTTCATGCGCGTATGCCCGCCCGGCGAGGAAGGCGGCCGCGCCGACGTGAGCAAGCTCGGCTTCTTCGTCGTGGACGTGCACGAGCACGGACACGTCGCCATGTGGGTACGCTCCGACGGAATCCTGCGTCCGCCCGAGGGGGGCGAGCCGGTGAGGCTCGCGCCGTTCGAGATCCACACCAAGACCGCGGCGATCGGCAACGTCGGAGTCGACCTGCGCCATCCATGGGCCGAGGTGGTCGAGCTGCCTCCCAGCGGCGCGCTCGAGGAGTTCGAACGCAAGCGGGCGCGCAACGACTATCCGCTGTGCGCGGTGTGGGACATGGGCCTCACGCTGCTGCGCGTGCCGATCCAGGACCTGCTCGATGGACAGGTGCGCGACCGCATGCGGCTCGCAGCCTCGGTCGGCAACCGCTTCGTCGTGTCGGCGCTCGGCGTTCCCGCCGGGCGTGCCGCCGAACTGCTGGCGCAGCACGCGCAACTGCTCGACAGTGTCGAGATCACCCTGCCGGTGGAGGAAATACGCGAAGCGCTGCAACCCATGGCGGCGCTGCGCCAAGCGGTCGGCAGGCCGGTGCACCTGGCCAAGCTGCGCCGCCACGAGGACAGCCGCTTCGACGGGCTGCGCTACGGCCACCTGGTGTTCTACGGCTGGGTGGCACAGGAGTGGCAGCAGATCGCCGAGGTCGCCTCGGCCGCGCGGCGGGCCGACGCCATCGACGGACTGGTGTTTCGCCTCGGCCGCGGCGCGAGCCCGATGGCGCTGGCGCGCGAGCTGTCGCCGCGCCTGCGCGAACTCGGGCTCGCGCTGTCGCTGTCGGTGCGCCTCGCCGGCGATGACCCCGCCGGCGCCGAGGTGGACGATCAGGCCACCGCGCGACGCGTCGAAGAGACCATGGCGACCGCGCTGGCGTTCCCCGAGGTGCGCTGCGTGTTCGACACGCTGCTCGACATCGATCGCGGCTACTTCAGGCGCAACGGGCTGCTCGACCGCGCCTTCAGGCTTCGGCCGGCCGGCGAAATCGTTCGATCCATGGGCGCGCGTGCACGGCGCGCCCGATCCCACCCAGGAGTGTCGCCATGAACGTTCGACGTCGCTTGTCCGTCCTGTG
>JAHDYE010000134.1:0-2179 GCA_023383035.1 Burkholderiaceae bacterium | reverse complement strand
CCAGGAGGCATCGTGGCCGTCGCGGGCCCTCCCCAACGTGGTGCCGTGGCCCGCGGGCGGCGCGGCCGACTTCATCGCCCGAACGCTCGCCGAACGACTGAGCGAGCGGCTGCGCCAGCCGGTCGTGGTGGACAACCGGCCGGGTGCCGCCACCAACATCGGTACCCAGCTGGTGGCCGGCGCCAAGCCGGACGGCTACACGCTGCTGATGGCCAGCAGCAACAACTGCGTCAACGTCACCCTGCTGCCGCCGGCCGGCGTCGACTTCGCACGCGATTTCCGGCCGATCGCCAACGCCGGTCTGGCGCCCAACGTGCTGGTGGTGCATCCGCAGGTGCCGGCGACCGACCTGAAGACGTTGCTCGCGCTGGCGAAGGCGCGCCCCGGCGGACTCACCTATGGTTCGTCGGGCCACGGCAGCGCCGCGCACCTGGCAGCCGAGCGGCTCAAGCTGCAGGCCGGCGTCGACATCACCGGCGTGTCGTACAAGGGCGCGGCGCCGGCGGTGGCCGACCTGCTCGGCGGACACGTGTCGATGATGTTCACCGTGATCCCCGCCACGCTGCCGCACGTGCAGGCGGGCAAGCTGCGCCTGCTCGCGGTGGCGACCGAGAAGCGCCTGCCGCTGTTTCCCGACGTGCCGACCGTCGGCGAGGCGGGTCTGCCCGGGTTCCAGTCCAGCATCTGGTACGGGCTGGTCGCGCCGCGCAAGGTCCCCGACCCGGTGGTACGCCGGCTCAACGAGGAAGTGGTCGCGATCCTCGCCGAGCCGGAGGTGCGCAGGAAGCTCGACGGCCATGGCGTGCTGCCCGTCGGCGACTCGCCGGAGGCGTTCGCGGCCACCATCGAGAGCGACATTGCACACTACGCGCAACTGATCCGCTCGGCGAAGATCCGTGCGGACTGAACGGATCGCGGACCGGCCTCGGCCGCGTGCCGGCCGCAACGACGCGCGTCAGGCCGGCGTCGCGGCCTTCACCGTCGCGTACTCGTCGAGCAACTGTGCGCGCCGCGCCAGCGCCGCCTTCACGCTGCGTTCCTTCACGTGCCCGAAGCCGCGGATCTCCTCGGGCAGCGACGCGATGCGCACAGCCAGCGGCAGGCGTTCGCGGTCGAGCGCGGCGAGCAGCCGCTCGAGGTCGGCCTCGTAGTCGGCGATCAGCCGGCGCTCCATGCGCCGTTCGGCGCTGCGCCCGAACGGATCGAGCGCGCTGCCGCGCAGCCGGCGCAGGCGCGCGAGCAGGCCGAAGACCTTGAACATCCACGGTCCATACTCGCGCTTGACCAGCTCGCCCTTGGCGTTGCGTTTCGCGAGCAGCGGCGGCGCGAGGTGGAAGCCGAGCCGGAAATCGCCCTCGAAGCGCTCGTTCAGCCGCGCCATGAACGCGCCGCTGGTGTACAGCCGCGCCACCTCGTACTCGTCCTTGACCGCCATCAGCTTGAACAGGTTGCGCGCCACCGCTTCGGTGAGCGCCAGCGGCCCCTCCCCGACCAGCGCGCGCTCGGCCGCCTTCACGCGCTCGACCGTGGCGGCATAGCGGCGCGCGTAGCGCTCGTCCTGGTAGTCGGCCAGCTCGTCGATGCGCCGCGCGACGAGCTCATCGAGCGAGCCCGAGAGCCGGCGCGCCACCAGCGGCGCACCGGCTGGCTCGGCGGCCGCCTCGATGCACGCCGGATCGACCGCTGCGACCCGTCCCCACGCGAAGGCCGCCTTGTTCTGCTCGATCGCCACGCCGTTGAGCTCGATCGCGCGCTCGATCGCCGCCGCCGACAACGGCACCAGCCCGAGCTGCCAGGCGTAGCCGAGCATGAACGGGTTGGCCGCGATCGCGTCGCCGAGCAGCGCGCCGGCCAGCCGGGTGCCGTCGACGAACCACGCGCGATCCTCGCCCACCGCGCCGACGATCGCCGCCTGCATCGCGTCGAGCGGAAAACTCCAGTCGGGATTGCGGGTGAACTCGGCGGTCGGGATGCGCGCGACGTTGGCCACCACGCGCGTACGGCCCGCGCCCATGCGCGCCAGCGCCTCGCGGCCGGCGGCGACGACCACGTCGCAGCCGAGCACCGCGTCGGCCGAGGCGATGCCGATGCGCGGCGCGTACAGCGGCTCGCCCGCCTCGGCGAAGCGCACGAAGCTCATCACCGCGCCGTTCTTCTGCGCCAGGCCGGTGACGTCGAG
>JAHDYE010000133.1 GCA_023383035.1 Burkholderiaceae bacterium | reverse complement strand
GCTGATTTCCGCGTCGCACCGCGTCTACACGACGCAGGAAAAGATGCAGATGGGAGACGGCCGCTTCGACGATGAGTGCATCCACGCCGGGGCACGCACGCTGGCCGCGCGCTACCTGAGTCTCGACATGGCCTCCATCGCGACGGCGCACGGCACGGTGATCAGCGCGGTGATGTTCGGAGCGCTCGCGGGCGCCGGCGTCCTGCCGTGGACGCGCGAGGTCTGCGAGCGCGTGATCCGCGATGGCGGCGTCGGCGTGCAGGCGAGCCTGGCCGGATTCACGTCCGCCTTCGACGCGGTGGCGGCCGGCGCGGCGCGCGAAGCGCTGGCCGGCGCTGGGGCCGGCCTCGTCGCGAAGACCAGCCCGGAAATCTGGGCGCCGCTGCTCGCCACGCTGCCTGAACCCATGCGCGCGAACGCGGCGCATGGCGTGGTGCGCCTGCTCGACTACCAGGACGCCGCCTACGGGCGGCTCTACGTCGAGCGGCTGCAGCGCATCGCCGCCGCGGCCGGCGACCCGCACGCGCGCTCGGCGACCTCCCACGCGCTGTCGGAGGCCGCGCGCCACCTGGCATTGTGGATGAGCTACGAAGACGTGATCCGGGTGGCCGACCTGAAGACGCGGCGCAGCCGTATCGAGCGCATCCGCGGCGAATCGCGCGCCCGCGACGGCGAGATCGTGCAGATCGTCGAATACCTGAAACCCGGTGTGGACGAAGTGGCGGCGATCCTGCCGCGCCGGCTCGGCGAGCGCCTGCGTGGCTGGGCAGCGCGCCGCGGCAAGCTCGACACGCTGAACCGCGGCCTGCACCTGCCGAGCACGAAGATCCACGGCTACCTGATGCTGCGGCTGCTCGCGCGACTGCGCCCGCTGCGACGCCGCTCGCTGCGCTTTCACGAGGAACAGCAGGCGATCGAGCGCTGGCTTGCCGCGCTCGAGCGCATGCTGCCCGCATCGCCCACGTTCGCTGCCGCGCTGGCCGGCCTGCCCCGGGTGCTCAAGGGCTACGGCGACACGCAGCGCCGCGGCCGCGCGAGCTTCGCGCGCATCTTCGATGCGCTGGTCGAACGCACGCTTGCCGCGGGCGACGCGCCGACCACAGACGCCGCGCAGGCGCTGCAGCAGGCGATCGACGCGGCGCTGGCCGAGCCCGAAGGCCGCCAGCTCGAGCGTTCGCTCGAACTGGCAGGCATCACGCCGCTGCCGCCGCCGGTCAGGCCGATCGTGTGGATGAGAAAACCGCGCGGAGCCGCGCCGACTGGTGTAAGTTCCCGCTGACGCGGAGATGCGCGGTCCACGAGCCGACAGAGAAGGGAGACGATCCGTGAAGAAGAACCTGCCGCTTTCGATTGCCGCCACCCTTGCTGCCCTGCTGGTCGCCGCCGCACCGGCCGTGGCGCAGGACAAGCCGGTCGAGATGCGTTTCGCGCACTGGCTGCCCCCGACCCATCCGCTGGCCAAGCTGGGCTTCGAGCCGTGGGCGAAGTCCGTGGAAGCGGCATCGAAGGGTTCGATCAAGGTCACGCTCTTTCCGGCCCAGCAGCTGGGCAAGGCGTCCGACCACTACGACATGGCACGCGACGGCATCGCCGACATGACATGGGTCAATCCGGGCTACCAGGCCGGGCGCTTCCCGATGTTCTCGGCCGGCGAGCTGCCGATGCTGATCGGCAACGCGGGCCGC
This sequence comes from Burkholderiaceae bacterium, assembly GCA_023383035.1. Lineage (GTDB taxonomy): Bacteria > Pseudomonadota > Gammaproteobacteria > Burkholderiales > Burkholderiaceae_E > Zeimonas. The sequence goes on along the minus strand of JAHDYE010000133.1, from coordinate 8,389 downwards.
GGATCGGCTGCGCTCGATGCCTGGTACCGCAAGTACGCGGGCACCGAGATGAAGGACATCAGGTTCTGCTTCGCGCACGTGCACACCGGCACCATGCACTCCAAGCAGCCGATCACCGACCCGGCGCAGATCAAGGGCATGAAGATCCGCCCGTCCAACGGCACGATGTCGGCCTACATGTCGCTGCTCGGCGCCACCAACGTGCAGGTCTCCGCGCCCGAATCGCGCGATGCGCTCGAGAAAGGCGTGGCCGACGCGATCGTGTTCCCGTGGCATTCGATCATCACCTTCGGCATCGACAAGGTGGTGAAGTTCCACAACGACCAGAAGCTGTACGCGTCCACCTTCGCGTGGACGATGAACAGGGGCTGGTACGACCGGCTGTCGGCGGGCCAGAAGAAGGTCGTCGACGACCACTGCAACAACGAGTGGGCCGGCAAGGTCGGCGTAGCCTGGGGCGACGACGAGGACACCGGGCAGGAGAAGCTGGAGAAGATGGGCGGCCACACGATCGTCAAGCTCACGCCCGAGCAGAAGACGGCGTGGCGCGCCTCGGCCGAGCCGCTCTACGTGCGCTGGATCGAGTCGGCGGGCAAGGTCGGCCAGGACGGCAAGGCGGCGCGCGAGGCACTGCGCGCCGAGCTGCAGAAGCGCAACGCGCTGAACAACTGAACGTACGGCGATCGGCAACACGGCGCCGGGTCGATCGCCCGGCGCCGTGTCGTTGCGCGGCGCGCCCGCCTCGCATGCCCCCGACCTCCGGAGCCCGCCGATGAAACGCCTGCTGGCGACCACCGAGAACATCGCAGCGCTGTTCCTGCTCGCGATCGCACTGCTCACGGCCGGCAACGTCGCGCTGCGCGACCTCTTCGGCACGCAGATTCCCGACTGGTTCGACGGATCGAAGCAGTTGCAGGCGATCGCGCTGTTCTGGGGTATCGCGATCGCCACCTATCGGGGCGGACACATCTGCGTGGACATCGTCTGGGAACACCTGGGCGAGCGCGCTCGCCGCTGGCTCGACCTGTTCGCGACGCTGGTGACGCTGGCGTTCCTCGCGCCACTGGCCTGGATGGTCTGGGTCAAGGTGAGCGGCACCGGCACGCAGGCCACCAACGACCTGCGCCTGCCGCTGGTCTGGTTCTACGCGGTCGGTGCCGTGGGCGCGACCGTCGCCGCCTTGCTCGGCGCGTTGCGGGCGATCGAGCTCGCGCGCGGCAGATCGCAGGATGCCGCGGCCGCGGAGGGCGCGCATGGATCGTGACCTGGTCGCCCTGCTCGGCTTCATCGGCATGTTCGTGCTGATGGCGCTGCGCGTGCCGATCGGCGTCGCGATGGGCATCGCCGGCGTGGTCGGGTTCGCGTCGCTGACCAGCCTGCAGACCGGCCTGAACCTGCTGTCGAACGTGCCGCTGTCGGTGCTGACCGACTACAACCTGAGCGTGATTCCGATGTTCATCCTGATGGGCGCATTCGCGTCGCACTCGGGGATGAGCCGCGAGCTGTTCGGCGCCGGGCGCGCCTGGCTCGGCCACCGGCGCGGCGGCATGGCACTCGCCACCGTCGCGGCCTGCGGCGGCTTCTCGGCGATCAACGGATCGTCGGTGGCCACGGCGGCGACCATGACCCAGGTGGCGCTGCCCGAGATGCGCCGTGCCGGCTACGCGCCCGGATTCTCGGCCGGCGTGATCGCCGCCGGCGGCACGCTCGGCATCATGATTCCGCCTTCGGTGATCTTCGTGCTCTACGGGATCATGACCGAGACCGACATCACCAAGCTGTTCGCCGCCGGGGTGCTGCCGGGCCTGCTCGCCATCGGCATGTATTTCGTCGTGATCCAGGTCATCGGGTGGCGCTGGCCCGACAGCATGCCGCGCGGCATGCTGTACTCGTGGCGCGAACGCTTCGCGAGCCTGCGCGAGTTGTGGGCAGTGGTAGTGCTGTTCCTGTTCGTGCTGGGCGGCATCTACGGCGGCATGTTCACCGTGCAGGAGGCGGCGGGCGTGGGTGCGGCCGGAACGCTCGCCATCGGCGTCCTGCGCGGCCGGCTCAACGCGCCGCGGATCCGCGCCGCGCTGGTCGACGCGCTGCGCGTCTCGTCGGCGATCATGGCCATCGTGCTCGGCGCCTACCTGTTCGGCTACTTCCTCACCATCACGCAGTTCACCCAGAAGGCGGTGGAGTTCCTGGTACACCTGCCGGTGGGTCCGTACGGGGTGCTCGCGCTGGTGATGATCGGCTACTTCATCCTCGGCGCGATCATGGACGAGCTGGCGATGATCCTGCTGACCGTGCCGATCGTATTCCCGGCGATGATGCAGCTCGGCTTCGATCCGGTCTGGTTCGGGGTGATCATCGTGATGGCGGTCACGTTCGGCATGATCTGCCCGCCGGTCGGGATCAACGTGTTCGTGATCAACTCGATCGCGCGCGACGTGCCGCTCGGCACGATCTACCGCGGCACCATGCCGTTCATCGCGGTGGACGTGCTGCGCCTGGTGATCCTGTGCGCGTTCCCGGCCATCTCGCTGTGGCTGCCTTCGACGATGGGGCCGTGACGGCCTGCGTCGACGGCGCCGCCGTCCGGCGCGACGCGCGGCCGGACGAGGATCAGGTCGGCAGCCGCACCGTGGCCGCAATGCCGAACAGCACCAGCAGCCCGGCCAGCAGCCAGCGGCTGCCCGGCTCCTGCATCGCGTAGACCAGCGGATCGTCGTGCATGCGGCCGCGCGCCGTGTCCAGCCAGAGGCGGCCGAGCCAGATCAGGAACCCGAACAGCATCAGCCACAGGATCTGCGGCGACGCATAGCGCTGCGTCACCTCGGGCTCGCGCACGTACAGCGCCAGCACCACCAGCGCCGCGCAGGAGGTCGCGATGCCCAGCGTCTGCAGCACCGCCAGGTCGCTCGTGCCATAGCCGCGCCCCTTCCCGGTCTGCTCGTCGCGCTCGAGTTGCGCCACCAGCTCGCCGCAGCGCTTGAGCAGCGCCAGGCTGAAGAACAGGAACACCGAGAACGCCAGCAGCCAGAACGACACCTCCACGCCGGTCGCCGCGCCGCCGGCGAGCACGCGCACCGTGTACAGCCCTGCGAGCATCGCCACGTCGAACAGCGCGATCCGCTTGGCCAGGCCCGAGTAGATCGCAGTCATCGCCAGGTACGCCATCACCGTGGCAAGCAGGCGTTCGCCGACCGCCACGGCAATCGCCAGCGAGGCCACCAGCAGCAGCGCCGCGCCCACGAAGCCGCTGCGCACCGACAGCCGCCCTGCGGCAAAGGCGCGCTCGCGCTTGCGCGGATGATGCCGGTCGGCGGCGAGATCGAGCAGGTCATTGAGCAGATAGCCGCTGGAGGCGGCCAGGCTGAACGACGCGAACGCCAGCAGCGCATCGCCCACCACCGTCGGCTCGTCGAGGCGAAACGCGGTGATCAGCGGGACGAGCACCAGCAGGTTCTTCAGCCACTGATGGGGCCGCAGCGCGCCGAGCCAGGCGTGCAGGCGCTGCGGCAGCGTGGGCTTCGGGTCGAACACGGCGGCCACGTCGGCCTGGCGGCGCGCCTGGCGCAGCACCCGTGGCCCCGCGCCCACCACGATCGCCCGACGCGCGGCCGCGAAGATGGCGACATCCTCGGGGCCGTTACCGCAATAGTCGAACGGCGCACCGCCCGCGTCGTGCCGGATGGCCTCGAGCTTGTGACGGCCCTTCAGGTTGCGGCAACCGTCGCTGGCGATGACCTCGTCGAACAGGGCCACCGACGAAGCCACCGACCGGGCCAGGCTGCGATCGGCCGCCGTTGCCAGCACGATGCGCCTGCCCTGTGCGCGCTGCTCGCGCAGCCAGTCGATCAGCGCCTCATGACGCGGCAGCGAATCGATGTCCGGCGCGCCGATCTCGGCCAGGCGGCGTTTGAGCGCCGCGCGCCCTGATGCCAGCGCCCGGAGGGCGACGATCGCCCGCAGCGGGTTGCGCCGCAGGGCGCTCGCGAACGATTCCCACAGCGTATCGGTGCGAATGACGCTACCGTCGAGATCGACGTAGAGCGGAACCTCGATGTCGGCGGGCATGGCGTCGATTATAGTGAGTACCCTGGATAGTGTTGCCACGACCGGACTCCCCATGACCGCCACGACCGTGCTGTACGACTCCGCGGACGGAGTCGCGACGATCACGCTGAACCGCCCCGAGGTGCTCAACGCGCTCGACGACGCGCTGATACGTGCGCTGCGCGAGGCGATCGACCGCGCCGCCGGCGAAGACACGGTACGCGCCGTGGTACTGACCGGCGCCGGACGCGGCTTTTCTTCGGGCGCCGACCTCGCCTCGGTGTCGCCGGGCCCCGACCTCGATCTCGGCCGCCTGCTGCGCGAGCGGTACCATCCGGTCATCCAGACGCTGCGCACGATGCCCAAGCCGGTGATCTGCGCGGTCAACGGCGCGGCCGCGGGTGCCGGCATGAGCATCGCGCTGGCCGGCGACATCGTGCTCGCCGCCCGCTCGGCGTATTTCCTGCAGGCGTTCTCGAAGATCGGTCTGGTGCCCGATGCCGGCAGCACCTGGTTCCTGCCGCGCTACGTCGGCGACCTGCGCGCGCGCGCCATGGCGCTGCTGGCCGAACCGGTCGATGCCGGTACCGCCGAACGGTGGGGGCTGGTATGGCGGGTTTTCGATGACGACGCGCTGATGCCCGAAGCGCGCAGGCTCGCCGCGCACCTCGCGTCGCAGCCCACGCGCGCCTACGCGATGATCAAGCAGGCGCTGGACGGCAGCTTCGGGCGCGATCTTTGCGCGCAGCTCGAGCTCGAAGCGACACTGCAGACGCAGGCCGGTTGCACCGAGGACTTCCACGAAGGCGTCGCGGCGTTCCTGCAGCGGCGCGCTCCGGCTTTCAAGGGACGATGATGACCGGCGCCGCCAACCCCCCGCGCTCGGCCGCCGAGCAGCGGCGACTCGAGGAAACGCTGCGTCAGGTGTTCGAGGAACACGTTCCGTTCAACCGGGTGCTCGGCGTGAAGATCGAATCCTTCGATCCGGCCACGCCGAAAACCCGCTTCGACATGCGCCCCGAACTGGTCGGGCACTTCCTCCACGGCCGCCTGCATGGCGGCACGATCTCGGCGGTGCTCGATGCCACCGGCGGTTTCGCACTGATGTGCGGCATCGCCGCGAAGCACCCGGACGAATCGGCCGACCAGGTCCTGCACCGGTTCACGCGCATCGGCACCATCGACCTGCGCGTCGACTTCCTGCACCAGGGCATCGGCGAACGCTTCGTCGCGGCCGCCCGCATCACCCGCCTCGGCGGCAGGATCGGCTCGGTGCAGATGACCCTCGACAACGAGGCGGGCACGCTGATCGCGACCGGCTCGGCCGCGTACGTCATCAGCTGATTCCGGGTTTCCCCGGTGCCGGCCGCAGCCCCGGCACGCGCCGGGCTGTACTACCATCGGTGCCGACGAACGTTCCTCCGGTCGCCGGCATGGCCGCCGAGAATGGAACGTCGAGGAGACAGCGCTCTTGCAGGTACTGCAGGTTCTGGTCAGTGGCATCGCTCAGGGCTGCATCTACGGACTGATCGCGCTCGGATTCGTCCTGATCTACAAAGCGACCGAAACGGTCAGCTTTGCGCAGGGCGAGCTGATGATGCTCGGCGCTTTCCTCGGCCTGGCACTGATGGCGGCGCTCGGTTTTCCGTTCTGGCTGTCGGTGCTCTCGGCGATCGTCGCCATGGGTGCGTTCGGCATCCTGCTCGAGCGCATCGTGATCCGCCCGATTCTCGGCCAGCCCGCCTTCGCGATCGTGATGCTCACGATCGGCATCGGCTACGTCGCGCGCGGCGCGATCACCATGATCCCGAACGTCGGCACCGACACGCACACGCTGCCGGTCCCGTACCGCAACGAAGTCCTGCAGCTCGCAGGGGTCGTCTTCGCGGTCGAGCAGCTGGCGGTGATCGGCGTCACCGCGGTGCTGTGCCTCGTGCTGTACCTGATATTCCGCTACAGCAAGGTGGGTATCGCGATGCAGGCCGCCTCGCAGAACCAGCTGGCCGCCTACTACATGGGCATCCCGGTCAAGCAGCTGAACAGCCTGGTGTGGGGACTGGCCGCGGCGGTCGCCGCGGTGGCGGGGCTGCTGCTCGCACCGATCACCTTCATCCACGCGAACATGGGCTTCATCGGCCTGAAAGCATTTCCCGCCGCGGTGGTCGGCGGCTTCGGCAGCCTGCCGGGCGCGATCGTCGGCGGGCTGATCATCGGCGTGGTCGAGTCGATGTCGGGGTTTTTCCTGCCCGAAGGCTTCAAGGACGTCGCCGCCTACGTGGTGGTACTGATCATGCTGATGATCAAGCCGAACGGACTGTTCGGCGAAAACCTGCGCAAGAAGGTGTAGCGGCGTGCGCTTCGTCTTCAAGACCACCTACGACCAGGACATCGACCTCGCCACGCACGGCGGTCACCGCTTCTGGTACTCGGCGCTGGTACTCGCGCTGATCGCCGGGCCCTGGCTGCTGCCCGACTACTGGCTGGCCCAGCTCACGTTCGTGCTGATCTACGGGATCGTGGGGCTGGGGCTCATGCTGCTGTCCGGATTCACCGGGCTGTTCTCGATCGGCCATGCCGCCTTCCTCGGCGTGGGGGCCTATGCGCAGGCCGTGCTCGCGACGATGGGCTGGCCCTTCCCGCTGTCGCTGGCCGTGGCGGCCGGCCTGTCGGCCGCGGTGGGCGCGGTGGTCGGCCTGCCGGCGTTGCGGGTCAAGGGCATCTACCTGGGCATTGCCACACTCGCCTTCGGCTTCATCGTCGAGGAGGGGCTGGCGCGCTGGGAAAGCGTCACCGGCGGCAACGCCGGCATGATGGTGCCGAGCCTCGGCCTCTTCGGCTGGAAGGCCGACACTTCGCAATCGTTCTACTTCGTGTGCCTGGCATGCGCGGTGCTGTGCACGCTGATGGTGCTGAACCTGCTGCGTTCGCCGACCGGACGCGCGTTCGTCGCGATCCGCGACTCCGAGATTTCGGCCCAGAGCATGGGCATCCACCTCGCCCGCTACAAGACCCTGTCGTTCATGATCAGTGCGGCCCTGGCCGGCGTGGGCGGCGCGCTCTATGCGCACCAGATCCGCTTCCTGTCGCCCGACCAGTTCGGCATCATCCAGTCGATCGACCTGCTGCTGATGATCGTGATCGGAGGGCTCGGTTCCATCCACGGCGCTTTCCTCGGCGCCGCGTTCCTGATCACGATGCCGCAGCTCATCGCGCTGGGCAAGGACCTGCTGCCGCCCGCGATCGGCCAGGCGGTGGGCCTGCAGGGGGTGGTCTACGGCCTCGTGCTGATCGTCTTCGTGCTGTTCGAGCCGTTCGGCCTGTACGGGCGCTGGCTGAAGGTCCGCACCTGGTTCCAGCTGTTCCCGTTCTACCGCAAGGGTCTGTTCAGGCGGCAGAAGGCCTTCCAGAAGTCGGATCGCCTGAAATGACCGACGCGCTGCTTTCGGCCCGCAACCTGACCGTGCGCTTCGGCGGCGTGCTGGCGGTCAACGACGTGAGCTTCGACGTGCAGCGCGGCGAGGTGTTCACGCTGATCGGCCCGAACGGCGCGGGCAAGACCACGGTCTTCAACCTGATCAGCCGCATCTACACGCCCAGCTCGGGGTCGATCGCGTTCGAGGGCCGCTCGCTCGGCGACGTGGCGCCCCACCGGATCGCCGACCTGGGCATCGCCCGCACCTTCCAGAACATCGAGCTGTTCGAGCACGCGACGGTGCTGCAGAATCTGCTGATCGGGCGCCACATCCATCGCCGCAGCAGCTTCTGGAGCGAACTGGTGTTCCTGCCATCGGTGCGCGCGGCCGAACGCGAGACGCGGCGCAAGGTGGAGGAAGTGATCGACTTCCTCGATCTTCAGCATTACCGGGACACCATGGTCGCGGGATTGCCGTACGGCGTACGCAAGGTGGTCGAGCTGGCGCGCGCGCTTTCCACCGAGCCGAAGCTGCTGCTGCTCGACGAGCCGTCGTCGGGACTGAATGTCGAGGAGACCGGCGACATGGGTTTCTGGATCCAGGACATCCGCGACGACCTCGGCATCACGGTGCTGATGGTCGAGCACGACATGTCGCTGGTCTCCCGGGTCTCGGACCGGGTGCTCGCCATGAACCAGGGCGAAGTGCTCGTCGCCGGAACGCCCGCGGAAGTACAGAGCCATCCGGGTGTCATCGAAGCGTATCTCGGCACCGCCGACGACGCGAGCTCGCTGCGGAGGCCCGCCCCGTGAGCGAAACGATCCTGAAGCTGCTCAACGTGGAAAGCGCCTACGGCCCGATCAAGGCGATCCGCGGGGTGAGCCTGCGGGTTCGCCAGGGCGAGATCGCCACGGTGCTCGGTTCGAACGGCG
>JAHDYE010000132.1 GCA_023383035.1 Burkholderiaceae bacterium | reverse complement strand
GCTGTCGTTGCCGGCCTCGAACTGCGCGTAGAACCCGACGTAGTCGTTGTACTGGCCGGAGAACGTCAACCGGTTGCGCCGCAGGAAGGCGTCGGTGGACGAGCCGGAGTGGTTCTCGGCCGAGAAGCTGCGGTGCTGCATCCAGCCCTGCAGCGCGTAGGTCAGCGTGAGCGACCCCTGTTCGCCGACCTGGATCGTGGGGCCCGCGGCCGCCGACAGCGGCAGCGCGGCGGCGAGCAGCGTGGCGCAGCACGCAGCGGCGCCGGGCACAAAGGCGATTCGTTTCATGTCACTTCGCTCCGGCGGTTGCTTGGTACGCGCCCTGGACCTTGGCCAGGTCGTTGGTATGACAGCCGGCACACGAGCCGCCCGAGTCGTCGCGGGGCTTGGCGATCATCTTCGCGTGCGCGACGTCTTCCTTCATGATTCGCGGATTGCCCTTGTGACAGCCGGCGCACGAGTTGTTGACCTTCGCGTGGTGCGCATGCCAGGGCGACTTCGCGGCGTCCATCCCGGGCGCGGGTGCCCGCGTGCCGTTGTGGCACTTGAAACAGCTCGATGCGCCCAGGCCGCAGGCGTTGGCCAGCGGGATCGGCGACAGGCGCGATGCGCCGTCGGCCAGCGCCGCCACGGCCTCGCCGCCCCAGCCCCCGGCCTGCGCTGCGGCTTCGTCGCCGCGCTCGTGATGCATGCCGGCCAGCAGCGCCATGGCGATCGCCGCGGCCGACAACAGGCCGCCGCGCCACAGCCACTGCATCCAGCTCGTCCCTCGGTGCTTGCGCCTCATCTGCCTGCCTCCCTCCTCTTGTCGTCCTCGTTCAACGCATCCCGTCGCGCTCCCGCCGGCGCACTGCCCGGCCCCGCGGGCCGTGCCGGCGGCTGCTTCGCCTGCGCGCCGAAGCGCGCCTCCCACGCCTTGCGGATCTCGTCTTCGCTCATGCCGGAATCGCAGGCGCACACCGCTCCGCGCGCCCGGTACTTCAGGCGCGGCGGTTCGGAGTCCGCCGCCTGCGCGCCCGTGGCTGCCAGCAGCAGCCCGGACACCAGCACGGTGGCGACACGGATCGGATTCATGGTTGCGCGATGCATGACGCGTTGTGCCGATGCAGTGCGAACGCACACACCGTGCCAGCGGCGATGTCGTTCAGGATCAATGGCTTATCGACCCGGGCAGCGGCGCGCGCAATTGCAGCGCGCAGCCGGGCAGAGGCAATCTTTCAATTTGCAATCGCCGGACGGGCGAAGATGCGGGCCAGCTCGTACTCGGCCGACACCACCAGCTGAAGCGCGCGCTGCAGGTGCGGCACCGCCTGCGGCGGCAGTTCGTCGCGCCGGGCGAGGTGTTCGCGGTACATGCGCTCGTAGTGCTCGCCGGGCTTCACGCGCACCACCAGCTCGAGCTGCCAGTCGCCGCGCGGCGCGGCGAAGCGGTCTTCGAAGCTGCGCGCTTCGCCGGAGGGAATGCGCGTGTCGAAGATCTCGCGCGTGATCTGCGTATCGGTCATCCAGCCGATCACGTGCCGCTCGAGCGGGTGCGCGGTGCCGTCGGCGTCGCGGCGGAACAGGGCCAGCTCCACCTTGGCCACCATGTAGGTCGGGAAGTGATGGCCGGCGCCGACGTTGCGCACCTCGGTGCGCGCCGCCCAGCGGCCGTCGCCGAGCGGCTCGACGGCGAGCGCGATGTCCACCGCGCCGCGCGTGGTCTCGGGATCGTGGATGCCGCGCCACTGATGCTTGCGATCGGGCATGTGGCACGACTGGCAGGTGTGCTCGCGCGCCATCGGGCTGGCCGCCCACTGCTGCCAGGTGTCCTCGAACAGCTTGCCGGCCAGGCGCGGGCCGTCCTCGGGGAACTGGTGACAGTGCGCGCAGAAGCGGCTGTCCTGGAACGCGGCCGAAGCGGTGAAGCCGCCGTGCGGCAGGCTGCCGCCGCCGACGCGCGCGCCATCGCCGCCCGCGGCACTCGCGACCTGCCGGCCGGACTTCGCGCCGCTGCCGCCGGCGCGCGCCGGCGGGCCGAAGCGCCCGTGCCCGCGCACATGGCAGGCCGCGCACACCAGCCCCTCGTGCGCGAGATCGGGTCCTACGTATGCGGGCGGCGGCGCGGCCGGTGCACCTTCCCAGCCGTGCTCGATCGCGAGCAGCGCCTTCTGCTCGGCGAGCGGTGCGTGGCAGCGCAGGCAGCGATTGGCCTGCGCCTGGTCCATCAGCTTCAGTTGCCACAGCAGGCCCGGGCCGACCGCCCGGCTGTGCAGGCTCGCGCGCCACGCTTCGTACTGCTCGACGTGACATTGGCCGCAGGCGCGCGGCGACAGCGAGGCTTCGAGCGCGGAGAAGGCCTGCGGCGGCGTGCCCTGCGGCGCCACCGGATCGGCCCAGTGACGTTCGAGGAACGCCTCCATCGAAAGGGCCGCCGGACGCTCGCTGCAGCCGGCGAGCAGCGCCACGGCGGCCAACGCGACCGCAGCCGCGAAACGACGGCCGGGCGTGCCCGGCCGTTTCGTCATCGACGCCGCGCGGCCGGCACTAGCCTCCGCACGGATTGGTCGGCGCACCGCCACCGCCGCCGCCACCGGCCGCGACGGCCGTCTCGCCCGTCTTGTAGGCGGTGTCGGAGCGCACGATGGCATTGGTGGAACGGGCATAGGGATCGACGACAACGCGCGGCGCGATCGTCGAACTGCTGGCCGCCGCCCGGAAGAACGAGCGGACGTCGGTGCGCCACGGCGAATCGGCCGGCAGCAGGTCGACGCCGTTGCGATCCTTGATGTGCGACAGCGAGTTCCACTCCACCATGGCACCGTCGTAGAAGCGCGTGGGCAGGCCGAGCACCACGGCGGTGGCCACGCCGGTGATCATGGCGCGGAAAGTGGTCTCGCAATAACCGTAAATTATATCGCCCGGCTGGTATGCGTTGCCCTGGCCCACGTGCCGGTACGTGCCGTCGACGAAGCCATGTACGCCCGCAGCGCCGCCTTGGGCTTCCAGCTGAAGCCCTGCGTGGCGTCGAGCAGGTTGGTGAAGTTCAGCTGCAGCGCGCCCCACGGGTGCCCCTGGCGCGAGCCGTTGTTCTGGAACTTCGCCATGTAGTTGTAGGTCGGGACTGCCAGGCAGTACGGCACGCCCGGCGTGATCGACGAACAGTTCGCGGCCTGCGCGTCGTTGCCCTCGAGGAACTCCCCGGCGCTGAACTGGCCGACCTCGCGCGCGTCCCAGATGAACACGCCGTCGTTGCGCATGCTGACGTCGCTCGACGGCAGGATCTTCATCATGTCCTCGACGGTGGCCTGCAGCTGGGTGTTGTCGACCTGCAGGCTCTTCACCGACATCGTGCCGTTGTTGGGCGCCGTGTTGGCCGCCGCCTGGAAGTAGCTCGCCGCCGGCTGCAGCGCGCCGCCCGAGCCGTTCCACTGGTTGCTGCCGTTGAGCAATGCCAGGTTGGCCTTGTCGACGCCCCAGTAGCGCAGCGTGTACCAGCAGCGTCCCTGCGTCATCACATTGCCGGTGCTGGCCGCGCCCTGCGCGCAGACGATCATGTCGTTGCGCGGGTCGATGTTGTGCTTCTTCAGCAGCGCGTCCACGCTGGGACCGTCGAGCACCATCTGGATCGTCTCGATGACGCCGTTGTTGCGCACCTGTGTCCAGCCGCCTTCGAGGTAGGTGAACACGTTGGTGCCGTTGGACTTCAGGTACTCGAAGCCGGCCGGCCCCTGGGTGACCTGCAGGATCACCAGCTTGCCGGTGATGCCGGGCGGACGGTTCGCGGGCCAGTCGTCGATCCAGCGCTTGAGCGTCGCGCCCGAGATCACGCCGTTGACGTTGTCGTCGTAATTCTCGGCGGATTCCTGCGCGATCGCCGCGGGCGAGTTGACGGTGATCTTGGTGACCGCGGCGGTCGTGTCCGCGCCGCCGCCACCGCCGCATCCCTGCAGGCCCGCCAGCAGGGCCGCGACGGCGACCCCGCCCAGGTTGAAACTCGCTCGCGTTCTCATCTGAAGTGCCTCCTCGTTGTTCATCCCGCCGCGCGGGGGCTGCCCGCTCAGCCGTTCGCCGGCGTCTTCAGGACCACCGGCACGAAGCCCTGTTCCAGCGCGTCGAGCACCGGTTCGTATTCGTTCGACAGATCGACCTCGCGCACCTGCGCTCCGGCATCGCGCAGCGCCTGCGCCAGGCCGGCCACGCCGGCGGCGCCGTGCGGACGAATCAGCAGGACTTGCCTGGTCGCGCTCATACGCAATACACCACGTCGCTGGCGATGATGCGGTGCGCGAGCGCGGCGAGGTCGCGCTCGGGCGCCAGCTCGGCCACCGGCACCTCGGCGAAGTCGAGCGCCGCGAGCTGCTCCGCGGTGGCGGGACCCGCCGGCATGCCGCCCCACACGGCCACCTCGATGCGGTCGTCGAGCAGCGTGAGTCCGCCGGCCATGCGCAAGGCCTCGGCCTTGTTGTGCAGGGCCATCATCAGGATGCGCTTGGAATCGGCCATGTCCGTCCTCAGAAAACCAGCACCCGCTCGCACGCGTTGGCGAGCTGCGCGTTCTGGTATTGCCCGCCGAACACCACCGCGCCCTCGAACGCCTCGCGGCGGAACCGGCCTGCGGCGACGCTCTCGACGCTGTGCTCGCACACCGACACGGTGCCGGGACGCGCGCGCGCGCGCTCCACGAAGGCGGCGTCGCCGAGCAGGTTCACGCCCGAATCCGTGAGGAAGCACTGCGCCTGCCAGCCGCGCGCCGCGGCAGCGTCGAGCAGGCCGACGACGTGCGCGCCAAACGCCTCGTCGGTCACCACGATGCCCAGTCGCACGTCAGACCTTCCGGATCTTCCACGCGAACGAGCCGCCGTCCTCGTGACGTTCGATCAGCTCGTCGCCGCCCGAGTCGCACATCGCCATGATCGACTCCCCCGAAGACGGGTTGTCGAACAGCACCGTGAGCACGTCGCCGCTGGCCATCTTCGCGAGCGCCTTCTTGGTGTACATCTGCGGATGCGGGCAGGTATAGCCGCACACGTCGAGCTTCCATTCGTGTTCCCCGGTGCGGTCGAACGTCATCGCCATTGCCGATCTCCTTGCGTTGCTGCGCGGACGCGCCGCGTCAAAGCGCCGTCGCCTCGTTGCGCGACGCGGTCCATTCGATCCACCATGCGAACACCTTCACGCCGGCCCAGGCACCCAGGGTCATGCCGAGCAGGAACACCCATCCGCTCGGGTCGCCGTTGGTCACCGTGGCGAAGAACGCGCCGATGTTGCAGCCCATGCCGATGCGTGCGCCGATGCCCATCAGCGTGCCGCCGACCAGCGCGAACAGCGCGGATTCCAGGCTGGGCAGCTTCCACTTGAACTCGCGCCGGGCGAGCGCCATGGCGGCCGCGCCGAGAATGATGCCCACCGACATGAAGCCGGGCGCGTTGAGCAGCGGGTTCGGCAGGCCGTTGTCGAGCCCGAAGTAGATGTTGTCGGTGCCCATCAGGCCGAGCTTGTTCAGCACCCAGCCGCCCCACTGCGCTTCCTGCGTGGTGATGTACCAGTAGCCGGGGTCGAACACGGTGTCCTGGATCGACAGGCCGTTGCGGTAGCCCATCGCGGCCAGCAGCTCGCCGAAGTTGAAGATGCCGTAGTGCTCGCGCAGCGCGCCGGTGACCCACATGTGCAGGCCGGCCAGCAGGCCCAGCCCGACGCCCGCAACGGCGGTGTTCTTCGACGCGGTGCACATCGCCCACAGGCCGACCAGCTCGTCGCCCAGCCCGGGCGCGGTCTTGCCGGCGCGGCGCATGTAGCCGGTGCGGTAGTAGCGCGCATACAGCACCACCAGCACGATCGCCACCGGAATGATGGCTGTCAGCAGCGTGTTGGCGAGCACGATGCCGGCCAGCGTGCCGCCCATGCCGAACACCTCGGCGGTGGTCTTGCCGGCCAGGTTCCAGATGTAGCCGGCGGTGAAGAGGTCGAACCAGCCGTGCGTCACGTCGAGCTCGGCCGGCATGTCCTTGGCCGCGGCCGACACCGGCCAGGAGGACGGGACGAGGCCGTCCCACCATCCGCTCGCGCTCACCACGAGCGCCTGCGAGAACGAGATCGCCACGATCACCAGCACCGCGTTCAGGTTGCCCTCTCCCGCCTTGTAGAGCGAGCCGGAGGCGCAGCCGCCGGTGAACACGATGCCGAAGCCGAAGATCGCGGCGCCGATCACCACGTGCCAGCCGAGCACGTTGGGATGGAAGGTGCTGAAGCCGCTGGCGGTGACGATCGCGGCCACCACCGCGTACAGCGCCACCGCGATCATCATGCCCACCGCCATGCGCGGCACGCCGACGGCGAACAGGTCGCGCACCGCCGAGGCCATGCAGAAGCGCCCGTACTGCAGCAGCGCGCCGTAGGCCACGCCGAACCACGCGTAGACGAGCAGGTACACGAAGCGGGGGTCGATGGCCAGCGCCCAGGCCGAGCCCAGCGCCACCAGCGCCAGCACGCCGAGGGCGCGCAGGTTCGCGCTCCCGCCCGATGCGTGCCCGGTTCCCACCCGCGTACTCGCCACCGCTTTCCTCCGTCTCCGATGCCGCCGGCCGTCTCACGTGCCGCGGCGCAGGTACATGCGCCAGTACCCCGGCTCGCGAATCGTCGCCAGGTGCGCGCAGTTCAGCTTCATCGCCAGTGCCGGAAACCCTTCGACCGCCGCCGCGTTGTCGGTGAGCAGCTCGATCACCTCGCCCTCGCCGACTTCGCCGATGACCTTCACCGTCAGCAGCTGCGGGCGCGGGCACATCTCGCCCACGCAGTCGATCGAGCGCACCACCGCCACCTCGCCGCGACCCGGCAGGTCGACCTTCCGCAGCACGGTCGTACCGGGGCCGACCCGCCTCCCGCGAAGACGGTCAAGCCAGCCCATGGTTCGCCCCGCTGCTTCCGGCACTTCGACGACGACCTCCAAGCAGACAACGTGCCAGCATGCGAATTCCTCCGGAAACAACCGGTTAGATCGGCGCCGGGGATCCGGCGCGAAGTGAAAAATGCAATGCGCCCCGGACGGCCGTGAAATACGCAACGGCGGGGCGCCTGCGCGCGGCGCGGGAGACGCGAACCTGCGGCGATCCGGTCCGGCGCGGTGCCGGCCCGGCGAACATTCAGAACGGCCGCACGCCGATCAGCGGCCCGTGCAGATACAGCGCGAACACGAACCACGCGACCGTGCCGGCCACGACCGATGTGAGGTCGTTGGCCAGCGCGCCGGGGCCGCGTCGGGTGCCGGCGGCGCGGTCGCGCCGGCGCAGCGACGCGTAGTCGGCCACCGCCCAGGCGAGGAACGCGCCGAACAGCACCACGTCGGCCAGCCGCCCGTTCGACAGCAGGTGCGCGAAGGCCCACAGCTTCACCCCGGCCACCATCGGGTGGCCGACCAGCGCGCGGATGCGGCTGCGCGGCACGTAGGCCGCGGCGATCAGGATGAAGGACAGCAGCGTCAACAGCGACGCGGCGTGCCGCGTCCAGACCGGGGGATGCCACAGGTCGACCGGCGCGGCGCGCGCCAGGCCGTAGCCCCAGACGATCAGCGCCAGCCCCGCCAGCGAGACCAGCGAGTACAGGCCCTTCCATGCGCCTTCGCCCATCGCCGCGATGCGCGCGCCGCGCCAGCGGTCGGCGAACAGGCGCACCGAGTGCGCGCCGAGGAACAACGCCAGTCCGAGCACCAGTACCGTCACCGCCGGCCTCCTGCCTCAGGGTCCGCGCGTGTACTCGCGCAGGAACGAAAGGGTCCGCTTCGGGCTGAACGAAGGGATCGTGCAACCCGGCGACAGGATAAGGCGTTCCTTGCCCGCCTGCGCGATCGCATCGTCGATCTCGGCCGCCACGAGGGGCAGCGAGCGCTCCTGCAGCCGGGTCTCGTCGATGCCGCCCATCAGACAGCGATCGGTGAACGCGCGCAGCTCGCGCAGCGACGGGTTGCCCGGCAGGCGATCCGAGACGCTGAGCACCTCGTACGGATAGCCGTCGATGCGCGCCAGGTCGAGCCCGGTGCCGTGCACGTGCAGGATGCGCGCCATGCCTTCGGCCGCGCGCAGGATCTCGAGATCGTAGGGTCGCTGCAACCGCGCGTACACCTCGTCGCTGGCGCCGCGCGGGAAGCCTTCGCGGATCGCGCCGTTGATCGAGAAGAAGAAGCCGTCGGCGCCGTGCGCCCTGGCCGCGCGCACGTAGTTGCACGTGGTCTCGGTGATCGCCGCCAGCGCCCGGTGCGCCTGCGGTTCGTGGCGCACCAGGTTCGCGGCCTGGTCGAAGCCGACGTTGCGCATGATCTGCTGGTACGGATCGAAGCCGGTGTCCAGCAGCGGCATCTCCGGGCCCAGCTCGGCACGCAGCCGTCGCAGGCAGCGCAGCTGCTCGGCGAAGCCCGGTTCGTCCAGCCCCAGCGGACGATAGCCGAGCAGGCTCTCGGGCGCCTCGAGCGTGCGCACGCCCGGCGGCACCGGATAGCGGTAGTCGTTCATCACCTTGACGACGTCCCAGTCGTAGGCGCGCACGAAGTCGACGTGCAGCTGCGCGACGCGCTCGCCGTCGAGGTGATCGGACAGGAAATGGACCCAGGCGGTGACCGGCGGACGATCGACGCGATGCCCGTGCACCGCCGCCAGGAAACGCTCGCGCTTGTTCATCGCGCGATCACTGCGGCTCGATCCCGGCGTCGCGGATCACCTTCTTCACGCGCTCCATCTCGGCGAGCATCGACTTGCGAAACGCCGCCGGCGATTCGCTGGCGGCCACGAACATCGCGCGTTGCTCGAACGCCTCCCTGACTTCGGGCTGCGCCAGCACCTTGACGATCTCCGCGTGCAGGCGATCGAGGACCGGCTGCGGGGTGCGGCCGGGTGCCGCGAAGCCGACCCGGGTAGCGAAGCGGTAGGCCGGCACTCCCGCCTCGGCGGTGGTCGGCACGTCGGGCAGCATTGCCAGGCGCGCGGCGCCGGTGACCGCGAGCGCGCGCAGCTTGCCGGACTGGATGTGCGGCAGCGGCGTCTGCGGCAGGTCGAACATCGCCTGGATCTGCCCGCCGACCAGGTCGACCACCGCCTGCGAGGCGCCCTTGTACGGCACGTGCGTGAGCTTCACGCCGGTTACCGAAGCGAACACCTCGCCGCCCAGGTGCAGCGTATTGCCGATGCCGGCCGAACCGTAGCGCACCTCGCCGGGGTGCGCCTTCGCGTAGGCGACCAGCTCCTGCAGCGTCTTCGCGGGCACGCCGGGATGCACCACCACCACCAGCGGCGATTCGATCGCGTTCGTGATCGGCGCGAGATCGTTGACCGGGTCGAACGGCAGCTGCTTGTTCAGCGCCGTGATCGACGAATGCGTGAGCTCGCCGATCAGCAGCAGTGTATGGCCGTCCGGTTCGGATTTCGCGACGTGGTCGGCGGCGATCACGGTATTGCCGCCGGGGCGGTTCTCGACGACCACCGACGCCTTCATGTTCTCGGCCAGTTTCGTCGCCACGGTGCGCGCGATGAAGTCCGACGAGCCGCCGGCGGTGTAGGGGACGACGATGCGGATCGGGCGGTCGCCGGGAAACCCCTGCGCGAGCGCCGTCGCCGACGCGGCGAGCAGCGCGCCGGCGACGGCCAGGGTGCGACTCAGGGACTTCACCAGACTCGGAAACGGCGAACGATGCATGACGACCCTCCGGAACGCGACGCATCGGCGATGCGCCATGGGGAAAAAACGCCATTCTCGCGCAGTGCCGGGCGTCGCGGACGGCCGATCGCCGCGATCGATAAGCATATTCTCCGGCTTTCGGACCCCGCCGGCGCTCCGCCGTGATAAAAAAACGGGTTTCAACGGAGCGCCGCCGCCGCACAGGAAATCCCGCAATGCGCGTCCTGCAACACCTCTTCGACAACAACAAGGCATGGTCGGAACGGGTCCGCGCGGCCGATCCGCAGTTCTTCGAGCGGCTGTCGCTGCAGCAGTCGCCGCGCTACCTGTGGATCGGCTGCGCCGACAGCCGCGTGCCCGCCAACGAGATCATCGGGCTGCCGCCGGGCGAAGTGTTCGTCCATCGCAACGTCGCCAACGTGGTGGTGCACACCG
>JAHDYE010000131.1 GCA_023383035.1 Burkholderiaceae bacterium | reverse complement strand
CGAACCCGAGGTGCTGTTCCTGGACGAGCCGACCTCGGGGCTCGACCCGCGCGCCGCGCGCGCGTTCGATGCGCTGCTCGCCGCGCTGTGCCGCGACCTCGGCATCACCGTGCTGCTGGTGACGCACGACCTCGACACGCTGCTGTCGATCGCGCAGCGCGTGGTGGTGCTGGGCCAGGGCAGGGTCGTCGCCGACGGCACGCTCGCGCAGGTCACCGCGGTCGACGATCCGTGGATTCGCGCGTATTTCGAGGGCCGTAGAATGCTCGGGGAGGAGCGACCCGATGGAGCCTGAAGCCCGGTATACGCTGGTGGGCGCGATCGTGCTGGCACTGATCGCGGCGACGGCCGCGGCCTACGTCTGGCTCGCCGGCGGTGGCGGTGCAGCCGGATATCGTTTCTACACGATCCACTTCGAGCGCCAGACGCTCGACGGCCTGCAGCTGGGCAGCAACGTGAACATGCGTGGCGTGAAAGTCGGGCGGGTGCAGGAATACGCGATCTCGCGCGACAACATCAACCGGGTCGAGGTCACGATCCGCGTCGATCGCCAGACGCCGGTGAGCCGCAACACCACCGCGGTGATCACGCGCAACCTCGTGACCGGCCTGGCGCACATCGAGCTGGTCACGCCCGGCACGCCGGGGCCCGAACTGGTCGAGGTCCTCGAAGGCGAGCGCTATCCGCGCATTCCCGAAGGCACTTCCGACATCGCGCAGATCGCCGGCGCGCTGAGCCGGCTCGCGCTGAGCGGCGAGTCCGCGCTGACCAGCATCGGGGAGCTGCTGAACGCCGAGAACCGCGAGACGCTGATCGGCGCGGTGGCCGCCGTACGCGATCTGGCGAGCGGACTCGATCGCCGGCTCGAACGCATCGACATGGCGGCCGACGGCATTCGCGATACCGCGTTGTCGATGCAGCGGTCGAGCCGCGACATCGCCGTGGCCATCGAAAGGGTGGCGCGCGAGAGCACCGAAGCGCTGCACGGGATCCGGCCGCTCGGGCAGCAGGCGCAGGCCGCGCTCGGTGACCTGTCCGCGGCGGCCAGGGCGCTCGAGCGCGAAACCTCGGCCATCGCGCGACGGCTGGAATCGACCGCGGACGCCGGTGCGCTGGAGCTGCATCTCACGGCGCGCGAGCTGCGCCAGGGCGCGGAGCAGCTGTCGCGCGCGGCCGAGCGCCTGCGGGATCCGCGTGCCGCGCTGCTCGGCCCGTCGCCGGCGCAGCTCGGGCCCGGAGAGGTCGTGCCGTGAGCCGGGCTGCGCGCAGGCGCCTGCTCGGCGCGCTCGGCGCGGGGCCGCTGGCCGCCACGCTCACCGGCTGCATCGGCCTGCCCGAGGTGCCGGCGCACGTCCATTACGAGCTCGAGGATGCCGGCCGGATCGCCGCCGCGCCGGCACGCGTGCCCGCGCGCGACGCGCGCACGCTGCGCATTTCGGGTGCCGCGGCCAGCGCCTTTCTCGACGGCACCGGGCTGGCATACAGCCGGGCGCCGGGGGCGCGCGCCTATTACCGGCTCGCGAGCTGGAGCGAGCGGCCCGCCGTGCGCATCGCGCGGCTGCTGGAGCGGCGACTCGCATCCGCCGGGGCCTTCGGCGACGTCGCCTCGGCAGGTACGCCCGTGCGTACCGACTGGTTGCTGGAGCTGCAGCTCGAACAGTTCTTTCACGACGACGTCTCGCCGCCGGGATCGGCGCGCATCGAGCTGGCCGCCGAGTTGATCGACTGGACGGCGCGGCGTGTGACCGGACGGCGCCGCTTCGCGCACAGCGAGCCGCTCGCCGGCGAGTCGGCGGCGCAGGCGGTGGCCGCGTTCAACCGCGCGCTGGCGCGGCTGCTCGACGAGCTGCAGGCGTGGACGATCGCGCTTGCCGCGGCGTCGCAGCAGCCGGGTCGCGCGCCGGCCGGTTCCTGAGTCCGCGCAGCGGCGCACGCCGGCGCACCTGTCGGGCGGCGGCGCTGCCGGCCCGCTCGTCCGCTTCACCGTGCCGCCGGTCGGCGGCGACAGGAAATCCGTCACATCCCTCTGACATCTTTCGCGTACCTCGGGGAAGGCGCCGCCGACAGGCGATCCGCGCTCCGGTTCGAGCGATACGGGGATGTCATGGGACGGTTGTTGCGACGTACGCTGGACGGCGTCCGGATCGCGGCGCTGGCGCTGGTTCTGGCGGCCTGCGGGGGCGGCGGAACACCGGAGCCTCCGACCCTGCCGCTGGCCGAGCAGCCCGCGGAGAAGGACGTGGCGCGCTTCCTGTCGCAGGCCGCGTTCGGCGGTTCGGGCGCGCAGATCGATCGTACCCGGCGCATCGGCTTCGGCGCCTGGTTCGATGAACAGTTCGCCTCGCCCCACAACCTGCACCAGGTCTACTTCGATACGCAGGCGCAGTATGCCGCGCAGGTCGGCGAGTCGACCAGCCAGGCGAACTGGGTCTACGAGAACTTCTGGCGCATCGCCGTGGTCGGCAACGACCAGCTGCGGCATCGCGTGGCGTTCGCGCTGTCGCAGATCTTCGTCGTGTCGCTCGCCGACGAGAACGTCGGCGGCAACCCGCGCGGCGTCGCGAGCTACCTCGACATGCTCGGGCGCAACGCGTTCGGCAATTTCCGCACGCTGATCGAGGACGTGTCGTTGCACCCGATGATGGGGCTGTACCTGTCGCACCTGCGCAACCAGAAGGAAGATCCGGCGCGCGGCCGCGTGCCCGACGAGAACTACGCGCGTGAAGTGATGCAGCTGTTCACGATCGGCCTGTACGAGCTGAACGCCGACGGCACGGTGCGCCTGGATTCGCGCAACGAGCCGATCGAGACCTACACCAACGAGGACGTCACCGGGCTGGCCAAGGTGTTCACCGGCTGGAGCTGGGCCGGGCCGGACAAGTCGGATACCCGCTTCTTCGGCGGCAACGCCGA
Source organism: Burkholderiaceae bacterium (assembly GCA_023383035.1). Taxonomy (GTDB): domain Bacteria; phylum Pseudomonadota; class Gammaproteobacteria; order Burkholderiales; family Burkholderiaceae_E; genus Zeimonas. Next base: position 7,522 of record JAHDYE010000131.1, on the reverse strand, counting down.
CCCCGAGCGGGCGGTGCGGCCGATGCAGGCCTATCCGAAGTTCCATTCGACGTCGGAGAAGCGCTTCCTCGGCGTCACGGTGCCGGCGCAGGCCACCGCCGATCCGGCCGCGAGCCTGCGCGCGGCGCTCGACCGCCTGCATGCGCATCCCAACGTCGGCCCGTTCATCGGCAAGCAGCTGATCCAGCGCCTCGTGACGAGCAACCCGTCGCCCGCCTACGTGGCGCGCGTCGCGGCCGCCTTCGACAACAACGGCGCGGGCGTGCGCGGCGACATGAAGGCCGTGATCCGCGCGGTGCTGCTGGACCCCGAGGCGCGCAATCCGGTCGCGGGCGCTGCCGACTACGGCAAGCTGCGCGAGCCGGTGCTGCGCATCGCGCACTGGCTGCGCACGTTCAACGCCCGCTCGGCGTCGGAGCGCTACCTGATCGGCAACACCGACAACCCGAACACCAGCCTGGGGCAGACCGCGATGCGCGCGCCGTCGGTCTTCAATTTCTACCGGCCCGGGTACATTCCGCCCAACACCGCCCTCGCGCAGGCCGGGCTGGTCGCACCCGAGATGCAGATCACGCACGAGTCCTCGGTGGCCGGCTACCTGAACACGCTGCGCAGCGCGCTGTCCAGCGGCATCGGCAGCGGCAGTCCGCGCGACCTGCAGCCCGATTACGGCGAGGCGATCGGGCTGGCCGACCGGCCCGATGCGCTGGTCGATCGGCTGGCGCTGCTGCTGCTTGCCGGGCAGATGTCGGACGAACTGCGCGCGCAACTGATCGACGCGGTCGGCTCGGTAGCGGTTTCGCCGACGAACGCGCAGTCGGCCGCGACCGCGCGACTGAACCGGGTGAAGCTGGCGATCTTCCTGATCATGGCTGCGCCCGAATACCTGGTCCAGAAATGAGCCGGCGCCGCGCGTCGGCGCATCGGGGAACCACCATGAAACGGATCGACGCTTCCCGGCGCGAGTTCCTGCGCACCGCTTCGCTGCTGTCGGCGCTCGGCCCGGCCGGCGTGCCCTTCGCGATGAACCTGGCGGCCATCGGCGCAGCCGCCGCGCAGACCGCCGACGACTATCGGGCGCTGGTGTGCGTGTTCCTGTTCGGCGGCAACGACCACCACAACATGGTGCTGGCCACCGACGATGCTTCGTGGGCCGAGTATGTGCGGCTGCGCTCCACGCCCCCCGACCCGATTGCGCTGCCCGCGCCGGGTGCCGCGGGCGGCGTGCTGCCGATCGTGCCCGCCACGCCGCAGTCCGGCCGGGCGTTCGCGCTGCATCCGAACCTCGCTCCGGTGCAGGCGCTGTTCGACGCCGGCCGCGCCGCCGTGGTGGCCAACGTCGGGCCGCTGATCGCGCCGATGACCAAGGCGCAGTACAACAACGGCAGCGTGCCGCGGCCGCCCAAGCTGTTCTCGCACAACGACCAGCAGTCGACCTGGCAGGCCTACGCCCCCGAGGGCGCGCGCTACGGCTGGGGCGGGCGCATGGGCGACCTGCTGGCCAGTCGCAACGCCGCCTCCACGTTCACCTGCATGTCGGTGTCGGGCAATGCGGTCTGGCTGGCCGGGCAGTCGACGCTGCAGTATCAGGTCGGGCCCAACGGCGGCATCCCGATCCAGGGCCTGAGCGGCTCGCTGTTCGGCTCGTCCAGCGCCGGCAGCGTGCTGCGCTCGATCGTCACCGCCGATCGGGCGCACCTGTTCGAGCGCGAAGTCAACCGCGTGACCACGCGCTCGATCGAGGCGCAGGCGGCGCTGACCGCCGCGATGTTGCCGGCCACCTCCCTGGAGGCCGCGCCGCAGAACAACTCGCTGGCCACGCAGCTGCTGACCGTGGCGCGCGTGATCGGCGGGCGCGCCGCCCTGGGCGCGAAGCGACAGGTGTTCTTCGTGAGCCTGGGCGGATTCGATACGCACGACGGGCAGCGGGTCAACCAGGGCAACCTGCTCACGCGCCTCGGCCAGGCACTCGAGTACTTCGATCGCCTGATGGCGAACCCGGCGGTGAACGCGCTGAACCAGGTGACGCTGTTCACCGCGTCGGATTTCGGACGCACGCTCACCAGCAACGGCGACGGCACCGACCACGGCTGGGGTGCGCACCACTTCGTGACCGGCGGCGCGGTGCGCGGCAAGGACGTGTACGGGCGCTATCCGCTGATCGGCGTGAACACCGACGACGACGTCGGGCAGGGTCGCCTGCTGCCGGGCGTATCGGTGGATCAGTACGCGGCCACGCTCGCGCGCTGGTTCGGCCTGTCCGACGGCGATCTCGGCGAAGTCTTCCCGAACCTGCGCAACTTCCCGAGCGCCGACCTCGGTTTCATGCTCTGAAGCGCCGGCGCCAGTTGCCTAGTCGCGCCGGCCGGGGACCAGCGCGCTCACTGCCCAGCTGATCAGGCTGTAGACGATCGCGGCCAGGATGGCCCAGCCGAAGCTGCGCACCTCGAAGCCGTCGAGCATGCGCGCTGCCAGCCAGAACAGGAAACCGTTGATCACGAAGGTGAACAGGCCCAGCGTGAGCACGTTGACCGGCAGCGTCAGCACCAGCAGCACCGGACGGATGACGGCGTTGAGCAACCCGAGCACCAGCGCCGCGATCAGCGCCGCTCCGACGCTGGCGACGTTGACCGCCGGCAGCAGCCAGGTGAGAAGCAGCAGGCTGACGGCATTGATCGCCCAGCCGATGATCAGCGACATGCGAGGCTCCTTGCGCAGGCGGGGTTCACTTGACCAGCAGTACCGGGATCGTCGACAGCTCGGCCACGCGCCGGGCCACCGATCCGATCAGCAGGTCCTTCAGTGCGGTGCGGCCCTTGGAGCCGAGCACCAGCAGGTCGAACTTGCCGCGCGCGGCGGCCTCGGCGATCTCGGTGGCGACGTGTCCGGTGCGGATCATCATGTCGTGCGCGATGCCGGCCTCGTCGAGCGCCTTGCGCGCCTCCACGAGATCCTGCTCGCTCATTTCGCGCAGGTAGTCCTCGACCGCCTGCTTGCCCACGAAGCGGCGCGCGTGCCGCAGCGCGACGTCGTCGTGCACGCTGATCAGCGTGATCGATCCCGCATCGGCGAGTTTCCCGAGCAGCTGGGCCGCGTACTTCACTGCCCGCAGCGCGTTCTTCGATCCGTCGGTGGCCACGAGCAACTTCATCAGCATTCTCCTTCTTCGATGGCGTTCAGGCCGCCCCAGCGCGGCGCCAGGCGGTGCTCGACGCCGAACAGGTCGAGCACGTGTGCACAGGTGTGGTCGATCAGCTCGTCGATGCCCTGCGGCCGGTGGTAGAAGGCGGGCAGCGGCGGAAAGACGATGCCGCCCATTTCGGTGACGGCGGTCATGTTGCGCAGGTGCGCGAGATTCAGCGGCGTTTCGCGCGCCAGCAGCACCAGCCGGCGTCGTTCCTTGAGCACCACATCGGCGGCGCGATGGACGAGGTTGTCCGAGAAGCCGTGGGCGATGCCGGCCAGCGTCTTCATCGAGCATGGCGCCACCACCATCCCGACGGTGGGGAACGACCCGGAGGCGATGCTCGCGCCCACGTCGCGCACGGCGTGGACCACGTGGGCGAGCGCTTCGACCTCGCGCCGCGAGCGCCGCAGCTCGTGCTCGACGTTCATCCAGCCCGCCGGAGTGACCAGCAGGTGCGTCTCGATGCCGGGCGTGGCGCGCAGCAGCTCGAGCAGGCGCACGCCGTAGACCGCGCCGGTGGCGCCGGTGATCGCGACGATGAGGCGGCGAGAGGGGTTCACGGGCGCCATTCTACTGGCGCGCCGCCGCCGCGCGTAACGCGCGCGCCTCGCACCGGGCGTGACGCCCCGGACGACGGCCGGGACGGGCGGCCCGCGTGCGTCCGGCGGCGGGCAGGGGGCGGATCAGGCCAGCGCCGACTGCGGCAGCAGCTTCTGCAACTCGCCCGACTGGTACATCTCGGTCAGGATGTCCGAACCGCCGACGAACTCGCCGCCGATGTACAGCTGCGGAATCGTCGGCCAGTTCGCGAATTCCTTGATCGACTGGCGCACTTCCTCGTCCTCGAGCACGTTGACGGTGACGAGGTTCTTCACGCCGCAGGCCTTCAGGATCTGGATCGCCCGGCCGGAGAAGCCGCACTGCGGAAACTCGGCCGTGCCCTTCATGAACAGCACTACGGGGTTCTCGGTGACGGTTTTCTGGATGAATGCCTTTGCGTCCATGGGTGCCTCGGAAAAGACGTGGGTGCCTGTCGTCGACAGGCCAATGATCCGATTCTAGGAACGAGCGGCCGGCAGCGCAAACCCGGGTTATTCGGGCTTGCGCCCCAGCGTCACGCGCGGCAGGCCGGCGGCGTCGCGCAGCGTTCCGGTTTCGCCGAAACCGGCCGCCGCGAGCAGCGCACGCACCGCGTCGCCCTGCCCGTGGCCGTGCTCGAGCAGCAGCCAGCCGCCCGTGCGCAAGTGCGGCGGTGCGCCGGCGACGATCTCGCACAGCGCCGCGAGGCCGTCGGCGCCCGCGGCGAGCGCGCCGTGCGGCTCGTGGCGCAGGTCGCCCTGGCCGAGGTGCGGGTCGCCGACCTCGATGTACGGCGGATTGGAGGCCACCACGTCGTAGACCTCGGCGGCATCGACCGCCGTCCACCAGTGGCCGGTTCGCCACTGCAGGCGCCCGCTCGCCAGCGCGCTGGCGGCGAGCCGCTGCGCGTTGCGGTGCGCGACGGCCAGCGCCTCGCCGTCGCGGTCCGTCGCGGTCACGCGCAGATCGGCGCGCTCGCAGACCAGGCTCACCGCGATGGCGCCGCTGCCGGTGCCCAGGTCGAGGACCCGCGCCGCGGCGCGCGCGCGCGCCAGCACCTGCCCGACCAGCAGCTCCGTCTCGGGACGCGGGATGAGCACCTGCGGCGAGACCTCGAACGCGCGGCCGTAGAATTCGCGCGTGCCGGTCAGGTAGGCGATCGGCTCGCCCGCGCGGCGGCGCCGCACCAGCGCCGCGAAGGCGTGCGCCGCGTCGGCGTCCGCGGCTTCGTCGCCGTGCGCCACCAGCCATTCGCGGCTGCGCGCGCTGGCGTGCGCGAGCAGGATGCGCGCCTCGAGCCGCGGCAGGCCGCTATCCAGCACCAGCCGTTCCCAGCATCGGCTGCGCGCCGGCGGCGGCCCGGCCCGGCCGTCGTTCACGCCGCGCTCTCGCCCAGCTCCGCGAGCAGCCGCGCCTGGTGCTCGGCCGACAGCGCCGCGACCAGCTCGTCGAGATCGCCGTCGAGCACCTGCTGCAGCTTGTACAGCGTCAGGTTGATGCGGTGGTCGGTGATGCGGCCCTGCGGGAAGTTGTAGGTGCGAATGCGCTCGGAGCGGTCGCCCGAGCCGATCAGCGACTTGCGCTGCGCGGCCTCGCGCGCCTGGGCCTCGCGCATCTTCAGGTCCTTCAGGCGCGTGGCCAGCACCTGCATCGCGCGGTCGCGGTTGCGGTGCTGCGACCGGTCGTCCTGGCATTCGACCACGATGCCCGACGGCAGATGCGTGATGCGTACCGCCGATTCGGTCTTGTTCACGTGCTGGCCGCCCGCGCCCGAGGCGCGGAAGACATCGACGCGGATGTCCTCCGGATCGATGTCGATCTCGCCGATGCCGTCGGCCTCGGGCATCACGGCCACCGTGCAGGCCGACGTGTGGATGCGGCCCTGCGCTTCGGTTTCGGGCACGCGCTGGACCCGGTGCCCGCCGGATTCGAACTTCAGTCGCGAGTAGGCGCCGTCGCCGACGATGCGCACGATCGCTTCCTTGTAGCCGCCCAGCTCCGATTCGCTGGCCGACAGCAGCTCGGCCTGCCAGCGTTGCCGCTCGGCGTAGCGCAGGTACATCCGCAGCAGGTCGCCGGCGAACAGCGCCGACTCGTCGCCGCCGGTGCCGGCGCGGATCTCGAGGAAGATGTTGCGCTCGTCGTTCGGGTCGCGCGGCAGCAGCAGGCGCTGCAGCTCGGCCTCCAGGCCGGCGCCGCGCTCGCGCCCGGTCTTTATCTCGGCCTCGGCCAGTTCGCGCAGCTCCGGATCGGCGGTCATCTCCTGCGCCGAAGCGATGTCCTCGACGTTGCGGCGCCAGGCGTCGTAGAGCTCCACCACCGGACCGATCTCCGCATGCTCGCGCGAGAGCCGGCGGAAGTTCTCCATGTCGCTGGTGGCGTCCTCGGCGGAGAGGAGGCGGTTGACCTCCGCGAGGCGGGCCGACAGCTGCGCCAGCTTCGCGGCGATGCTGGGCTTCATGCGCGCGGTCGGCTCATTCCTTCGCGCGCACCTGGTAGATGCGCTCGACCATGCGCTGCAGTTCCCCGCGCTCGGCCTGCGTGCCCTCGTGCAGCGCGGCAGTGGGCGCGTGCATCAGCTTGTTGGTGAGCGACTGGCTCAGCATCTCCAGCACCTGTTCGGCGGGTTCGCCCTTGCGCAGCATGCGCAGCGCCCGGTCCACCTGGTGGCGCCGCGCGCGCTCCGCCTGGTCGCGCAGCGCCCGGATGGTCGGCACCGCCTCGCGGCCGCCCAGCCACTGCATGAAATCGACCACCTTCTCGTCGATGATCAGCTCGGCCTGCGACACCGCCGCAGCGCGTGCATCGCGCCCTTCCTGCACCACGCGGCCGAGCTCGTCCACCGAGTACAGGAACACGTCGTCCATCTTCGCCACTTCCGCCTCGACGTCGCGCGGCACCGCCAGGTCCACCATCAGGATGGGGCGATGCCGGCGCGCCTTGAGCGCGCGCTCGACCATGCCTTTTCCGATGATGGGCAGCGGGCTGGCCGTGCTGCTCACCACGATGTCATGTGCCGCCAGCACCTCGGCGAGGTCGTTGATCGACACCGCCTGGCCGCCGAACTGGATCGCCAGGAGCTGGGCACGTTCCACCGTGCGGTTGGCGAAGGTGATGCCGCGCGGCTTCTGCGCGGCGAAGTGGCGTGCGGTCAGCTCGATCATCTCGCCGGCCCCGACGAACAGCACCTTCTGCTCGGCGATCGCCGGAAAGATGCGCTCGGCCAGGCGCACCGCCGCAGCGGCCATCGACACCGAACTGGCGCCGATGTCCGTGCGCGTGCGCACTTCCTTCGCGACCGAGAACGTCTGCTGGAACAGCTTGTGCAGCACCAGGCCCAGGGTGCCGGCCTTCTCGGCGCTGCGCACCGCCTGCTTCATCTGGCCCAGGATCTGGGCCTCGCCCAGCACCATGGAATCCAGACCGCTGGCCACGCGGAAGGCATGCTTGACCGCGCGTTCACGCGGCAGGCTGTACAGGTACGGCTCCAGCACGCCGGCCTTGATCTGATGGTAGCCGGCCAGCCAGGACACCGCCTTGTCGGGATCCTGCGCGTTGCAGTACAGCTCGGTACGGTTACAGGTGGAGATGATGGCCGCCTCGCGCACGGGCTCGTGGCCCACCAGGTCGCGCAGCGCACTGGTCAGGCCTTCTGCGCTGAACGCGATCTTCTCGCGCACCTCGAGCGGTGCGGTCTGGTGGTTGATCCCGAAGGCGTAGAGCTGCATCGTTCGGCCCGTCAGGCCGGGAGAAGCC
>JAHDYE010000130.1 GCA_023383035.1 Burkholderiaceae bacterium | reverse complement strand
CTGCGCCATCGACACGATGCGGCCCTCCGCATCGAACACGATGCTGCGCGAGCTCGAAGTGCCCTGGTCGAGCGCCAGCAGGTAGGTCATCGGAAGCCTCCGCGGGTGCTTCGATGATACCGCCGGCCACCGCAGGCTTCGCGCGCTGCCGGGGTAGTGCACTGCCGGGCCGGTGCGCCGCCGGGGGGAACGCGGTGCATGACCACGCGACGACCGCCGGGCGCGCCGGATTGGAGGCCCTCCTCCAGATCCCCGGGCTATGCTTGCCCGGTACAGGGCTTGCCGCCCGGCATGGACATCGCATGAACCCGAACGACGGACTGCTGGACATCGCGACGCTGCTGCAGACGCAGCGCGAGGCGTACCTGCAGGCGCCCTTCCCCGAGTGGGACGTGCGCCGCGACCGGCTGCAACGGCTGCGCCGGTTGCTGATCGACAACGAGACGGCGATCGAGGATGCGATCGATGCCGACTTCGGCGGACGCCCGCGCATCGAGACGCAGATCGCCGAAGTCTATCCGTCGATCGCCGAAGTGCGCGCGGCGCTGCACGGCGGCCGGCGCTGGATGAAGCCGCGCGGCGCCTGGGTATCGAAATGGTTCATGCCGGCGCGCGCGTGGATCATGCCGCGGCCGGTTGGCGTGGTCGGCATCATCGTGCCGTGGAACTATCCGCTGAATCTCGCGGTGGTGCCTCTGGTGGGCGCGCTGGCGGCGGGCAACCGGGCGATGATCAAGCTCTCCGAGTACACGCCGAGGTTCTCGGCGCTGTTCCAGTGCCTGGTGGCCGAACATTTTCGCGCCGACGAAGTGGTGGTGGTGACCGGCGATGCGGGCGTGGCGGCCGCGTTCTCGGCGCTACCGTTCGACCACCTGGTGTTCACCGGCTCGACCGACGTCGGACGCAAGGTGATGACGGCGGCGGGCGCGAACCTCACGCCGGTCACGCTCGAGCTGGGCGGCAAGTCGCCGGTCGTGGTGGCGCCCGGCTATTCGCTGGAGCGAGCCGCCACGCGGATCATGATGGGCAAGCTGGTGAACGCCGGCCAGACCTGCATCGCGCCGGACTACGTGCTGGTGCCGCGCGCCGGGCTGGACGCGTTCGTGGCGCAGGCGCGGCGCCGGGCGCGCGCGATGTACCCGGCCGGGCTGGCCGACCGCGACTACTGCAGCATCGTCGACGCACGCCAGTACCAGCGCCTGGTGGGCTATCTCGACGATGCGGTCGCCGGCGGCGTGCGCCCGGTCGAGCTGTTCGACGGGCCGGCGCGCGACGACGCGGCGCACCGGCTCGGCCCGGTGATCCTGGTCGATCCGCCGCATTCGCTGGTGGCGATGCGCAGGGAGATCTTCGGGCCGATCCTGCCGGTGCTGCCGTACGACAGGCCCGAGGACGCGGTCTCATTCATCAACGCGATGGCGCATCCGCTGGCGCTGTACTGGTTCGACGACGACCGCACGCGCGCCGAGTGGGCGCTGAAGCAGACGCACGTGGGCGGAGCCTGCATCAACGAGACGATGGTGCATGGCATGCAGGAAGGGCTGCCGTTCGGCGGCGTCGGCCCGTCGGGCATGGGGCACTACCACGGCAAGTGGGGCTTCGACGCGATGAGCAAGCTCACGCCGGTGTTCAGGCAGTCGCGCCTGAACGGCATGGGGCTGTTCATGCCGCCTTACCGCCCGCTCGTGCATCGGCTGCTGGGGCTGATGAAGCGGCTGTAGCGGCGTTCGCCTCGGCCTGCAGCCGCCGGTATTTGTCCATCAGCTGTTCGCGGCTCTCGCGCCATGCCGGGTCGAACGGAATGCAGTCGACCGGGCACACCTGCCGGCACTGCGGCTCGGCGAAATGGCCGACGCACTCGGTGCAGCGCCGCGGGTCGATGTGGTAGATCTCCGGGCCCATGGAGATCGCCCCGTTGGGGCACTCGGCCTCGCAGACGTCGCAGTTGATGCACTCGTCGGTGATGATCAGCGCCACGCTCAGGCTCCGAGCTGCACCAGCTTCCTGCGCAGCCACTGCTGCACCGACGGCGCGACGAACTTGGAGACGTCGCCGCCCATCAGCGCGATCTCGCGCACCAGCGTGCCCGAGATGAACTGGTACTGCTCGGTGGGCGTCATGAAGATCGTCTCGACCTCGGGCATCAGGTGGCGGTTCATGCCGGCCATCTGGAACTCGTACTCGAAGTCGGTGACCGCGCGCAGGCCGCGCAGCACCACGTCGCCCTTCTGCTCCTGCACGAACTTCACCAGCAGGCCCCTGAAGCCGACCACTTCGACGTTGGGAAGTTGGCCGAGCACCTCGCGCGCGATCGCCAGCCGCTCGTCGGGCGCGAAGATGGGGTTCTTGCCGCGGCTGTCGGCCACCGCCACCACCACCGTGTCGAACAGCTTCGCGGCGCGGCGCACCAGGTCTTCGTGGCCGTGGGTGAGCGGGTCGAACGTGCCCGGGTAGATCGCTCTCGTCATGATGCCGGTCCTCGCGGTTCGTCCCGATGGATCAGATGATAATGAACGTTGCCGGCGCGGTCGCGGCGCTCGACACGCCAGCCGGGCGGCGCCTCGAACGCCGCGTCGGTTTCGACGTAGACGCGCGCCGCCGGCGCCAGCAGCGCGGGCAACAGCGGCAGCGCGCGCTCGACGAGGCCCTGGCCGAACGGCGGGTCGAGCAGCACGACGTCGAAACGCTCGCCACCGCGCGCCAGGCGGGCCAGCGCTTCGAAGGCGTCGCCCGCGCTGAGCTCCACCTGCGCCGCGTGCAGCCGTTCGATCGCGGCGCGGATCACGGCAAGCGCGGTACGGTCGCGCTCGATCATCACCACGCGACGCGCCCCGCGCGAGGCCGCCTCGAGGCCCAGCGCGCCCGAGCCCGCGAACGGATCGAGGCAGGCACGGCCTTCGAGCGTCTGGCCGAGCCAGTTGAAGAGCGTTTCGCGCACGCGGTCGGGCGTGGGGCGCAGGCCCGGCACGTCGGGCACCGCGAGCGGCGTGCGCTTCCACTGGCCGCCGACGATGCGCACGCGATGCGATGCGCCGCCGCGCGCACCGGCCGCACCGCCCGCCGCACCCGACGCACCGCCGCGCGTACTGCGCGCGCCGGGCCGCGCGGCCGCGCTAGCGGGGCGCACCGCCATCGCCGACGACCACCGTGGCCATGGCGTCCGGGCGCACGTGCCGCGCGAACGCATCGCGCACCTGGGCCAGCGTGACCGCCTCCACGCGCTCGGGCCAGCGGTCGAGATAGTCGAGCGGCAGGCGATAGAAGCCGATCGTGGACAGGTTGTCGAGGATCTTGCGGTTCGAGTCGATGCGCAGCGCGAAGCCGCCCACGAGGTTCGACTTGGCCGCCTGCAGCTCGGCCTCGGTGGGGCCTTCGCGCAGGAAGCGCGCCAGCGTCTGGCGCACCACGTCGAGCGCCACCGCGGTCTGCTCCTTCTGCGTCTGCAGGCCGATCGTGAACGGGCCGGGCTGCAGCATCGGCGAGAAGTACGAGTACACGCTGTAGGCCAGGCCGCGCCGCTCGCGCACTTCGTCGTAGAGCCGCGAGACGAAGCCGCCGCCGCCCAGCACGTAGTTGCCCACCAGCAGCGCGAAGTAGTCGGGATCGCCGCGCGCGATCGCCGGCTGTCCGATCAGGATGTGGCTCTGCGTCGCCGGATGGTCGATGCGCCGCTCGGTTCCCTGTATCGGCATCGCCACCGCCGGCAGCGCGGGCGCCGCCTCGCCCGCCGGCAGTCCGCGCGTGAGCTGCTCGGCGATCGCCTGCGCGCGCTCGCGGCTGATCGCGCCGATCATCGACACCACCGCGCGGCGCGCGCCGTAGTGGGCGCGATGAAACGCCACCAGGTCGTCGCGGCCGATCGCCGCGACCGTTTCGGGGGTGGCGTACGCGCCGTACGGGTGCTCGCCGTAGAGCAGGCGGTAGAAGGTGCGCTGCGCGATCGTCGCAGGCCGGGTCTCGGATTCGCGGATCGACTGGATCACCCGCTCCTTCTCGCGCGCCAGGATCGCGGCGGGAAACGTCGGCTGCGCCACCATGCGCGCCAGCAGCGCGAGCGCCTCGCCCAGCTCGGGCTCGCTCACCAGCGTGCGCAGCGTGACGCTGGCGCGATCGTCGCCGGCGCCGCCGCCGCGCTGCGCGCCCACGCGCGCGAACCCTTCCGAGATGGCCGTTTCGTCGAGGTCGCCGGCGCCGCGCGCCAGCATCGCGTTGGTGACCGAGGCCAGCCCCTTGCGCACGGGTGGGTCGAAGCGGCCGCCGGCGTCGAAATCGAGGCTCACGTCGAGCATCGGGATCGCGTCGGCGCGCACGAAGTAGACGCGCGCGCCGTTGGCGGTGGTCCAGTGCTCGATCGGCAACGCGGCGCGTGCGGTGCCGGCGAACAGGCTCGCGAGCAGCAGGCAGGCGGCGAGCACGCGGCGCGTCAGGCTGGCGGGCGGCACGCGAGCCGCACCGGCCGCGAACATGCGCGGCAGCGGACGGGCCGCGCCGCGCAGCCCGCTGTGAGGCGCGCGCATGTCGTTCGTCCTGGTACGCATGGCGCGGCTCCTAATGACGCGTGCCGGCAGGCGGCGGCGCGGGCGCGCGGGCGGGGCCGTTGGCGAGCGGCTGCGGCAGCAGCGTGACCACCGTGAGCGCATCGTCGCCGAAATAGCGCTGCGCCACCGCCTGCACTTCGGCGGGCGTGACCGCGCGGATGCGCTCGAGGATGCGGTCGGCGTCGCGGTGCGAGAAGCCGGCGATCTCCAGGCTGCCGATCTCCATCGCCTGGCCCATCACCGAGTCGCGCTTGTAGATCTCGCCTGCCACGTACTGCGCCTTGATGCGGCGCAGCTCGTCGTCGTGCACGCCTTCGCGCGCGATGCGGGCGATCTCCTTGCGCAGCGCCTTCTCCACGTCCTCGGTGCTGCGGCCGTCGGCGGGCGTGCCGTCGAGCACGAACAGCGCGGGGCCGCGCGCGGTGAGCCCGTAGCCGGCGCCGACCTGGTTGGCGATGCGCTGGCCGCGCACCACATTGCGCGTCAGCCGTCCGTTCTCGTCGGCGTCGAGCACCGCGGCGAGCAGCTCCAGCGCGAACGGTTCGCTGTCGCGCGCCACGTCGGCCAGGCGCGGCACCTTGAAGCCCATCGTCACGTACGGGTTTTCGGCCGGCGCCTTCACCCACGCGCGCCGCAGCCCGCGCTGCTCCGGCTCCTGCTGCGGCTTGCGCACCGGCAGCGCGCGTGCCGGGATGCGGCCGTACGTCTGCTCGGCCAGCCGGTAGGCTTCTTCGCCCGACACGTCGCCGGCCATCACGACGATCGCGTTCGACGGCGTGTACCAGTCGCGATACCAGGCCGCCGCATCCCCGACGCGCATCGACTGCAGGTCGCTCATCCAGCCGATGATCGGCACGCGATACGGCGAGGCCGTCCAGGCGGTGGCCATCAGCTGCTCGTAGACGAGCGCCTGCGCGCGATCCTCGGTGCGCAGGCGGCGCTCCTCCATCACCACCTTGATCTCCTTGTCGAACTCCTCGGCGGTGAGCACCAGGTTCGCCATGCGGTCGGCTTCCAGCCGCATCACTTCGGCCAGGTGGCGGCTGCCGATCTGCTGGAAGTAACCGGTGTAGTCGCGCGACGTGAATGCGTTCTCGCGCCCGCCCAGCGCGGCCACGCGCCGCGAGAACTCGCCCTGCGGCACCGTGTGCGTGCCCTTGAACATCATGTGCTCGAGCACGTGCGCGACGCCGGTGCGCCCGTTCACCTCGTCGATCGACCCGGCCCGGTACAGGACCATGTGCACGATCGTGGGCGCGCGGCGATCCTCGCGCACCAGCACCTTCATGCCGTTGGGCAGCGTGCGCTCGAAGACTTCGGAGGCGCTCGCGGCAGGGCGCGGGGACGGCCGCGGCGCGGCGGCGGCGGCCGGCGGCGCGGCGGCGGCGGCGCTCGCGCCGCCGAGCAGCGGTTGCTGCTGCGCGCACGCGCCCAGCAGCGCCATGCAGGCGAGCGCGAGGAACGGGAACCTTGCAGGGAGGAGGAGGGGCGATATCCGGACGGTCGGAGAAGGCATGGGCGGTACGGGTAGAATCCAGCCCGAGTGTAGCCATGTTCGGATTCCTGCGTCGAAAACCGCCCATCGAGGGCGATGCCTCCCCTGCCGCGCCGGCTGCCGCACCGGCCACTTCCACCAGCCTGTATCCGGCCGAAGTGCTGGCACCGCCGGCGGTAGAGCCGCTCGCCGCGCCGCAGCCGGTGGTCGAACCGTCACCGGACGCCAGGCCGGAGGTGCCGGCTGGTGCACCGAAGGCGCCGGCTGCTGCGTCGGAAGCCGCGCAGGCTGCACCGGATGCCCCGATCGCTGCACCGGAGGCGACAGCCGTCGCATCCGCAGCCCAGGCGGCCGCACCGGAAACGCCGGCCGCCCGGGAAGTGCCGCCCTTGGCAGCGCCAGGCGCGACGCCGGTGAGCCCATCCGGCGCGGCGGCGGCTGCCGTCGCTGCAGGCGCCTTCTCCGAGGCCATGGGGCCGGTACCCATCCTCGCGCCGCTGCCCGAGCGCGGCTCGTGGATGAAGCGGCTGCGCCAGGGCATGACGAAGACGCGCGGCAATCTGGCCGGCCTGTTCTCGAACGTGCGCGTCGACGATGCGCTGTTCGAGGAGCTCGAATCGGCGCTCCTGACCAGCGACGCCGGCGTCGGCACCACCGACTGGCTGATGACCGAGCTGCAGGAGCGCGTACGCCGGCAGCGCCTCGGCGACGCCGAGCAGGTGCGGCAGGCCTTGCGCGGCCTGCTGGCCGAACTGCTCGCGCCGCTCGAGGCGCCGGTGGACATCGACCGGGCCGAACCGCTGGTGATCATGATCGCCGGCGTCAACGGCGCCGGCAAGACGACTTCGATCGGCAAGCTCGCCCACCACCTGCGGCGCGAAGGCAAGTCGATCCTGCTCGCCGCCGGCGACACGTTCCGCGCGGCCGCGCGCGAACAGCTCGCCGAGTGGGGTGCGCGCAACGACGTCGAGGTGATCGCGCAGCAGGGCGGCGACCCCGCGGCCGTGGCCTTCGACGCGGTGACGGCCGGCCGCGCGCGCCGCACCGGCGTGGTGATGATCGACACCGCGGGCCGCCTGCCGACGCAGCTGCACCTGATGGAAGAGCTGAAGAAGATCCGCCGCGTCGTGGCCAAGGCGATGGACGGCGCGCCGCACGAGACGCTGCTGGTGCTCGACGGCAACACCGGCCAGAACATGCTCGCGCAGGTGAAGGCGTTCGACGACGCGATCGCGCTGTCGGGCCTGATCATCACCAAGCTCGACGGCACCGCGAAGGGCGGCGCGCTCGCCGCGCTGGCGTTCACGCGGCGCGAGCGGCCGATCCCGGTCTACTTCGTCGGCGTCGGCGAAGGCCTCGAGGACCTGCAGGCGTTTTCCGCCGAGGAGTTCGCGAGCGCGCTGCTCGATTGAAACGGGCTGCGGCCGGAAGGGCGATCGGGCAGACGATCGGCCCGATCGTGACCGCGTGACCGTCGCACCGTGGACGGCGGTGATCCCGATGCCGGACACGCGCGAACGATCCCACTTCCTTCCGACGTAGTCCGTGTGTAGCCTTGTATCCGGATCCGCGCTCCGTCGATCATTTCCAATCATGAGCACGCTGCTGTCGCCGACCCGCCTGAAGCTCACGATTGCCCAGTACCGGGCGATGGGCGAGCACGGCATCATCCCGCCGGGCCAGCGCGTGGAACTGATCGACGGGGAGATCATCCGGATGGCACCGATCGGTCCACCGCACGCCGGCATCCTGAACCGGCTGCTGCACGTGCTCGGCCGCCTTTGCCGCGATCGGGCCGTCATCTCGCCGCAACATCCGCTCGAGATCGACGACTACAACGAGCCGCAGCCGGATCTGTGCGTGCTGCGATGGCGCGATTCGTTCTACACCGACCGGCATCCACGGCCGGCGGACGTGCTGCTGCTGATCGAGATCTCCGACACCACGCTGCGCTACGACCGCTCGACCAAGCTCGCGCTTTACGCGCGCGCAGGCGTGCAGCGCTACTGGATCGTGGACGTGGCCGATCGGACCGTCGTCGTGTTCACCGAGCCGGCCGCCGAGGGCTACCGGCGCGAAGTCCGCACGCGGCCGGGCGAGCGCATCGCGCTCGGTGCGCCCGGCTCGGGGCTGGACGACGTCACGATCGACGTGACCGAGGTCGTCGGCACGCCCTAGCCGCGCCGCACGCGGGAGTGCGGCGCCGGTCGCGCTTCAGACGATCGCCAGCTCCTGCAGTTGCGCCGCGATGCCCGCATGATCGGGCAGGTGCGCTGCGGGCGGCGCAACGCGCCGCTCGCCGACCGCGGCGAGCAGGTCGATCTCCGGGTGCCGCTCGACGAAGAAGAAGTCGTGCAGCGGATGGCCGATGCGCAGCGAGCGCTGGTGCGCCTCGAAGACGCCGAGCTGCAGCAGCCGATGCGTGGCCGGGCCGCGTCCTTCGGGTGAAAAGCGCGCACCGCCGGGCAATGCATCGTGAAAGCCGAGCCACTCGTACTGGCGATCGGCGGGTTCACGCACCGCGATCAGCATCGTGTCGATCTGCGCCGCGAGACAGTAGCGGTGAAACGCCTTCCAGAGCATCAGTCGCACCAGCGTGGCGTTGCGCCCGGTTTTCACCGTGAGCCGCGACGCCTCGGCCACAGGCGTGGACTTCAGCGCGGCCGGCAGCGCGACGCGGTCTTCGGCCATCAGCCGTCCGCGTGCGCTCGCCAGGACACGCAGGCTTCCCAGCGGCTCGCCGTCGACGCGCGATTCGGCCAGCAGCAGCGTGACGTTCGGACGCAGGTCCCAGGTTTCCGGCGCCACCGGCGCGGCGCCTGGCTGCGGTGTCTTGCACCACGCCGCGGCCCGCGCGGCGAGCACCTTGTGCAGGTCCGCTTCGCTGGCGGCCACGCGGATCGTGACGGGGAGGTGGTGGGAATGCAGGTTTCGGGCTGGCATGGCGCTTTCCGCTTTCGTGTTCGACCTGCCCATCGTGCACACCGTCCGCATCGGTGGTGCGGACGATTCTGCACCCGATACGGGCGTAGCGCCATGCTATGCCGCGCCACCCGCGCGCCGGGCTCCATCGGTCGGATGCGTCCTGCCGTTCGGGCGGACGCGCCCCACTGGAGCGCAGCAACCCGCGTGCCGGACGGGCGGCGCTCCCCGCGCCGTGATCCCTTTCAGCCGCCGCGTTGCGCGTCGGGCTGCGCCGCGGGTTCGGCCGTACGGAATGCGTCGAGCGCCATGCAGGCGTCGAAGACGCGCATGACGCGGGGATAGCGTTCGACCTTCGTGTCGAAGCGCCGCGCGTTGAAGATCTGCGGCACCAGACAGCAATCGGCCATGCCCGGCACGTCGCCATGGCAGAAGCGTCCCGCGGGTCCGCCCTCGAGCTCACGCTCGAAGAGCGCGAGCCCCTCGTCGCACCAGTGGCGATACCAGTCGGCGATCGCCGCCTCGTCGAGCTTCAGCGCCGTGCGCAGGTGCGTGAGCACGCGCAGATTGTTCAACGGATGGATTTCGCTGGCGATCAGCATCGACAGCGAGCGCACCCGGGCACGACCCGGTGCATCGACCGGCAGCAGCGGCGGTGCGGGGCGCGTCTCGTCGAGGTACTCGATGATCGCCAGCGACTGGTTCAGGCGATGCTCGCCGTCGATCAGCGTCGGCACCAATCCCTGCGGGTTCACCCCCCGGTAGGCGGAGCCAGCCTGCTCGCCGGCCGGCAGCCAGACGGTTTCCGGCGTCCAGACAAGCCCCTTCAGGTTGAGGGCGATTCGCACACGGAACGACGCAGAACTGCGGTAATACGTGTACAGGCGAAGCATGGGTCTGGCGCGGAAAAGGTTCGGAGAAGGCGCCCGGAACGGCGGGCGAGCCGCAGGCGTCGACGTGGAGATCGGCGTAACCTTAGCATGGCAGCTGCGCCGCGGGCCGGCACGCCGATTGCTCTCGTTCTTATGGGAATCAAGCACTTGTACCGGATCCAGGAGAGAACCCCCGATGCCAGCGCTGCCTTTTTGCCCGTCTGCCAAGGAATTGTTGGCACTCTGGCCCAATGAGTGCTAATGTAACGCCTCAACTGACCCATGAGTCATTAGAAAGGAAGCGTTGCATGGCCAAACGGAATTCGACTGCCCTCGTGCCCGCCCGCGCCCCCGGCGCCGTGATGGCATTGCCGGCCGTCGGGAACCTGGACGCCTATATCTCGGCAGTGCACCGGCTGCCGATGCTGAGCGCCGAGCGGGAGGTCGATCTCGCTCGCCGCTTCCGCGAGAAGCAGGATCTCGACGCGGCGCGCGAGCTGGTGATGTCGCACCTGCGGCTGGTGGTGTCGGTCGCACGGCAGTACCTCGGCTACGGCCTGCCTCACGCCGACCTGATCCAGGAAGGCAACATCGGCCTGATGAAGGCGGTCAAGCGCTTCGA
>JAHDYE010000129.1 GCA_023383035.1 Burkholderiaceae bacterium | reverse complement strand
TGCGGGTTTATCGATCGGGTGGCGACGCGTCGCGCGATCGTGCTCGAGCACGTCTGCTGGCTGGCGATGGGCAGCGAGGGACGCGAAGAGCAGACCATCGCCACCGACCAGGACAACGGCCTGATCATCGACGACGACTGCACGCTCGATCGCCAGGCGCTGCTCGACTTCGCGCGCGAGGTCAACGAGGGGCTGGACGCCTGCGGCTACCCGCTGTGCAAGGGCGGCATCATGGCCGGCAACCCGAAATGGTGCCTGCCGCTGTCGCAGTGGCAGGCGCTGTTCGACGGCTGGATCGATCGCGGCGATCCGCAAAGCCTGCTCAACGCCAACATCTTCTTCGACTTCCGGCCGCTGGCCGGCGACTCCTCGCTCGCCGGCGCGCTGCGCGAACGGATCACGCGGCGGGCCGCAGCCACGCCGCGGTTCCTCAAGCAGATGAGCGACAACGCGCTGCGCAACGGCCCGCCGGTATCGTGGACGGGCGGGCTGCTGGAGACGCTGTTCACGCGCGAGGAAACACGCATCGACCTGAAGCTGAACGGCACCGCGCCGTTCGTCGACGGCGCGCGCGTGCTGGCGCTGGCGGGCGGCGTGCGCGAGACCGGCACGGCCGAACGCCTGCAGGCGCTGGCGGCCGCCGGCCGGCTGCTGCCCGACGAGGTGCGCGGCTGGGTCGATGCGTTCCAGTTCCTGCAGGGGCTGCGCCTGCGCGTCCAGCACCGGCTCGCGCAGGCTTCGACCGACGATCCGAACACGCTGGATGTTCGCGAACTGTCGGAGATCGACCGGCGCATCCTCAAGGACGCGTTTCGCCAGGCGCGCAAGCTGCAGCAGCGCATGGCGCTCGACTACCCCGGCTGATCCGTCAACCCAGGCCGAAATCCAGCGCGATCCGGTTCTGCAGCTTGCGTGCCTGCCTGAACGATTGCTTCAGGATGTAGCGGTCGAGTTCGTTCAGCGCGGCCGGCTCGATGCGGTTGGCCCCGGCCGCACCGGGCTGCACGTTGCACTGGCGTCGCAGGCGCATCAGCTGCACGTAATAGAAGCCGTCCACGATGGCCGCGACGTCGTCGCCTTCCATGTTCGCGATCTCGCCCACGCCGCGCAGGCGTTGCGCGGTACCGGTATGCGCCACTCCGTGCGCGAGCGCCAGCACGCGCGCGGCGTCGACGAACGGACGGGTGCCGTAGGTCTTGAGGTCGATGGTGCGCGGAAACTCGCGGTTGCGGTCGAAGCGGAAGCCCCGCCACACGCCGAGCGGCGGCTTGCACTGCAGCGCGTTGTGCGCCATCAGGCGCAGGAACAACGGCGCGCGAGGCGCGGCTTCGACCAGCCAGCCGCGCAACGCGTCGGCCAGCTCGTCGTCGCCGTACAGCGAGCGGAAGTCGAAGTAGATCGAGGCGTTCAGCAGCGCCTCGGGCTCGGGCGTCTGCAGCCATCGCGAGAACCTGGCGCGCCATTCGTCCAGCGACAGGCAGCACTCGGCGTTGCCCGCCATGATGCCGCCCTGGCACAGCGGAAAACCGCAGGCATCCAGCTTGCGGTTCACCGCCTGCGCAAACGGCAGCAGCGCGGCGCGCACCACGTCGGCCGGCGCCTGCGCGGACGCCTCGAACACGATGCCGTTGTCCTGGTCGGTCGACAGCGTCTGCTCGTAGCGTCCTTCCGAGCCGAGCGCGATCCAGCACCATCGAACGGCGGGCAGGTCGAACTCGTCGTGAGTCAGCTCGATGGTGCGCAGCACGAGCAGGTCGTTCAGCGTCGAGAACAGCTGGGTCAGTCCCTCGGCTGCGGCGCCCTGGCGCAGCAGCGTGCCGATCAGACGCCGGATGTCGGCCGCACAGGCCTGCAGCGCCGCCAGATCCGCGGCTTCGCGGATGTCTGCCGACAGATCCTGCCCGCCGCTGCGATGCAGGGCGAACAGGTCGGTTTGCGAGACGATGCCCGCCAGCGCGCCGTCTGCGTCGACCACCAGCAGGTGACGCAGGCCGCGCCGCGCCATGATCAACCCCGCCTGGTAGGCGGTGGTCTGCGGCCTGACGCTGACCACGCCGCCGGTCATCACGCCGGCGATCGGCTGCTCCAGGTCGCAGCCCGCCAGCGCCACGCGGCGCAGCAGGTCGCCACGCGTGAAGATCCCCAGCGGCAGCCTCCCCGAGGCGTCGGTGACGACCACCGAGCCGATGTTCATGTCGGCCATGATCGTGATCGCGTGGCGTACCGATGCGTCGAAACGCACCGTCACCGGCTGGCGCTGGATCAGGTTGCTCAGCGGGCCATGGATCGCCGGCAGGTGACGGCCCCCGGAACGCCCGGAGGCGGATTCGTCCATGTTCGTCTCAGTAAGTCACTCGTGCGTAATAAGTGCGTTCGGCCGCTTCGCGCGCCTCGCGTAGCGTGTGGATGCCCTGCTCGGCGAGCAGCGGGATCATTCTCAGGAACACCTCACCGGTGACGATCGCATCGCCCAGCGCCGTGTGCCGGCCGATCACGTTGATTCCCAGACGTTCGGCAATGGCCTCCAGGCGGTGCGACGCCTGGTTCGGATGGATCACCGCGGACAGCAGCAGGGTGTCGAGCACGGGCTGACGGAACACGACGCCGGTGGCTGCTTCCTTCATCTGCAGGAAGCGCATGTCGAACGCGGCGTTGTGCGCCACCAGCACCGTGTCCTCGCAGAACGCGTGAAACGTCGGCAGCACCTGGCCGATGGCGGGCTGGCCGCGCAACATCTCTTCGGTGATGCCGTGGATGGGGATCGATTCGGGACGGATGCGCCGCCGCGGATCGATCAGCTGATCGATGCACTCGGTGCGCAGCAGCCGCCCGTTGACGATGCGGGCCGCACCGATCTGGATGATCTCGTCGCCCCCCGACGGATCGAGCCCCGTGGTCTCGGTATCGAACACCGTGTAGGTCAGCTCGGTGAGTCGCCGTTCGTCCAGCGCGCGTGTCTCGTCGGTCTGCCGGAACAGGTCGAAGTCGTAGTACTCGGGGCGGCTTTCGCTGTGCACGAACAGCGCCGAATCGATCGCTTCGGGACGGACGGCAATCGGGATCAGCAGGCGGAAGAACGAGCGGTTCGTCGCCTCGTCACGTTGTACCCACAGTTCGCCGCCGTGCCGGTCGATCACTTCGCGCAGCGTGAGCGAGCCGGCCTCGCCGGGCAGATGCATCGCGTCGCCTTCCCAGCCGGCCAGCGCCTGCGCGTCCTCCACCAGTCCGGGCCAGAGCAGGTCCAGTTGCGCCAGGCGCGCGTCGCGCGCGAGCCGGAACTGCATCGTGCGGATGCCGAGCGCTTCCTGCAGGCGCGAAGCCAGCCAGGTGAGCGCGTGCAGCAGCGAATAGCTGTCCACTTCGAGCCACAGGTCGCCGGCGACCTCGACCGCCTCGACCGGCAGCCCGAGTTCACGCTCGATGCGCCGCTGCGCCGCCTGGACGAGGTCGGCGCCGAGCATGTCCTCGAGCGGCCAGCGCGTCGCTGCCGCGCCGGCGGATTCGCTGCTCGCCTGTTCCAGTCGCTGGCTCATGGCCGTCGCTTCGTCGCGGATGATGCCGACGAAGCGGGTACGCTGCCCAGTGTCCATGTCCGGGTATTCGAGCAGGTTCTCCACCGCGGCGCGGATATTGGCCATCGCGGCGCGGCTGCCTTCGGTGAGCGACTGCAGCAGCAGGCCGCGCCTGCGCTCGGCCTCGACGTTACGGGTGATGTTCTCCAGCATCAGCAGGTAGCCGCCGATCTGCGGTTCGCGCGCCTGCGCCGGCGCGGACTCGTGCGCGTCGCTGCCCAGCACCGGCGCCATGTGCACGCGGATGAGCTGTCCGGCCCGGGTGGTGGTGACGAACGCGGCCGACGGGCGTGCGCTGCCGCGTGCCAGCCGATGCCGGATCTGTTCCAGCGCATGCGCGATCACGTGCCGCTCCATGACCGCGAAGATCGAGCGGCCCAGCCCGATCAGGCCGCCGCCGTCGCCGAGCACCTGGAACTGCAGGCGCGCCCGGTTGTTGTAGAGCAGGATGCGGCCGTCCAGGTTGCACACCACGACGCTCTGCGTCAGCTCGGACATCAGCGCCGCCAGGCGGTTGCGTTCCTCCTCGACCGTGGCGCGGGCCTGGCGCACGCGCTCCTCGACGTCGCGCTCGAGGGCTTCGCGCTGGTCGGCCAGTGCGTTGACCGCTTCGGCGAGGGTGCGGATTTCCGGCGCGCCGCCGCCTTGCAGGCGCAGCGCCGGGTTGGCCCGGACCATCACGAGCGCCTGCTCGCGCAGGGCGAGCGGCGCCTGCACATATGCCCGGTACAGTACCCGCGCGATCAACCCGAGGATCGCCCACGAGAGCAGGGTGACCAGCACCACCAGCCCGAAGCGCTTCTGCAGCACCGCCTGCATGGCCTGCCGTTCGCCGTCCTGCATGTCGGCCCACAACGCCACGCCCAGGGCGCCGAAGAGCAGCGTGAGGAGCAGGTACAGACCGGCCAGGCCGATCAGCAGCTTCGCCTTGCCGGCCATTCACTCCTGTCCCAGCAACTGCCTGACCTGCGCGACCAGATCCTTGGTCGAGAACGGTTTCGTCACGTAGGCGTCGGCCCCCAGCGCGAGCCCCTTGGCGATCTCGGTATCGCGCCCCTTGGCGCTGAGCATCAGCACCTTGACGTGGCGCCATGCGGGGTTGGCGCGTATCCGCTGGCAGACCTCGAAGCCGTTCATCCGCGGCAGCATGATGTCGAGCAGGACCAGGTCCGGCGGCGCCGAGGCCAGCGCCGCGAGCGCCGCCTCGCCGTCGGTCGCCGTGACCACCTCGAAGCCCTCGCGTTTCATCAGGAATTCGAGCGAGACCACGATGTTGGGCTCGTCGTCGGCGATCAGGATTCTTCTGGTCATCGTGCTGTCCCCGCCTCCTCGCGCCCGCGGACTCCGGCAGCCGCCAGCGGCAGTGTAAACGAGAAGACCGCTCCTTCGCCCGGCATGCTGGTCACCCACAGCTGTCCGCCGAAATGCTCGATGATGCGCCGGCTGATGGGCAGGCCGAGCCCCGTTCCCGGCGGCTTGTCGGTGAGCGTGTCGCCCACCTGCCGGAACTTCTCGAACACGATCTTCTGGTCCTCGGGCGTGATGCCCGGGCCGTTGTCGCGTACGTCCACGCGCAGCGCGTCGGCATCGTGGCGCAGCGACACCTGAACGCGTCCGGTTTCGGCGGCGCAGAACTTCACCGCGTTTGCCAGCAGGTTCAGCATCACCTGCATCAGGCGGTCGCGGTCGGCCAGCACCGGCGGCAGCCCGCCCGGCAGGTCCAGCGCCAGCGCGACCTGCTTGTCGGTGAACAGCGACGAAGTGGCCGCCACCGATTCCTCGATCACTTCGCGCAGGTCGAGCCGGGCCGGATGCCATTCGGCGTTGCCCGATTCGATCTTGGCCATGTCGAGCACCTGGTTGATCAGGCGCGTGAGCCGCTCGGCCTCCTTGACGATGATCGAGAGGAACTTCATCCGCTCGTCGACCGGCAGCTCTGCCTCCTCGAGCAGGATCTCGGAGAACGAACGGATCGAGGTGAGCGGCGTGCGCAGCTCGTGCGTCACCGTCGAGATGAAATCGTCTTTCATCCGGTCGAGCTCCTTCAGGCTCTCGTTGGCCGCGCGCAGCTCGGCGGTGGCCGCCTCCAGCTCGCGCGACTTCTGCTCCAGCTCGCGCGAATGGGCCCGCGCCTGCGAAGCCTCGTCCAGGATGTCCATCACCTCGTCCAGCCCGAGCGGTTCCTCCTTGACCACCGAGGCCACCATCACGCGCGCCGACGCGCCGCCGATGGCGCCGGCCAGCAGCGTTTCCGCATGGTTGACCAGTTCGGCATCGGCGACCAGCTCCTCGACCGATCCCGCGCCGCGTCGCCGGGCATAGGCCACGAACGCCGCCTGCGCGCGTTCCGGCCCGAGGAAGCGGCCAAGCAGCGCCACCAGGTCGTCGACGTGAGCGCTGCCGCGCCAGAAACGCAGGCGTTCGGCGCCGCTGCCATGACGAAAGACGTCGACGAACAGCGATGCATGACTGGTTTCCACCACGCTCGGACGGCCACGCAGCGAGACGCCCACGTAGCAGCCGATGTTGGCAAGCATGCTCCAGAACAGGCTGTGCGGGATCTCTTCCAGCCCGACCAGGCCGAACAACTGCTGCGGCCTGAGCAGCGCGACGCCGAACAGGCCTTCGTGCAGGAACTCCGACGGCAGCCAGCCCGACTTGGCGAACGAGGGCAGCAGCAGCGTATAGGCCCACACCGCGAAGCCCGCCAGCAGTCCGGCCACGGCGCCGTCGCGCGTGCCGCGCTTCCAGTAGATGCCGCCGAAGATCGCCGGTGCGAACTGCGCCACCGCGGCGAACGAGATCAGCCCGATGCCGACCAGCGCGTACGCCTCGCCCGCGGCACGGAAATAGACGTAGCCGAGCAGCAGGACGGCCACGATCGCCCAGCGCCGGATCGCCAGCAACAGCCGCGACAGGTCGGCCCGCGCGTGCAGGCGCAGGCTCTTCGAGCGAAGCAGCGCCGGCATGACCAGGTCGTTGCAGATCATCGTCGACAGCGCGATCGTCTCGACGATGACCATGCCGGTGGCGGCCGACAGGCCGCCGATGAACACCAGCAGGGTGAGCGCCTCGTGCTGCTGGGCCATCGGCAGCGTCAGCACGAACGTGTCGGCGTCGACGCTGCCGTCGGGGAAATGCAGCAGGCCGCCGAGCGCGATCGGCAGCACGAAGATGTTGATCAGCAGCAGGTACAGCGGAAACAGCCAGATCGCCCGCCTCAGGTGGCGCTCGTCGACGTTCTCGACCACGGCGATCTGGAACTGCCGCGGCAGCAGCATGATCGACAGCATCGAGACCACGGTGAGCGACCACCAGGTGCCGTAGCCGGTGCCGGTATCGGCGAACGTCATCAGCGCCTTCAGCTCGGGCACCGCCTCGGCGCGCCCGAAGATGTCGCCGAGGCCGTCGTACATGCCGAAAGTCACGAACAGGCCGACCGCCAGGAACGCCAGCAGCTTGACCACCGATTCGAACGCGATGGCGGCCACCATTCCTTCGTGGCGCTCGGTTGCATCGAGATGGCGCGTACCGAACAGGATCGTGAAGGCGGCCAGGATCAGCGCAATGTACAGCGCGCTGTCCTGCGCCAGGGGTTGCGCGGCCGCGGTGGCCGGCATCACGATGTCCGGATAATTCAGCAGGATCGTGAAGCTGTTCGAGATTGCCTTCAGCTGCAGCGAGATGTAAGGCACGATGCCGACCACCGCGATCACGGTAACCAGGCCGCCGAGCATCTGGCTCTTGCCGTAGCGCGACGCGACGAAGTCGGCGATCGACGTGATGCGGTTGGCCTTGCTGATGCGGATGATCTTCAGCATCACCAGCCACCACAGCGCCACCATCAGCGTCGGGCCGAGGTAGATCGGCAGGAAGCCGATGCCGTTGGAGGCGGCCCGCCCCACGCTGCCATAGAAGGTCCAGGTGGTGCAGTACACCGCCAGCGACAACGCGTAGATGGTCGGGTTGGCGATGATCGAGCGCCCGGCGTCGGCGCGCTTGTCGCCGTAGTGGGCGATGGCGAACAGCAGGCCGAGGTAGGCGAACGAAACGCCGGCGATCACCCAGCCCTGCAACACGCCCTAACGTCTCCGGCGCTCGATGATCAATGCCATCAGCCCGATCAGCAGGCTCCAGGCCCCGAACAGGTAGGCGTACAGCAGCGGGATGCCGAGGATCGTGCCCGGCTTGTTGAACAGCGCCAGCAGCGGAAAGTTCAGCAGCACGCAGCCCAGCAGGAAGACCGCGCCCAGTCGATCACCGGTGATGTCCGAGCGATTCATGGTGCCTCCCCCCTTCGATCGGGGAGTATACCGTCCGCCCGGCGGCCGCTGGCAACCCGCGTAGCCGTCGTGCTCAGCCCTTGCTGCCCTGCTTGAGCAGGCGCTGGCGCTCGCGCTGCCATTCGCGCTCGCGCTCCACCTCGCGCTTGTCGTACTGCTTCTTGCCCTTGGCCAGCCCGAGCGACAGCTTCACCCGCCCGCGCGTGTAGTGCAGGTCGAGCGGAACCAGCGTATAGCCGGCGCGTTCCACCTTGCCGATCAGCCGGGCGATCTCCGCGCCGTGCAGCAGCAGCTTGCGGGTGCGCACCGGATCTGGCTTGACGTGCGTGGACGCCTCGGGCAGCGCCGTGATGTGCGCGCCGATCAGGAACAGCTCGGCGTCGCGCACGATCACGTAGCCTTCCTTGAGCTGCACGCGCCCGGCGCGGATCGCCTTCACCTCCCAGCCCTCGAGCGCGATGCCGGCCTCGATGCGCTCCTCGATGAAGTAGTCGTGGGTGGCTTTTTTGTTCTGGACGATGCTCATGTCTACAATCCGCGTCGCAGGCCCGCGAGGCGTGCGGCTGGCGCCCGGGCGAACGAGGCAGCCGTGCGGCGCGCCGCAAAGGCCGCATTGTGCCCCGGATCGCCCCGAGCCCCGAACCGACCGCCCGACGTGCACGCCGTCCGCAAATCCGTCCTGCTGCCGTACAGCGCCCGCCAGATGTTCGATCTGGTCGAGCGCATCGAGGACTATCCGCGCTTCCTGCCCTGGTGCGGCGGCACCGAGGTGGCGCGCGACGCCGGCAGCAGCGTCGTGGCCACGATCCAGATCGACTATCGCGGACTCAGGCAGCGCTTCACGACCGCCAACGAGCACCGCCCGCCGGAGGAGATCGCGATGCGGCTGCGCGACGGGCCGTTCTCGCGGCTGGACGGGTACTGGCGCTTCCGGCCGCTGGGCGAGGAGGCCTGCAAGGTGGAATTCGCGCTCGAGTACGCGTTCGCGCGCGGGTTGCTCGGGCGCGCAATGGCGCCGGTGTTCGACCAGATCGCGCGCTCGTTCGTCGATGCGTTCGTGCGCCGCGCCGACCAGCTCTATGGCGGCTGAGTCCGTAGCCGGCGAAGCGGCCGCACTCGCGGTGGAGATCGTGTGGATCCGGCCCGACGGGTCGATCGGCAGTCTGGCAGTTGCGCTGCCGGCCGGCGCGCGCGTGCGCGACGCGCTCGCCGCGTTGCGCCGCGATCCGGCCGGTGAAGCGCCGGCCGAAGCGCTGGCCCGCGGCGAGCTGACCATGGCGATCTACGGCGAGCACTGCGATGCCGCCGCGGCGCTGCATCCGGGCGATCGCATCGAGCTGCTGGCTGCGCTGCAGGTCGATCCGAAACTCGCGCGCCGCCGGCGCGCGGAGGCGCGGCGCGCGCAGACGTCGCGCGGCAGGGAGCGGGGCGGTGAGCGGTGAGCGGCGCGGGTGCAGGCGGCGCGGGTGCGGGCGGCGAGCGAAGGTGCGGGCGACGGGCCCCGACCCGACCGCGGGCGGCGCTCAGCCTCCCGGGCGGGCGCAGTTGCGCGCGATGTCGCCGCGCAGCTCTTCGACGCGCCGGGCGCGTTCGCGGTCCTCGAGGACTTCGCGCTCACCGCTGGCGGTGATCGTCGCCATGCGCGTGCCGCTCTCGAGCATGCGCAGCGTGCCGCGCGATTGCTCGCAAGCGCGCGCGATCCGGGCAGCCTGGTCGCGTTGTTCCTGCTCTTTCTTCCCGGCTTCCTCGCGTTCGAGGGTGCGCTTGCGGAACTCCGCTTCCTTCTCCACCCAGCTGCGCGGCGTCGCCGCCGCGGCGGCAGGCGCGTTCGCGCGCGGCGCATCGTCCGCGCCCGCTTCGGGGCCCGCGGGCGCGGCGGTGTTCGCGGCGGGCATGTGCGCGGAGGCGGGGGCGCGCACGATCTGCGAAGCGCGTACTTCGGGCGGCGGCGGCAGGTCCGAGTAGACCATCCGGCCGCTCGCGTCGCGCCACTGCCAGGTGCCGGCCGAAGCCGCGGCGGTGAGCAGCATGCCTGCCAGCGTCACGGCGGCAGGCGCGAGGAAAACGGGCAGCGAGCGGAACCTGGACATGGCGTCGCTTCGGAAAGCTTCGGATTTCCGATTGTGGGCGCCGCTACGGCGGTGTAGCCGACGGGCGCCGACGGAAGGCGCACGCGTGCGGCCGGACGGAGCGGCGCGCGGCCCGACATGCGCACGCAGGCGAGGGCGCGCGCGTCGGCCCTTCGCCCCCTGTGGCCGGCGGCGGCCGCGTGCAGCGCACCGGTATAATCCGCTTTTGTGCCCGAGGGTCCCATGCGACTGGCGAAAAAGGCGCTGACGTTCGACGACGTCCTGCTGGTTCCAGCGTTCTCCGAAATCCTTCCCCGCGACGCCTCCCTGAAAACCCGCCTCACGCGGGGTATCGGCCTGAACATCCCGCTCGTGTCCGCGGCCATGGACACGGTCACCGAAGCGCGACTGGCGGTCGCGATCGCCCAGGAAGGCGGCCTGGGCATCGTCCACAAGAACCTCTCGCCCGAACGGCAGGCGGCCGAGGTCATGCGCGTGAAGCGCCACGAGGCCGGCATCGTGGCCGACCCGATCACGGTTTCGCCGCAGATGAAGGTGCTCGACGTGATCAACCTCACCCAGCAGCACCGCATCTCGGGGCTGCCGGTGGTCGACGGCGGCAAGGTGGTCGGC
>JAHDYE010000128.1 GCA_023383035.1 Burkholderiaceae bacterium | reverse complement strand
CGAGAACTACGGCGAGATGACGCTGAACATCGACCCCGACTCGATCTACACCGGCGCGCTGGGAGGGGCGACCTTCGCGTGGCGCGCGGTGGTCGAGGAAGGCAAGACGGCCGAGGCACGCGCCTGAGCGGCGCCGGACATCCAGGAGAACGACCATGACTTATTCGATCGGCATCGACATCGGCTCCGGCGCGGTCAAGAGCGTGCTGTTCAAGGTAGACGGAGATCGCCAGGAGTGGCTGGCCAAGCGCTGCGAGCGCATCCGCCGGCGTGATCCGATGCAGCTGGCCGAGGAAGGCCGCGACGGCGTGCTGGCCGACGCCGGCATCGACCCGGACCAGATCGACTACATCGCGACCACCGGCGAGGGCGAGAACGTCAAGTTCGCCACCGGCCACTTCTACTCGATGACCACGCACGCGCGCGGCGGCGTGTTCCTGCACCCGGGCGCGCGCGCGATCGTCGACATCGGCGCGCTGAACGGCCGCGCGATCTACGTCGACGAGCGCGGCAAGGTGCTGGCCTACAAGATGACCAGCCAGTGCGCATCGGGCTCGGGGCAGTTCCTCGAGAACATCGCGCGCTACCTCGGCGTGGCGGTCGAGGAGATCGGGCCGCTGTCGGAGAAGTCGCAGAACCCCGAGAAGGTGAGCTCGATCTGCGCGGTGCTCGCCGAGACCGACGTGATCAACATGGTGTCGCGCAGCATCGCGCCGACCGACATCCTGAAGGGCATCCACCTGTCGATGGCTTCGCGCATCGTCAAGCTGCTGAAGGTCACCGGCATCAAGGAAGGCACCGCACTGATGACCGGCGGCCTGGCGCTGGACACCGGCCTGCTCGCGGCGATCCGCGAGGAAATCGCCGCCGAGAAGACCAACGTCCAGGTAGTCAACCATCCCGACTCGATCTACGCCGGCGCCATCGGGGCCGCGCTGTGGGGCGCTTTCCGGCACTCCAAGCTGGCCGGGCTCCAGGAACAGGCTGTCGCGTAGCAATCAGGAGAATTCCGACATGGCACTCACGATCAACGACAACTGCACCGCCTGCGATGCCTGCAGGCCGGTGTGCCCGAACGAGGCGATCAGCGCCGCCGATCCGGCGTACGTGATCGACCCGATGCGCTGTACCGAGTGCGTCGGCGCGGAAGACGAGCCGCAATGCATGCTCGTCTGCCCGGCCGACTGTATCGTGCCGCATCCCGACTTCCAGGAAACGCCCGAGCAGCTGATGGAGAAATACCAGTCGCTGCACGGCTGATCGCGAACGGGCGGGGGAGGGGGCGCCGCGGCTTCACGAGGGCCGCGGCGCCCATTTTGTCTTCCGGAGCCGGTACGGCCGATGCGCCGCGGTGGTTTCGATGCGCCGCGGCCGTCTGCGCCGGGGCGGTCTATCGGGCGCGCTGCGCGGGGGCGGCCGCGCGGTCGCGGGCGCCGCGCACCACAGCGCTCGCGGTACTGACGATGAAGGCGGCCAGCGCGACGGCGGTCAGCAGTCCGCCGGCGCGGGTCCAGTCGAAGCGGCCGGCCGCTTCGCCGGCCAGTCGCACGATCAGCGACAGGTGCAGCAGCGCGAGCGGCAGGTAGAACGTCGGGTGGTAGGGCACCGCCACGCGCAGTACCGCGGGGAAGATGATCGCCGCGTGCCCGAACACCATCGAGAACACGAAGCCGAGCGCGAGCGCGTGCATTGCCGCACCGTAGCCCGGCGTGCCGGGCGCGAAGCTGCCGGCCGCGAGCAGCGTGGCGCCGCCCACCGCCAGCCACGCGTAGCCCGACAGCAGGCACACCGCGATGAAGCGGGTCAGGCCCCGGTTGCGCACGGTGCGCCGCGCGATGTCCTGCTTCAGCAGCCACACGGCCAGCGCCAGCAGCCCGAGCGCGAATACGGCGGCCCCCCACGGCTGGTTCGCGCCCAGCATGCCGGTCACGATGACGAACAGCACCGCGGCGAACGCGTATCGCGCCGGCGGCGAGGGCGGCAGGAAGCGCGACAGTTCGAGCCGTTCGCCCGCGATGGTGAGGATCAGGAAGCCCAGCCACCATGCGACGACTTCGTGCACCGCGGCGCCGGCCGCCCACAGCGCGACGCCGATCGGCCAGCAGGCCGCCCCGAGCGCGAGGGTGAAGGTGAACAGCGCCGTCTGGCGGCGATAGACGTCGAGCGAGGCCGCCAGCAGCACGATGCCGCCGGCGAGGAAGAACCAGGGGGCGGCCGCCGTGGCGCCGAACACGGTGGCCGCACTGCCGAGGCCGGTCAGCAGCGGGCCGAGGTAGGCCCAGTAGCGGCCGATCGCGACCGCGCGCTCCAGCGAGATCACCACGCCGAAGAAGCCGCAGATCATCAGCGGGCCGTGCAGCGCCGCGACCGATGCGGCCGACGACGGCATGCTCCAGCCGAGCCGCGCAAGCCCGGCGCCGGTGCCGAAGACCAGGCCGACGAAGCCCAGCACGAGCAGCGGAACCCGCCACGGCGGCGGCAGGCCGGTGGCGCTGGACGGGGACGCGGACGCGCGGGTCAAGCCCGTCCTACCAGCCGAAATGGTCCCTTGCGATCCCGGTCATCTTGTCGGGCGTCCAGGGAGGATCCCAGACCAGCTCGACATCGATCGCGGCGTCGGGCGGGCTGATCGCGGCGATCACGCGGCGCGCGTTGTCGGTGATCATGTCGGCCATCGGGCAGGCGGCGGTGGTCATCGTCATCTCGACGTGCACCGAGCTCTCGCCGATCTCGATGCCGTACACCAGCCCGAGATCGACGATGTTCATGCCGGCTTCCGGATCGTCGACCTGCCGCAGCGCCTCGCGCACCGTTTCGTCGTCGGGCATGCCGGGGTTGCTCATGGCCTGCCTGGCCGCGCTCAGCCGAGCTGCCGCCTGAACGGCAGGCGCTGCGACGGCGCGAAACCGACGTCGTAGAGGAAGCCCAGCAGGCCGAGGTCACGCGGCGCTACCTGCGTCTCGACCCGCTCGATACGCAGCGCGCCGAGGTTCAGGAACAGCTGCGACAGCAGCGCATGACCGATGCCGCGGTGGCCGTATTCGCGATCGACGCCGATGGTGTCGAGAACCGCCACCGGCTCGGTGCGCCCGAAGTCGCCGAGGTCGGCGCGGGCCATCACGAAACCCACCACGACGCCGTCCATGCGGGCGGTCAGCGACACGCGGATGTCCGATTCGGCCAGGGTTTCCTGCAGCTTGTTGGCGATGTAGTCGTGCCGGTCGGCGCCGACGATGCCGCGGTCGATGCGCACGATGTCGGGCAGGTCGCTGGCGCTCATCGGGCGGATGTCGGCGGTGTCGCGCGCCAGCCGCTCGAAATCGTTGCCTTCCGGCGCACCGAAGTTGACTTCGTTGGCCGGCCCTTCGCCGGCAGGCATGGAAACCGGCGTGTCGCGTTCGCTCACGTACTCGCCGCCGCGCACCGGGCAGTCGACCACGTGGTTCGGCGCCAGCACGAAACCGGCCGAGTCGAGCCAGCCCATCATCCGGTGGTTGTTCCAGGCGGCCTGCGTGCGCAACTCGCTTACGCCGTGACGCCTGGCCCATTGCGCCAGGGTATCGAACAGCTGCCGGCCGACGCCCCTGCCCTGGGCGTCGCTGCGTACGCCGATCGCCTCGAGGCGCAGATCGCGCTCGTGACGGCCGAACTCGCCCTCGACCGTACGCGCCTGGATGTAGCCGACCAGTCCCTTGTCGTCGGCCGCGGCGAACTGCGCATGCGACGCCGGTTCGCGCACCGCCGCGGCCACACGCCGCTCGAAATAGGCGCGTCGCGAACGGCGCTCGATGGCCGAGTCGATCGCCACGACGGCGTCGAGATCGTTGCGGGACAGCGGACGGATCGCGATGCCTGCGGCAGTTGCTTCCATGGACCTTTCCTCGGGTAGCGGTAGGGGCGCGGCCTCAGGCGGCCGCATAGGCGAACGCGAGCTCGCGGTCGGTGTCGTCGTCGAGCAGGTCGTCGAGCATCGGCAACAGCGCCATGGTTTCCTTCTGGATATGGGAAACCTGCCGCTCCACCATTTCCAGCGCGCCGACCTTCAGTGTATTCCAGCCCTCGTCGTCGAGCGAGCCGGCCGCCGCCGCGCGCGCCAGCGGCAGCATCTCCTCGGCCACCGCGCGGATCGCGGCGTGTTCCTCGGCAAGCAGTTCGGCGATGTCGCCTTCGCCGGCATCGGCCAGGCGGGTGAACAGCTCCTGCTCCTCGAAATCGAAATGGCGGTTCACGTCCTGCTCGAGATGCCGGACAAACCCCGCCGCGACCTTCGCCAGTGCGGGATCGTTGCTGGCGCCGCTGCGCGGCGCGCGCGCGAAGGCCTGTTCGATCTTGCCGAGCAGGTCGAGGTTGGTGCGGTGTTCTTCGTCGAGCGCGTGGCTCACCTGACGCTGGAAGCTCATGGGGCGCTCCAATAATGGTATTCAAATACTAGAATAGCAAACGCTACGGGTCCCCGGCCATTGATACGGGTCAAACAACAGGGGCTTTGCGGACGGTACGCGGCTCCGGCGGGCGGCGCATGCGCCGCAACAGGATGACGAAGAACGCGCCGAAGGCCACCGCGCCGGCCGCGCCGGCCAGCGCGGCGAGCCGGGCGAGCCATACGCTGTCGACGACGACGGCGAGCGCGAGCAGCGCCAGCGCGGCGAGATGGCACCAGAAATGCACCGCCAGCGGCCGGTCGGCGGTGAGCGATGACGGCGTGCGCGGCGGCGCCTTGCCGGGCGGCTTGTGCATCGAGGCGAGGAACGGCACGATGCGCTGCAGGATGCCCAGCACGAAGGTGAGCAGCCAGCCCGCGACCAGCGTGATGCCGAACAGCGTCGGCATGCCGTCGAACGGCGCATCGAGCGCGACCGCGAGCGCGGCCGCCAGGCTCAGCGCGAGCAGCGCCCAGGCGATGC
Source organism: Burkholderiaceae bacterium (assembly GCA_023383035.1). Taxonomy (GTDB): domain Bacteria; phylum Pseudomonadota; class Gammaproteobacteria; order Burkholderiales; family Burkholderiaceae_E; genus Zeimonas. Next base: position 5,679 of record JAHDYE010000128.1, on the reverse strand, counting down.
GCACGAGCCGGAACGAACGGCCGAGTTCGCGGCGCATGCCCGACTTCAGCGAGGCCGACATCAGCCGCAGATGCAGGGCGACGGCCGCTGCGGCGGCCAGCACCGCGACCACGCGCAGCGGGGCGGCCGCCACGCCGAAGGCGGCCACGCCGGCCAGCACCAGCGCCAGCGCCGCCAGTCCGCCCGAGGCCAGCGCCTGGCGCTCGGGTGGCGCGGCCGACAGCGCGAACATCGGGATCAGGATGTAGGACAGGCCGAGCGCGAGCATGCCCATGAACCCGTAGGCCGCGAATGCCACGTGCAGCGCCAGCGCGCCGCCGCGCTCGATGAGCGGCATGCCGACGTAGGTGAAGGCGAGCGAAAGCGCGGTGAGCAGCACCACGACCAGCGACGCGAGCGCGCACCATCCATGCGCCACCACCGTCAGCATGCCGCGCGCACCGGCCAGGTTCAGGGCCAGCAGCACGCCGAAGATGGCCAGCGCGACGATCACCGCGGCCGCGCCTGTCGCCAGCAGGACCGGGTGCGCCAGCCCCATGCCGAGCGCCACCGCCGCCACGCCGGGCGCATAGAGCCAGAACACCGCGGCCGTCCAGCGCGTCGAGCGGACCGGCTGCCGTGTGGCCACCGGCAACAGCTGCAGGCTGGCGCCGATCGCGGTCATGGCCAGCACGCCGAGCGTGACCAGGTGCAGCGCGGCCAGCGTCCAGCCCAGTCCGCCGGCGAAGCGCGGCAGCGTGCCGCTGCCGGCCAGCAGCGCGAGCCACGCCAGCACGTGGCTGGCGACCGCGGCACCGAAGAAGCGCAGCGGGATCGATGCCGGCAGCAGCCGGCTCGTCGCGCCGGCGAGGAATGCGCCCGCGGCCAGCTTCACGCCCCGTACTCCGTTGCCGCGCGCCGCATCGGGCCAGGCTCAGCGCGCAGGTTCGAGCCGCAGCCGCACCTCGCCGGGCTCGCCATCGATCTGCTCGGCGCTCCAGCCGAGTTCGGCGAGCTCCGGGTACAGCAGCTGGGGGTCGCGATCGTGATGGACGATGACCGGGGTGCCGTCGTCGATCGACCCGACCAGTTCGAGGATCGCCACCAGCGGCTCGGGCGCCGGCAGGCCGCGCACGTCGATGTGGATGCCGTCGACCGCGCTCCAGCGCCTGCCCGGACCGGTGTGCGGCAGCGCACCGCTCTCGTCCGCCTCGCTGCTCATTGCGGTGCCCCTGCTTCAGGCTCCCTTCGGCCGGAGGTCGCGCACCCGTACCGCCTTGCCCTGCGAGCGCGGAATCTCGCCGGGACGCTTGACGATCACGTCGGTGGTGATGCCGAGCATCGTCTTGATCTGGTGCGCCACCTGCCGCGCGATGTCGTCGTAGGCGGCGGGCTCGACGCCCGGCTGCACTTCGGTTTCGATCGTCACGTGGTCGAGCTTGCCCTTGCGCTCGACCACCAGCTGATAGTGCGGCGCGATGTTGGTCAGCCCGACCAGCACCGCCTCGACCTGCGACGGGTAGACGTTCACGCCGCGGATGATCAGCATGTCGTCGTTGCGTCCGGTGACCCGCAGGATGCGCAGGTGCGTGCGCCCGCAGTCGCAGCGGTCGGTGGTCACCTTGGTGATGTCGCGCGTGCGATAGCGCAGCATCGGCAGCGCTTCCTTGGTGAGCGTGGTGATCACCAGTTCGCCGGACTCCCCCTCGGAAACCGGGCGGCCGGAGTCGGGGTCGATCACCTCGAACAGGAAATGATCCTCCCAGCCGTGCAGGCCGGCATGGTGCTCGCATTCGCAGGCCACGCCGGGGCCCATGATCTCGGACAGCCCGTAGATGTCGACCGCGCGGATGCCCAGGCGCGCCTCGATCTCGCGGCGCATCGCGTCGCTCCAGGGCTCGGCGCCGAACATGCCGATCTTGAGCGCGGAGTCCCTGGACAGGTCGACGCCCTGCTGCTCGGCGACCTCGGCGATCGCCAGCGCGTACGACGGCGTGGAGCACAGCACGCGCGCCTGGAAGTCGACGATCAGCGAGACCTGGCGCTCGGTGGAGCCGCCCGACATCGGCACCACCACGCCGCCCAGACGCTCGGCGCCGTAATGCGCGCCGAGGCCACCGGTGAACAGGCCGTAGCCATAGGCGTTGTGGATCACGTCGCCGGGCCGCGCGCCGCCGGACCAGTACGAGCGCGCCATCAGGTCGGCCCAGTGGTCGATGTCGCGCCTGGTGTAGCCGACCACGGTCGGCTTTCCGGTGGTGCCCGAAGAGGCATGCAGCCGCGTGAGGCTGCTGCGCGGACGGGCGAACATGCCGAACGGATAGTGGTCGCGCAGGTCGGACTTCATCGTGAACGGCAGGCGCTGCACGTCGTCGAGCGAACGGATGTCGTCGGGCTTCATGCCGATCGCGTCCAGCCGCGACCGGTGCAGCGGCACGTTGTCGTAGGCGTTGCGCACGGTGGCGCGCAGCCGTTCGAGCTGCAGCGCGGCCAGCTGTTCGCGCGGCATCGTCTCCTGGGCCTCGTGCAGGTAGCGCGCGGTGCCCGGTTTTGCGCCGAGGCCGCTTTCGGTCGAAGTGTTCATGGCACGTTCTCCTCGTAATCCGGTCTTGTCGTGGCCGTCCGTCAGGCGCGTACGCCCCGCACCGGCAGGTTCTTCAGGGCGAAGCCCTGGTTGAAGGCGGCCCGCGTGATCAGCGTGTACTTGAGCCACAGGCCTGCACCGGCCGCGAGCAGGCCGGCCGCTGCCGCGAGCAGGCCGGCAAGCGTGCCGCCCGCCAGCCCGATGCCGGCCGGCGCGACCAGCGCGAACGCGAGCCAGGTGCCGTAGCCCTGCAGCGCGGCGCCGGCCCGGTCGAGCGCGGCCAGCGCGCGCGGCGCCGCACTCGGTGCGAGCCGGCGACGATAGGCGATCCAGGCGATCCAGCGCGCCGCGAGCAGCGCGCCGAACACGGCCATCAGTGCCTGGTTCGCCAGCCCGTGCAGCGGATGCGTCAGCAGGAACAGGCCGCCGCCCTCGGCCAGCCCGGTCGAGACGATCAGCGGCACCACCAGCGGTTCGCGCCAGGCGGGAATGCCGCGCGCGGCCTTCAGGATGCGGCCCTGGCAGTAGACGAACGCCAGCGCGAGCAGTGCGGTGATCCAGACGAAGCCGGTGACGCCGGCGGCCGCCGCGAGCCCGGCGGGAAACAGCAGCGTGGCCACGAAGCCTTCGCGCGTCATCCAGGAGGTGCGCGGATTGAAGAAGACGTGCAGCGCGCGCAGCGGCCGCCCGATCTCCAGCCACACGCACAGCAGGCCCAGGCCCACCAGCGCCAGGCCGGCCAGTACCAGCAGCATCGCGGCCGTGCCCTGCGCGCCCGACAGCGCGGTGAATACCAGCAGGCCGCTGCCGGCGCCGCCGCCCATGAAGTTGCCGGCGGCGCGCCAGTCCCACTGCGTCTGCTGCCAGGGGTTGGGGCCGTAGCTCATGCTTGCGCCCTCATGTGTCCACCTTGTCCCAGAGATAGAAGAAGCCGGGTCCGGTGCCGAGTTCCTCGTGCATGCGGAAGTGCTGGGTCCCGGCGAGAAGTTGCGAGACGTTGCTGTGCGGGTCGTCGATGTCGCCGAACGTGAGCGCCCGGGCGATGCACGCATTGGCGCACGCCGGCGTGGCTTCCGGGTCGACGCCGGGTGTCAGGCCCTTTTCGAGGCCGGCGTCGATGCGCTCGACGCAGAACGTGCACTTGGTGGCCACGCCGAGACGGGCGTCGTCCTGACGCCCGACTTCGCTGTCGATCGGCTCGCCGTAGGCGAAGGTGGGGCGCTGGGTCTTGTAGCGCGCCTGGTACGGGCATGCGACCGCACAGTACGCGCAGCCGATGCACAGGTCGTAGTCGATCGTGACGATGCCGTCGAGCCGTTTCTTCGTGGCCGTGGTCGGGCACACGTCCATGCACGGCGGATCGTCGCAATGCTGGCAGCCGGTGGGAACGAAGGCGCGCCGCACGTCCGGGTATTCGCCGAATTCCATGTCGAGCACGCGGCGCCACTGCACGCCGGGCGGCGTGGCGTTGGCGTGCTTGCACGCGGCAGTACAGGTCTGGCAGCCCACGCAGCGGCGCAGGTCGGCAACCATCGCCCAGCGGGTCATGATGCGACCCTTCGGGGCGATACGTGCCGACCCGGCTGCCGCGCGTGCGCCGGGAAACCGGCAGCGACCGCGCTGCCGGCGGCGGCAGCACGCAGGCTCATGCCAGGCCCGCTTTCTTCGCCTTGGCCGCCAGGCGCGCGGCCGTGCCTTCGACGTCGACCACGAAGCGGTTGTGCCGCCCGCGGCAGATGGCGTCGACGCCGTCGCGGCCTTCGACGTCGAACGTGACCGCGCGACCCTTGACCTCGGCGATCGTGACCTTCAGCTCGACCTGCATGCCCATCAGTGTGGCGGCCAGGTGATCGATCTCCACGCGCGTGCCCACCGAGTCTTCGCCGGCGTCGAGATGCTCGAGCAGCAGCTCGCGGCAGGCGATCTCGATGTCCTGCACCAGCATCGGCGTGGCGTAGACGCGGGCGTTCTCGCCCATGAAGCCGATGGTGCGGCCGCGATCGACGGTGAGCGTGCTGGTCTTGCTGGCGCCGGGAGCGAGGGATGCCTTCATCGTGTTCTCCGTGTTCGTATCCGGGTGGTGGAAAGCGGGGGCGAGCGGCCTGCTACAACCCCAGGTAGGCCTGCTGGACGGCGGGGTCGACCAGCAGCTCGTCGCCGCGGCCGGCCAGCGCGATGCGGCCGACTTCGAGCACGTAGGCGCGGTCGGCGATCGACAGCGCGGCGCGTGCGTTCTGGTCGACCAGCAGGATCGTGGTGGCGGCGGCCTTGAGCGAGCGAACGGTGGCGAAGATCTCGGCCACCAGGCGCGGCGCCAGCCCCATGCTGGGCTCGTCGAGCAGCAGCAGCTTGGGGCGCGTCATCAGCGCGCGGCCCATCGCGAGCATCTGCTGCTGTCCGCCCGACAGCGTGCCGGCGGCTTCATGGCGTTTCTTCGCGAGGATCGGGAACAGCGCGTAGACGCGCTCGAGTCCGCCGGCGAGCTCGGACGGCGGCCTGACGTAGGCGCCCAGCCTGAGGTTGTCCTCGACCGACAGCGGTCCGAACACCTGCCTGCCTTCCGGCACCTGCACGATGCCCATGCGTACGCGGTTGCGTGCCGACATGCGGGTGATGTCGGCGCCCTCGAAGCGCACGCTGCCCGAGGCGACCGGCTGAACGCCGGACAGCGCGCGCAGCAGCGTGGACTTGCCGGCGCCGTTGGCGCCGACCAGCGCGATCAGTTCGCCGTCGTCCACGCGCAGGCTGACGTCGCTCAACGCCGTGATGCGGCCGTAGCGGCTCGACAGCGCCTCGACTTCAAGCATGCGCAGCCTCTTGCGGCTCGGTCGCGCCGAGGTAGGCTTCGATCACGCGGGGGTCGTTGCGCACCTGCTCGGCGTTGCCCTCGGCCAGCTTGCGGCCGTAGTCGAGCACCAGGATATGGTCGGACACGCCCATCACCAGGCGCATGTTGTGTTCGACCAGCACGACGGTGGTGCCGGCGTCCGACAGCTTCCTGATCAGCGCGGCGATCTCCATCGATTCGGTGGGGTTCAGTCCGGCCGCCGGCTCGTCGAGCAGCAGCAGCTTCGGGTCGCCGGCCAGCGCGCGGGCGATCTCCAGGCGCTTGAGCG
>JAHDYE010000127.1 GCA_023383035.1 Burkholderiaceae bacterium | reverse complement strand
TCGCGGCTGAACACGCGGCCCGGCTCGCGCGCGAGCAGCACCAGCAGTTCGTACTCGGTGCCGGTGAGCGCCACCTCTGCGCCCAGGCGCCGCACGCTGCGCCGCGCCGTGTCGATGGACAGGCCATCGAAGGTCAGCGTCGGCGCGTCGTTCGTCGCCGGCGGGTTGCCGCGGCCGGATGGCTTGAGGCGCCGCAGCACGGTCTGCAGCCGCGCCACCAGCTCACGCGGCTCGAAGGGTTTGGGCACGTAGTCGTCGGCGCCCAGTTCGAGGCCCACCACGCGATCCATGACCTCGCCCCGGGCCGTCAGCATGATGATGGGCACGTCGCACTCGCGGCGGATGGCGCGGCAGACGTCGAAACCATCCATCTCGGGCAGCATGACGTCCAGGATGACGGCATCGAACCCGCCATCGCGCAGGCGCGCCAGCCCTTCGCTGGGCGTGGCGGCCTGCGTCAACTGCAGCTCGAAGCGCTGGAAATAGGTGGCCAGCGGCGCTCCGAGCTGCTCGTCATCGTCGATCAGCAGGATGCGATGCATGCGTTGCGCTCACCCCCATCGGCCCCGTCCCCATCGGCCGTGGCGCTTGTCCAGCCGTTCGCGCACCTGCTGCTGCTGCGCCGGCGTCAGGCTGTCGTAGAAATCGGCCAGCGCGGCCAGCACCCTGGGCGCCTGGCTTTGCACGGCGGAGGTCTTCCGGTCGAGCAACGCCTGGGCCTTGGCACGATCGAACTTCTCGCCTGCGATCAGGGCCTTGAAGTCGGCGCGCGGATCGGCACTCTCGCCCCGGAACGCCTTGCGCTGGGCGCTGATCTCGTCGGCCAGCACGTCGAGCTTGCCCTTTTGCGCGGCGTCGAGCTCGAGCTTGTCGGTGATGCGCTCGACCATCCTGGTGCGCATCTCGGCCGCACGCTCTTCGCTCCAGCCTCCCGGCCCGCGCGTACCGCAGGCAGCCAGGCTGCCGAGCAGAACGGTGGCGCCGGCCAGGCCGATGAGGAGCCGCTTGATCCCGGTCTTCATGACGATCTTCCTTTCGAGAGAGGATTGAACACGATCGTCATGGTGCCGCGCGGCGCTTCCCGCATCTTCTCGGGCCGGTAGCGTTTTGTTTCGCTTTGTTGCGACCCGACGGGACCTCTGGTGCGCGGGGCGGGACTCGAACCCGCACGCCTTGCGGCCGCGGATTTTAAGTCCGCTACGTCTACCGGTTTCGTCACCCGCGCCGGGCGCGTTGCATGATACTGCGGTTGCGGGGCAGCGCGTCGCCGCTTTGCCCCTGCGGGGCGATGGGCTCGATCCGGCGCGAGGCCGGACCTGCCGGCGGATCAGGCGGTCATGTCGTCACGGCGTTCGGCCGCACCGACGGGTGCGGTCGGCGCGATGCGTCCGAAACGGCCGCTTTCGAAGTCGTCGATTGCCTGGCGGATCTCGGCCTCGCTGTTCATCACGAACGGGCCGTAGCCGACCACGGGCTCGGCGATCGGCTCGCCGGACAGCCACAACACGGTCGCGTCGGTGTTGGCCTCGATCTCCACGCCGCTGCCGGCGCGGTCGAGATGCACCAGTTGCCCTTCGCGCGCGACCGTGCTGCCGTTGACCAGCACCGTGCCGCGCAGCACGACCAGCGCCAGCGTGTGGCTGTCCTTCGCGTCGAAGCGGCCGACGCCGTCCTGGTCGAGGCGCAGGTCCCGCACCTCCATCGGCGTGAAGGTCTGCGCCGGACCTCGACGCCCGTCGAACTCGCCGGCGATCACCCGCACGCGGCCGGCGCCGTCGGGCAGTTCCACCGACGGAATCTGCGCATCCAGCAGCGTCTGGTAGCGCGGTCCGGTCATCTTGTCACGGGCCGGCAGGTTGACCCAGAGCTGCACCATCTCGATCGTGCCGCCGCGTTCGGTGAAGGCGCGCGAGTGGAACTCCTCGTGCACGATGCCGCTGCCGGCAGTCATCCACTGCACGTCGCCGGGGCCGATGCGGCCGCCGGCGCCGGTGGAATCCCGATGCTCCAGCTCGCCCTGGTAGACGATGGTCACGGTCTCGAAGCCGCGATGCGGGTGCTGGCCGACGCCGCGCGGCCGCGCGGCCGGCTCGAAGCGGGTCGGCGCCGCGTGATCGAGCAGCAGGAACGGGCTGAGGTGCCGGCCCAGGCCGTCGTAGGCGAACAGCGAGCGCACCGGGAAGCCGTCGCCGACCCAGTGCGGGCGAGGTGCGCTGTGGACACCGAGAATCTTCTTCATGCTCATCTCCTGCAGGTGCCGAGCGGATGCGCCGGCGATGCGACGAGAATATGAACGGAGCGATGATTCCGGTAGTCGCCGATATTCGGCCTCAGAGTCCTGTTCCATGAACGACAAGGCCCTGCGAGACCTGAACGATCTTTACTACTACGTGCAGGTGGTCGACCACGGCGGGTTCGCGCCGGCGGGCCGTGCGCTGGGAATGCCGAAGTCGAAGCTGAGCCGGCGCATCGCCCTGCTCGAAGAGCGCCTGGGCGCGCGCCTGATCCAGCGCTCGACGCGACGCTTCGCCGTCACCGAGATCGGCCAGACCTACTACGTTCACTGCAAGGCCATGCTGGTCGAAGCCGACGCGGCCGACGAAGCGGTCGCGCTGACCCACGCCGAGCCGCGCGGCGTCGTGCGCCTGACCTGCCCGGCGGCGCTGCTCGACGCGCGCGTGGGCGAGATGCTGGCCGCGTTCATGGCGCAGTGTCCGCACGTGGAGCTGCATCTGGAATCCACCGACCGGCGCGTGGACGTGGTGGGCGAGGGCATCGACATCGCCATCCGCGTACGGCCTCCGCCGCTGAAGGACAGCGACCTGCTGATGCGCACGCTGGCCGATCGCAGCCAGTGCCTGGTGGCGAGCCCGCGCCTGCTCGAGCGCAACGGCGCGCCGCGATCACCTGCCGACCTGGCCGGGCTGCCGAGCATGGACCTCGGCGCGCCGCAGACCGAGCATGTGTGGCATCTGTTCGGGCCCGACGGGGCGCAGGCGTCGATCCACCATCAACCGCGCCTCGTGACGCGCGGCATGCTGGCGCTGCGCGCCGCCGCCGTCGCCGGCGTGGGCGTCGTGCAGTTGCCGACGATGATGGTGCGCGAGCAGTTCGCGCGCGGCGAGCTGGCCCGTGTGCTGCCGGCGTGGGCGCCGCGGCGCGAGATCATCCACGCCGTGTTCGCTTCGCGGCGCGGGCTGCTGCCGGCGGTGCGGGCGCTGCTCGATTTCCTGGCGGCGCAGTTCGAGCGGCTGGACGAGGATTGACCGCGACGCCGGCGCGACCGAACGCCGGCGTCGTTCAGCCGAGCAGCGGCTGCAGCACCGGCCACACGTTCTCGAACATGCGCGGCTGCGCCGCCTCGTTCGGATGGATGCGATCGGGCTGGAACAGCTCGGGGCGCTGCGCCACGCCGTCGAGGAAGAACGGCAGCAGCGCCGCCTGCTCGCGCCGGGCCACGTCGCGATACATGGCGGCGAACGCCTCGGTGTAGGCGCGGCCGTAGTTCGGCGGCATCTGCATGCCGATCAGCAGCACCCTGGCGCCCGCCTTGCTCGAAGCCTGCACCATCGCCGACAGGTTCGCCTCGGTGCCTTTCAGGTCGAGGCCGCGCAGCGCGTCGTTGCTGCCCAGCTCGATCACCACGATCGCCGGTCGGTGCCGCTCGAGCAGCGCCGCGATGCGGCTGCGCCCGCCCGCCGTGGTTTCGCCGCTGATGCTGGCGTTGACGACGCGCCACGCGGGGCGCTGCCCGGCGAGCCGTCCGGCGAGCAGCTCGACCCAGCCCGAGCCGCGGCGCAGGCCGTATTCGGCCGACAGGCTGTCGCCGAGCACGAGCAGCGTGGGCGGGGCTTTGGCGGCCTCCGCGGGGGCGGCGCGGCCGACTACCGGTAGACTCGGTCCGGTCGCGAGCGCCGCCGCGAGCCCCAGCAGCACACGGCGGCGCGCCGGTGCGCCGCCGGTCGGGCCGGCGGCAGGCGGATCGCGCAGAGGCCGGGCACGGCCGCGCGCAACGAAAGACAGGGAACGATCAGGCATGGACGCGATTATCGTCGAGCATCTGAGCAAGCGGGTCAGGGACGCGGACGGCTGGCTCACCATTCTCGACGATCTGTCGTTTCGCATCGGGACCGGCGAGACGGTAGCGATCGTCGGCGCCTCGGGCTCGGGCAAGTCCACGCTGCTGGGCCTGCTGGCCGGGCTCGACCTGCCGAGCGAAGGCACGGTGACGATGTTCGGCGAGTCGCTGTTCGCGCTGGACGAGGACGCGCGCGCCGCCTGGCGGGCACGCAACCTCGGCTTCGTGTTCCAGTCGTTCCAGCTGCTGCCGCAGATGACCGCGCTCGAGAACGTGATGCTGCCGCTCGAGCTGGCCGGCGATCGCGCCGCCGGCGAGCGGGCGCGCGCGCTGCTCGAACGGGTCGGCCTGGGCGACCGGCTGAACCACTACCCGAAGACACTGTCCGGCGGCGAGCAGCAGCGCGTGGCGCTGGCACGCGCCTTCGCGCCGTCCCCGCGGCTGCTGTTCGCCGACGAGCCCACCGGCAGCCTGGATGCCGCGACCGGCGCGCGCATCATCGATCTGCTGTTCGAGCTCAACCGCGAGGCCGGCGCCACGCTGGTCCTGGTCACCCACGATCCGGATCTGGCCGATCGCTGCGGCAAGCGACTCGCGCTGCATGCCGGGCGCCTGGAGGCGGGCGTGACGGCCTGACCTGTCCGGCGGCCCGATCCGCACGGTGGCTCGATCCGCACGGCGCCCCGATCCGCGCGAGGCGGAAGTGCCCCGGCAATGCGCCGATGCCGGCGGTCAGGCACGTGCCGAGCGGATGCGCGCGAGCAGGTCGCGCAGGTCCGGCGCCAGGTCGGCGGGCAGCTCGCGCGCCGGATCGAGCAGCGGCTCGATGTCGCTCGCCAGCAGCTTGCCCAGCTCCACGCCCCACTGGTCGAACGAGTCGATGTCCCACAGCCAGCCAAGCGCCGCGGTCTTGTGCTCGTAGAGCGCGAGCAACGCGCCGAAACGGGCCGGATCGAGCCGGTCGAGCAGCACCAGGCTGGACGGCCGGTTGCCGGGGCAGGCGCGATGCGCGGCCAGCCAGGCCGAGCGATCGCCGGGATCGCCGGTGGTGCCGGAAGTGCCGTCGCGCCCGTGCAGCAGCGCCTCGCGCTGCGCGAGCGCGTTGGCGAGCAGCGCCTCGGCGCGGCCTTCCGGGTCGCGCCGCGCCGGCACCACCACGATGAAGTCCACCGGGTGCACGCCGGTGCCCTGGTGCAGCGCCTGGAAGAACGAATGCTGCGTGTCGGTGCCCGGGCCGCCCCAGACCACCGGCGCGGTGGGCCACGCCACCGGCGCGCCGTCGCGATCCACGCGCTTGCCGTTGCTCTCCATCTGCAGCTGCTGCAGCCACGCGGTGAGGCTGCGCAGCGCGTCGCTGTAGGGCACCACCACCTCGGTGGCGCCGTCCAGCGCGAGCGTGTTCCACAGCGACACCAGCGCCAGCAGCAGCGGCGCGTTGCGCGCCGGCGGCGCCTCGGCGAAATGCCGGTCCATCGCGTGCGCGCCGGCGAGCATCGCGCAGAAGTTCGCCGGCCCCACCGCGAGCATGACCGGCAGGCCGATCGCCGACCACAGCGAGTAGCGTCCGCCGACCCAATCGCGGAACGGAAAGATCGACGAACGCTCCAGGCCGAAGCCGAGCGCGGCGTCGACGTTCGCGGTGATGCCGACCACGTGGCGGCGCAGCCCGGCCTGGTCGATGCCGGCTTCGGCGAACCAGCGCCGCAGCGCCTGCGCGTTGCGGGCGGTCTCCTGCGTATGCCACGACTTCGAGGCGACGATCGCCAGCGTGGTGTGCGGATTCAGTCCGGCGATCGCGCGGTCGAACGCCTGCGGATCGACGTTGGAGAGGAAGCGGCACTGCAGCCGCGGGTGCGCGTACTCGAGCAGCGCCTCGCAGGCCAGCTGCGGGCCGAGGTGCGAGCCGCCGATGCCCACGTGGACGATGTCGCTGATCGGCCGGCCGGTGGCGCCGCGCCAGGCGCCGTCGCGCAACGCGTCGCTGAACTGCGCCATTCGATCGAGCGTGTCGGCCACTTCGGCGGCGATCGTGCCCGATGCGCCGGATGCAGCCGACGCGCCGGTCGCTGCGGCCGCGCCCGCCGGTGCGCGCAGCGCGACGTGCAGCGCGGGGCGCCCCTCGGTGAAGTTGACCGCTTCGCCGGCGTACATCGCGTCGCGGCGCGCACCGACTGCCGCGGCGTCGGCCAGCGCCAGCAGCGCGTCGAGCCCCGCGCCGGGCAGGCGATGCCGCGTCAGGTCCAGGTGCAGGCCGGCGGCGTCCACGCTCAGGCGCGCCGCGCGGTCGGCTTCGTCGCGCAGCAGCGCGGCGATCGACACGGCGCCGGCCGATCGGGCCAGCCCCGCCACCGCGTGCCGCGCCGCGGCCAGCGTTTCGTTTCGGGTCATGAAGGTTTCCTCGCAAGTGCGCCGAGCGCTGCGCGCACTTCCAGCGGCAGCTCGGCGGCGCTCAACCCCTCGGCGTGACCGGTACGCGTTTCCCACCGCGCACCGGCCCGGCCGTGCAGCCACGCCGCCAGGCAGGCCGCGTGCGCGGGCGGTTCGCCGCGCGCCAGCAGCGCGGCGATCATGCCTGCCAGCACGTCGCCGGTGCCGGCGCTGGCCAGCGCCGGGCTGCCGGCGTCGACGATCGACCAGCGCCCGTCGGGCGCCGCGACGATGCTGCCGGCGCCCTTGAGCAGCACGGTCATCCGGTAGTTGCGCGCCAGCGCCAGCGCGGCGGCGCGCCGATCGGCCTGCACGGCGGCGGCGTCGATGCCGAGCAGGCGCGCTGCCTCGAGCGGATGCGGCGTCATCACGTGTCGCGCAGGGGCCGGCGTGGCGCGCGGCGTGTCGACCAGGCCGGGCTCGGCGGCGATCAGGTTCAGCGCGTCGGCGTCCAGCACCAGTGCCGGTGCGTTCGCCAATGCCGTCGCCACGCGCACGCGCGCACGTGCCGATCGCCCGAGCCCGCAACCGATCGCCACCGCATCGTAGCCGGCGAAGTCGGGTTCGGCGGGCGCGCTCATCAGCTGCGGCTGGCCGGCATCGAACGGATCGCCGGCCGGTGTGCCGACGTACACCTTGCCCGCGCCCATGGCCTGCGCGCCGCGCGCAGCCAGCAGCGCCGCGCCGCGCATGCCGGCATCGCCGCCATAGGCGAGCACGCTGCCGTAGCTGCCCTTGTTGCTGTCGCGGGCACGGGCGGGCAGCATGCGCGCCGCGCAGTCCGCGTCGAACAGTTCTCCGATGCCGGGCTCGCCCCGCTGAGCCGCAGCGAGGCGCTGGGCCTGCAGGCCCAGTGCGGCCACCGTGACGATGCCCGCGTGGTCGAGCGCCGCGCCAGTGTGCAGGCCCGGCTTGTCGGCGATCATCGTCACGGTATGCAGCGCACGGATCGCGTGCGCGCGCGGACCGCCGACGATCGCGCCGGTGTCGGCGTCGATGCCGCTGGGCACGTCGACCGCGACCACCGGCAGCGCGGCTTGCGAGACGGCGGCGCACAACGCCGCCGCATCGCCTTCGAGCGGTCGATCCAGGCCGATGCCGAACAGCCCGTCGATGACGATCGGCGCGGCGGCCAGCGACGGCACGAGCGCGCCGATGCCGTCGATCGGCAGCCCCGCCTCGCGCGCATGCCGCCACGCGTCGGCGGCGTCCCCGCCGGCCGGCGCCTGCGCACGCAGCGCCAGCGCACGACATGCATAGCCGCGCTCGCGCAGCAGCAGCGCGGCGAGCAGCGCATCGCCGCCGTTGTTGCCGGGGCCGACCAGCGCCAGCACCGGACGAGCGCGCGCGAGACCGCGCGCCAGGCGTGCAGTGGCGCGCGCCACTTCGGCGGCGGCGCGCGCCATCAGCGTGCCGGGCGGCAGGGTGGCAAGCGCGGCGCCCTCGAGGCGACGCAGCGGTTCGGCGAGGAAGAGGTCGGGCATCGCTGCAACGATAGCGCAGATCGACGACACCCCACGCGACAGCCGGCGCGCCGGCGACGCCGCGCATCGGACTGTCCGGCCGGCGCGGCGACCGTTCAGGCCACCGGGCGCATCCGCCGCGGCAGCCAGAACACCAGCTCGGGGAACGCGTAGATCAGCAGCACGGCGATCGCCATCAGCACGAACATCGGAAACGCCTTGCGCGCGATCCAGGTCAGCTTCCTGCCGGTCATGCCCTGCAGCACGAACAGGTTGAAGCCCACCGGCGGCGTGATCTGTGCCATCTCGACCACCAGCACGACGAAGACGCCGAACCACAGCAGGTCGATGCCGGCAGCCCGCACGGCAGGCAGGATCACGCTCATCGTCAGCACCACCATCGAGATGCCGTCGAGAAAGCAGCCGAGCAGGATGTAGAACAGCGCCAGTGCGACGATCAGCTCGAAGCGCGACAGGCCGAGCGTGCCGATCCATTCGGCCAGGTGCCGCGGCAGGCCGAGGTAGCCCATCGCCAGCGTGAGGAACGCGGCACCCGCGAGGATCAGCGCGATCATGCAGTACAGCCGCGTGGCGCCGAGCAGCGAGTCGACGAAGGTGCGCCGGTCCAGCGAGCCCTGCAGCGCCGACAGCGCCAGCGCACCGACCACGCCGATCGCTGCCGCCTCGGTGGCGGTGGCAATGCCGGCATGGATCGCGCCCAGCACCGCGGCGATCAGCATCACCACGGGGATCAGGCTGCGCGAAGCCCACAGCTTCTCGCGCAGGCGCATCGACGCGTCGGCCGCCGGCACGCTGGAGCGGTTCAACAGCGCCCATGCCGCCACGTAGCCCATGAACAACAGCGCCAGCAGGATGCCGGGCACGACACCGGCGACGAACAGCTGCGCGATCGAGACGTCGGCGCTCACGCCGTAGACGATCATGATGATCGACGGCGGGATCAGCAGCCCCAGCGTGCCGGCGCCCGCGAGCGTGCCGACCACGATGCCCTCGGGGTAGCCGCGGCGGGCGAGTTCGGGCAATGTCATCTTGCCGATGGTTGCGCAGGTGGCCGCCGACGAACCCGACACGGCGGCGAAGATCGCGCAGCCGATGATGTTGGTATGCAGCAGCCGTCCGGGCAGGCGGTTCGTCCATGGGGCGAGCCCCTGGAACATGTCGGCCGACAGTCGCGTGCGGAACAGGATCTCGCCCATCCAGACGAACAGCGGCAGCGCGGTCAGCGTCCAGCTCGACGCGGAGGCCCAGATGGTGGCCGCCATCGCATCGCCCGACGGGCGCGACGAGAACAGCTCCATCGCGATCCACGCGACGCCGAACAGCGCCATCCCGATCCATACGCCGGTGCCCAGCAGCACGAACAGCGCCGCCACCAGCGACACGGCGACGGCGATCTCGCTCATTCGTTGCGCTGCAGCTCGGCCGGCGCGCGTCGGCCGCGCCGGCCGCGCAGCTCGAGTACCGCTTCGTCGGCGAAGGCCACCACCAGGATCAGCGATCCGATCGCCATCGCCAGCTGCGGGATCCACAGTGGCGTCGCATCGTTGCCGGTGGAGATGTCGCGGAACGCGTACGACTGCCACGCCAGCCGCACGCTGTAGAACGCCAGCAACGCCGCGAGCAGCAACGCCACCGCCAGCGACCAGAATTCGAGCGCACGGCGCACGCGCGCGCCGCACACGGCCAGCAGCAGCGTGACGCGGATGTGCTCGTTGCGCTTGAGCGTATGCGCGAGCGCCAGGAAGCCGGCCGCCGCCATCAGGTAGCCGGCGTAGGCATCGGTGCCCGGCACGTGGAAGCCGAACCGGCGTCCGGCGATGCCCAGCAGCACCATGACCAGCAGCCCGACCATGCACGCCGCCGCGATCCACGCGGCGACGTCGTACAGGCGGTCGAGCGCCGCGCGCATCACATCCTGGCGCAGGCGTCCAGGATCGCCTTGCCTTCCGGTCCGGCGCGCTCGAGCCGGTCTTCGGGCAGCATCTCGCCGGCCCGCTTGGGCTCGGCGCTCATCTGCGCGGGCGGCAGAAGCACCGGCATGCCGTTCTTCCCTCCTGGATTCGGTGGGGACGCAGTTCGGACGCGAAACCGGCCCGGCAACGGCGCGAGCCTGGACGAAACCACGACCGAAGCTTACCAAGCAAGCCGGGGCCGGTCATGACGCGGCATGCCGGTCCGCGAGGCATCCCGCCGACGCTTTTCCGGTGATCGGCGGAAAATGCTCGCGCGACGCGCCGCTTGCCGCCGCGGTGCCCCCGGCCGGCGCGGCCCGGAGGCGGCGGAGCCGCGGCAACCGGTGCGAGGACGCGAGCAACGAGGACCGATCGATGACGGGCAACGGAAAATGGCAGTTCTGGATCGACCGCGGCGGCACTTTCACCGACATCGTCGCGCGCCGGCCCGACGGCACGCTGGCAAGCGCCAAGCTGCTGTCGGAGAACCCCGGGCGCTATGACGACGCGGCGGTCGAGGGCGTGCGCCGGCTGCTCGGCCTCGCGCCCGGCGAGCCGGGCGACGCGGCGCGCGTCGACGGGGTGAAGATGGGCCCCCCGGTGGCCCCCCTTGGCGGGGGCGACCCCCGCGCCGACCCGGCCG
>JAHDYE010000126.1 GCA_023383035.1 Burkholderiaceae bacterium | reverse complement strand
CCACGACAACTGGTGGCAGACCGAGACCGGCGGCATCATGATCGCGAACTTCCCCGCCCTCGACATCCGTCCCGGATCGATGGGCAAGCCGCTGCCCGGCATCGAAGCGGCGATCGTGCAGCGCACGGCGCACGGCGAGGCCGAACCGATCGACGAGCCCGGCGTCGAAGGCGAGCTCGCGCTGCGCAGCGGCTGGCCGTCGATGTTCCGCGCCTATCTGAACGAGGACGCGCGCTATCGCAAGTGCTTCGCCGGCGACTGGTACCTGACCGGCGATCTCGCGCGCCGCGACGCCGACGGCTACTACTGGTTCCTCGGGCGCGCCGACGACATGATCAAGTCGTCGGGGCACCTGATCGGTCCGTTCGAGGTGGAATCCGCGCTGATGGAACATCCGGCGGTGCACGAGGCCGGTGTCATCGGCAAGCCGGAACCCACGATCGGCGAGATCGTCAAGGCCTTCGTCGCGCTGAAGGCGGGATTCGAGCCGGACGAGGCGCTGAAGCGCGACCTGCTGGGCTTCGCACGCAAGCGGCTCGGCGCCGCCGTCGCGCCCAAGGAGATCGAATTCGTGCCGCAGCTGCCCAAGACGCGCAGCGGCAAGATCATGCGCCGGCTGCTCAAGGCGCGCGAGCTCGGCCTGCCCGAGGGCGACACTTCGACGCTGGAGTCGACATGACGATCGCGCGCGAGGAGGTGCGCCGGCTGCTGTGGCAGATGCTGCGCATCCGGCGCTTCGAGGAGAAATGCGCCGAGCTCTACAGCGCGGGGAAGATCCGCGGCTTCCTGCATCTGTACATCGGCGAGGAGGCGATCGCCGCCGGCGCGATGCCCGGGCTGCGCGACGACGACAGCATCCTCGCCACCTACCGCGAGCACGGCCACGCGCTGGCGCGCGGCGTGCCGGCCGGTGCCGTGATGGCCGAGATGTACGGCAAGCGCGAGGGCTGCAGCGGCGGACGCGGCGGCTCGATGCACCTGTTCGACGTCGCGCGCCGTTTCTACGGCGGCAATGCGATCGTCGGCGGTGCGCTGCCGATGGCGATCGGCTTCGCGCTCGCCGAGAAGCTGCGCGCGACCGACCGCATCGCAGCCTGCTTCTTCGGCGAAGGGGCGATGGCCGAAGGCGAGTTCCACGAATCGGCCAACATGGCGGCGCTGTGGAAGCTGCCGGCGCTGTTCCTGTGCGAGAACAACCTGTACGCGATGGGCACGGCGCTGGATCGCTCCGAATCGAACGTCGACCTGTGCGCGAAGGCGCGCAGCTACGGCATGAACGCGATGGCGGTCGACGGCATGGACGTGCTCGCGGTTCGCGACGCGGTGCGCGGGGCCGCGGCGTCGGTGCGCGCCGGCGAAGGCCCGATGTTCGTCGAGTTCCGCACCTACCGGTTCCGCGCGCACTCGATGTTCGATCCCGAGCTGTACCGCGACAAGGCCGAGGTCGCCGAGTGGAGGAAGCGCTGCCCGATCGAGAGGCTCGGGCGCACGGCACGCGCGCAGGGGCTGCTCGACGATGCCGGCCTCGACGCGATCGAGCACGAGGTCGCCGGCGAGATCGCCGAAGCGGTCGCGTTCGCCGAAGCCGGCAGCTGGGAGCCGGTCGAAGACCTGGACAAGGACGTCTATGCGCGTCCGCCCGCGGTCTACGGAGCACCCGCATGAGCGCGGCGATCCGCACCACGTACCGCGAGGCGCTGCGCGCCGGCCTGCGCGACGCGCTCGCCCGCGACGAACGCGTGTTCCTGATGGGCGAGGACGTCGGCCGCTACGGCGGCACCTATGCCGTCAGCAAGGGACTGCTCGAGGAGTTCGGCGAAGCGCGCGTGCGCGATACGCCGCTTTCTGAGTCGGCGTTCGTCGGCGCCGGCATCGGCGCGGCGATCAACGGGTTGCGCCCGGTCGTCGAGGTGATGACGGTGAACTTCAGCCTGCTCGCGCTCGACCAGATCGTGAACAACGCCGCGACGCTGCGCCACATGTCGGGCGGACAGATCCACGTACCGATCGTGATCCGCATGACCACCGGCGGCGGCCGGCAGCTCGCCGCGCAGCATTCGCACAGCCTCGAAGTCTGGTACGCACATGTGCCGGGCCTGCGCGTGCTCGCGCCGGCGACGCTGGCCGATGCGCGCGGCATGCTGTGGAGCGCGATCGAGGATCCGGATCCGACCATCGTCTTCGAGCACGCGATGCTGCTCGGCATGGAAGGCGAGCTCGCCGCCGATGCCGGTCCGGTCGGGATCGACCACGCGGCGGTGCGGCGCGAGGGCACGCACCTGAGCCTGATCACCTACGGCGGATCGCTCCCGAAGTGCCTGGCCGCGGCGCAGCAGCTCGCGCTCGAAGGCGTGCAGGCCGAAGTGCTGGACCTGCGTACGCTGCGCCCGCTCGACGTCGCGGCGATCGTGGCGACGGTGTCGAAGACGCGGCGCGCGCTCGTCGTCGACGAAGGCTGGAAGACCTGCAGCCTGGCCGCCGAGATCATGGCCACGATCGTCGAACATGCGTTCTACGAGCTGGACGCGCCGCTGGCACGCGTATGCAGCGCCGAGGTGCCGATCCCGTACCCGAAGCACCTGGAGGATGCCGCGCTGCCCCGGGTCGACGGCATCGTCGCCGCGGCACGAAAGGTGGTGGGCCGATGATCGAGTTCCGCATGCCCTCGCTGGGCGCCGACATGGAGGACGGCGTGTTCGTCGAATGGCGCGTCGCTCCCGGCCAGCGCGTCGAGCGCGGCCAGGTCGTGTGCGTGGTCGAGACCCAGAAGGGAGCGATCGAGGTCGAGCTCTGGGACGCGGGAACGGTCGCGCAGCTGATCGCCGCACCGGGCCAGCGCATTCCGGTGGGCCGGGCGATGGCGCGGGTGGCGACCGGCGACGAAGACTGGCAGGCGGTGGCGGCCTCGGCTGCGTCGCCAGCGCCGGTGGCGGCGGCGGGCGGTGCGCCCTCGTCCGGAGGTCCCGCGCCCGCGCTCGCCGCCCGACCCGCGGTGCAGCCCGCCGCCGGACCCGCCGCCGCGCAGACCCGATCGCGCACCGGCCTGCCGCCGCGCGCGTCGCCGGCCGCACGCAGGCGCGCCGCCGAGCTCGACGTCGACCTCGATGCGCTGGCCGCGGTGACCGGCGACGCACCGATCTCGGTGGCCGACGTCGAGCGCGCGGCGGCGGTGTCGGCGGCAACAGTGTCGCCGGCAGCGGTGTCGCCCGCCATGATGCCCACCGCCATGCCGCCCGCGACGCCGCCGGCACCACCGTCTGCCGCGTCGCTCACGCCCGCTGCGCCGGCCGCCGGCGCGGGCGCAGCGGAATCGATGCGCGCCGCGATCTCGGCGGCAATGGCGCGTTCCAAGCGCGAGATCCCGCATTACTACCTCGGCAGCGAAGTCGATGTCGAGCATGCGCAGCAGTGGCTCGAACGCTTCAACCAGACGCAGCCGCTCGCCGGCCGGGTGCTGTTCGCCGCCGTCGCGCTGCGCGCGATCGGACGCGCGCTGCGCGAGGTGCCCGACCTGAACGGCAGGTTCGTCGACGGACGCCTGCAGCGCTCCGAGGCGATCCACATCGGCGTGGTCACGTCGCTGCGCGGCGGCGGCATCGTGGTGCCGACGCTCCACGATGCCGACCGGCTCGAGCTGCCGGAACTGATGGCGGCGCTGCGCGACGGTCTCGCGCGCGCCCGCAGCGGACGCCTGCGCAGTTCCGACCTCGCCGATTCGACGGTGACCGTCACCAACCTCGGCGATCTCGGCGTCGAGACCGTCTACGGGGTGATCTACCCCCCGCAGGTCGCGTTGATCGGCCTGGGGCGCGTCGTGACCCGTCCCGTGGTGCGCGACGGCGCGATCGTCGCCGCGCGCACGATGAACGTCACCCTGTCGGGAGACCACCGCGCCACCGACGGACTGACCGGCGCACGCTTCCTGGCCGCGCTGCGCGAGCGGCTCGAACATCCGGAGATGCCATGACCGCGACGTTGCCCGAGCTCAGGCAGGCCGTGATCGACAGCGTGCGGACGATCGCCCCCGAGGCCGACTTCGAGGCGCTCGACCCGCGCCGCCCGATGCGCGAGGAGCTCGACATCGACTCGTTCGATTTCCTGAACGTGCTGATCGAGCTGCACGGCCGCACCGGCGTCGAGATTCCCGAAGCCGACTACGGCAAGGTGGGCACGCTGGAAGCCCTGCTCGCCTACCTCGCGCAGCGGCTCGACCTGCGCTGAAGGCGCCGGCCCGAAACGCCGTATCCCTCTTGCGGCGAATCGCCGAGCATTGGCCCCTATCCGCGCCCGATCGCCTCGGCGAACAGCGGCGCGCACGGCACCACGCGCAGCTTCGCGCGAACGGCCGCGTGCTGCGGCAACCGGAACGGCGGCACACTGTCAGTCACGAAGACGGCATCGATGCCCTCGCCGGCCAGCACCTGCGCGGCGGGCTCGATGAACAGGCCATGCGCCGCGCAGGCCAGCACCGACGCGGCGCCCGCGCCGCGCAGCGCGACGGCCGCGCGATGCATCGTCTCGCCGCTGGCGATCAGGTCGTCGAGCAGCAGCACGGTGGCGCCCGCGACGTCGCCCGCCACCAGCCGCGACGAAGCGACCACGCCGGCGCTGCGGCGCTTGTCGACCATCGCGAAGCCGACCGGCTTCGCCAGCCGTTCCTCGAGCGCCTCGCGCCACAGCTGCGCGCGCTTGACGCCGCCCGGATCGGGCGACGCGACCGCCAGCGGGCCCGCGCGCGCCAGGTCGTCGGCCACGTGGGCGAATGCGCGGTGCGCCGCCAGGCTCGTGACCGGAATGCGAAACGCGTTCTCGAACGCCGCCGCGTCGTGCGCCTCGAGCACGATCAGCCGGTCGGTGCCGACCGCCTCGAACAGCTGCGCGACGTAGCGCAGGCCGACCGGGTCGTGCGGCTTGGTGCGCCGGTCCTTGCGTGCATAGGCCAGGTACGGTGCCACCGCGGTCACGCGTGCCGCGCCGTGGTCGCGCAAGGTGGCGACGAACGCCAGCAGCCGCCACAGCTTGTCGTGCGGACTGTCCACCGGCCCGCCGTGCAGGCCGAGCACCACGTACGCGTCGGCGCCGGCGGGATCGACCAGCGGACGCAGCTTGCACTCGGCATCGGGAAAGCGCCGCTCCTCGTGCGCGGCGATCTCCACGCCCAGCTGCGCGCACAGCGCCCGCGCGAAGGCGCTGTCCGGCTCGAGCGAGAACAGCATCATGTACGCGCCCCCCGTGCCGGACCGCTCGCGCCGTCGGGCGCGCCTTTGCCCCAGCGCATCGCCGCGAACTCGCGCACGAAGCGCCCGAGTTGGTTCGGCGTCAGGCGATCGATGCCGCCCGCCGCGGCGCGCCCTGCCCCGCCGAAACGCCGGCACAACTCTCCGGCGCCTTCGGGCGTCTCGATCGGCGCGCGCACGCTGACCACCATGTCGCCGCCGGCGCCGTGGCGGGCCACCGCGTGCGCGCGTCGCGGCTCGGCCAGCGCCAGCGCGTTGGCGAAACTGCCGATCACGCGCCGGCTCCACGGCGCATCGGGCAGCAGGTAGACTGCCCCGGCGGCGCCTTCCCAGTGCGGGCGCTGGCGCATCGCCTGCGCCAGATCGTCGCGGCGCAGCGCGTCGATCTCGGCGGCCACCGATTCGTGCGCGAGGAAGACGAGCGGATCACGATAACGCGCCAGCAGCGGGTACAGGCGCGCCGGGGCGATGTGCACGTCGCACTCGTCGTCGCCGTAGGCGTTGTAGTTGATCGCCTCGCCGAGTCTGCGCAGACGCTCGCATGCGTCGGCGGGCAGCCCGATCTGCGCGGCCAGCCGCAGCGCCAGCGCACCCAGGTTGTCGCCGAACGCGCCCACCACCGCCCATGCCCTGAAGCGGCCGCCGAGATGGCGATCGACCAGCGCGCTGGTGCACACGCCGCTGGCCAGGTCGATGTGCGCTTCCAGGGCCGGATGACGCGGCACCTCGTCGACCGCGTGATGATCGAAATAGCGCACCCGGGCACCGCGTTCGAGCAGCCGCAGCAGCGCCGTCCGGTTGCGCTGCATCGACAGGTCGCACACCAGCACCTCGTCGCCGGCGCCCGCCGGCACGCGCTCGAGCAGCTCGATCTCGCGCTTCAGGCCGGTGACCAGCACCGCGTCGGCCGGCTGGTGCAGCCGCCACTGCACTACGGCGCACAGCCCGTCGGCATCGCCGTTGCACACGTCGAAACGGCGTACGCGCGGCGCCGCGCTCGAGCCTGAATCGGGTTCACCCATGCCGCCATCGTGCCCCGATCGACGCCGTGCGCCAAGTCCGTCGGTACGCGAAGCCTCGCTGCCGCCGCCCCGGCAAGCATCAAGGGGTGAAAGCCGGCGCGGCACGCAGCCACGCCGCCGCGATCGCCTCGATGTCGTGCGCCCGACCGGTGTCGACGTCGATCGCCAGCGCGCGCTCGTCTTCGCGCAACGCATCGTGTGCGGCGAGCTGGCGCTCCAACACCGCCTGGTCGGCATCCGACGCGTCGGCCCGGCCGGCGCGGCGCGCGGCGACCCGCTCGCGCAGCAGCGCCGCATCGGCGCGGCAATGCAGGATCGTGAACGGCACGCCGCGTTCGCGCGCCAGGCGCCGGAAATCATCGCGCTCGCCGGCGCGCAGGAAGGCGGCATCGACGATCACCGGATAACCGGCATCGAGGGCCACCGACGCGAGCGCGTGCAGCCGCTGGTAGGTGCGTTGCGAGGCCTGCGCGCCGTAGATGCCCTGGCCCGGCGCGGCCGACGAATCGTCGAGCGCGGCCAGCCCGAACAGGCGCTTGCGCTCGACGTCCGAGCGCAACCGGATCGCGCCGACGCGCTCGAGCAGCCGTTGCGACAGGTGGCTCTTGCCCGATCCCGACAGGCCGTGCGTGACCAGCAGGCGCGCATCGCGCTCGTGCGCCAGCCGCTGCGCGAGCGCCAGGTAGTCGGGCCCCGGCGCGCCGCCGCCCTGCGCGCGCCGGATGTGCGCGACCAGCGCGCGCACCAGCGCGCGGTAGGCGAGGTAGTAGCGCAGCACCGGCAGCCCCTCATGGTCGCCGCCGGCGGCCAGCCACGCGTCGAGGAAGCGGAACGCCAGGTCGCGCCGCCCGTGCGCCAGCAGGTCCATCGCGAGGAACGCGACATCGTTGTACACGTCGATCCAGCGCAGCCCGGGGTCGAATTCGATGCAGTCGAACGCGGTGACGTCGTCGTCCAGCACCACTGCGTTGGCCAGGTGCAGGTCGCCGTGCCCTTCGCGCACCCGGCCGGCGGCCTTGCGCCGTTCGAACAGCGCGCGCAGGCTGCCCGAGGCGGCCTGCAACCGCTCGCGCAGCCCAATCAGCGCCGCCGCACCGACCAGCGCGGCAAGCCCGTCGAGCGCGCGCGCGGTGTCGGCCTCGATGCGCGCCGCGCTGCCGTACGGCGTATCGACGCCGGCCGCCGGCGCCGCATCGTGGAACGCGGCCAGCCGCACGGCCAGCCGGTCGAGATGGCCCGGCTCGAGCGTGCCCGCGTCGAGCCGCTCGCTGAACAGCGCGCCGCGGGGAAACTGGCGCATCTTCACCGCGTACTCGAGCGCCGGGCCGGACCCCGCGAGCTGCGGCGCCTCGACGCTGCCGCCGATCGCGACCACGTCCAGATACAGGCCGGGCGCGAGCCGGCGGTTCAGCCGCAGCTCCTCGTCGCAGAAACGCCGGCGCGTGGCCAGGTCGCTGAAGTCGAGGAACCCCAGGCGCACCGGCTTCTTGATCTTCCAGGCGAATTCGCCGTCCAGCAGCACCCACGAGATGTGCGTCTCGACCCGGTGCACCGGGCGCCCGGTCGAGGCCTGCAGCCGCTGCTGCAGCGCTTCGACGAGCCGGCTGGAACCTGCGTCGCTGCTGGCGTTCGACGGTGGCGGCATCGCTTCGACCCCTGGATCATGGGCCCGTTCGCGCCACGCTTGCGATTGCCGGCGCGAACGGCCTGCGGTCATTCTCGGCGGCCGCCGCGCGCGGGCGGTTGATATCCCTCAAGCCGGAGGGCCGGCGCCGGCGAGCTAGAATTCGCGCTTCGCCAACCGGGGAACGACGATGCGAAAGGTCTTCAACTTCAGCGCAGGGCCGGCGATGCTGCCCGAGGAAGTGCTCGCGCAGGCAGCGGCCGAGATGCTCGACTGGCACGGCAGCGGCCAGTCGGTGATGGAGATGAGCCATCGCGGCAGGGAATACATGAGCATCCACGAGCAGGCCGAACGCGACCTGCGCGAGCTGATGGGCATCCCGTCGAACTACAAGGTGCTGTTCCTGCAGGGCGGCGCGACGCTGCAGTTCGCGATGATCCCGATCAACCTGATGCGCGGCAAGGCGGTGGCCGACTACGTCCACACCGGCGAGTGGTCGAAGAAGGCGATCAAGGAGGCGAAGCTGTTCGGCTCGGTGAACATCGCCGCTTCGGCCGAGGACCGCAATTTCACCTACGTGCCGCCGCAGTCGGGCTGGAAGCGCTCGGCCGACGCCGCCTACCTGCACTATTGCGCCAACGAGACGATCGGCGGCGTGGAGTTCGGCTTCGTGCCCGATGCCGGCGACGTGCCGCTGGTGGCCGACGTGTCGTCGACCTTCCTGTCGCGCCCGCTCGAGGTCTCGAAGTTCGGCCTGATCTACGGCGGCGCGCAGAAGAACATCGGCCCGGCGGGGCTGGTCATCGTGATCGTGCGCGAGGACCTGCTCGGCCACGCGCCCAAGGGCACGCCCACGATGCTCGACTACAAGGTGCAGGCCGACGCCGACTCGATGCTCAACACGCCCCCCACCTGGGCCGTCTACATCGCCGGCCTGGTGTTCCAGTGGCTCAAGCGCCAGGGCGGGCTGGCGGCGGTCGAGGCGCGCAACATCGAGAAGGCGAAGCTGCTGTACGACTACCTCGACGGCACGCAGTTCTACCGCAACCCGGTCGAGCGCGCCGATCGCTCGCGCATGAACGTGCCGTTCACGCTGCGCGACGCCGCGCTCGACGAGGCGTTCCTGAAGGGCGCGAAGGAGCGCGGCATGCTGCAGTTGAAGGGCCACCGCTCGGTCGGCGGCATGCGCGCGTCGATCTACAACGCGATGCCGATCGACGGCGTGCGCGCGCTGGTCGGCTACATGCGCGAATTCGAGCAGCGCAACGGCTGAGGACACCCTTCATGCACGATCCGATCCGCGTCCTGGTGCTCAACCAGATCTCGCAGCACGGCCTGGAACGGCTGCCCACCGATCGCTACCAGGTGGGCAAGGACATCGCCGAGCCGCATGCCATCCTGGTGCGCTCGGCCGACCTGCACGCGATGGACATCCCGGCCAGCGTGCGCGCGATCGGGCGCGCCGGCGCGGGCACCAACAACATTCCGGTGACGGCGATGAGCGCGCGCGGCGTGCCGGTGTTCAACGCGCCGGGCGCCAACGCCAACGCGGTCAAGGAACTGGTGATCGCGGGCATGCTGATGGCCGCGCGCAACCTGCCGGCGGCGCTGCGCTTCGTGGCCGCGCTCGATCCGGCGGCGCCCGACATGGAGCGCACCGTCGAGAACGGCAAGAAATCGTTCGCCGGCTTCGAGCTGGCCGGCCATACGCTCGGCGTGATCGGCCTGGGGCGCATCGGCTGCCTGGTGGCCGACGCCGCGATCCGGCTCGGCATGCACGTGGTGGGCTACGACCCCGAGATCACGGTGGACGCCGCGTGGAGCCTGCCGTCGCAGGTGAAGAAGGCGCACTCGGTGGGCGAGATCCTGAAGGCCGCGCATTTCGTCACGCTGCACGTGCCGCTGGTGCCGGCCACCCGCCATCTGATCGGCACGGCCACGCTCGGCCAGATGCGCCACGGCGCGGTGCTGCTGAACTTCTCGCGCGAAGGCGTGGTCGACGAAGCGGCCGTGCTGGCCGCGCTCGATGCCGGACGCCTGCGTCACTACGTGTGCGACTTCCCCAGCCCGGCGGTCAACGCGAACACGCACGTCACGGCGCTGCCGCACCTGGGCGCATCGACCCGCGAAGCCGAGGACAACTGCGCGCAGATGGTGGTCGAGCAGCTGCGCGACTACTTCGAGAACGGCAACGTACGCAACGCGGTCAACTTCCCCGATGCGGTGGCGCCGCGCGAGTCCGGTTTCCGCGTGGCGATCGCCAATGCCAACGTGCCGAACATGCTCGGCCAGATCTCCTCCACGCTGGCGCAGGCGGGGCTGAACATCCACAACATGGTCAACAAGTCGCGCGGCGAGATGGCGTACACGCTGGTCGACGTCGACAGCCCGGTGGCCGACGCCGTGCTCGCCGACCTGCGGCGCATCGACGGCGTGCTGGCGGTGCGTTACCTGCCCGACCCGGCGGCGTGACCGGCGTGGACGCGGCGCAGATCGACGACTTGCGCGCCGGTCTGCGGCGTTTCGTCGCGCGCGAGCTGGCGCCGCACGTCGACGCGTGGGACGAAGCCGGCGAGTTCCCGCGCGAGCTGTACCGGCGCGCGGCGCTGTTCGGCCTGCTCGGCCTCGGTTACCCCGAGCAGTTCGGCGGCACGCCCTGCGACCTGGCGACGCGCCTGGTCGCCGTCGAGGAGATCGCGCGGGCCGGCAGCGGCGGGCTGCTGGCCGGGCTGTTCTCGCACCACATCG
>JAHDYE010000125.1:3746-10669 GCA_023383035.1 Burkholderiaceae bacterium | reverse complement strand
GAGGCGGCCGCCGAAGCCCGCGCGCGCGGGCGCCACGATCCGTGGGACCTGCGCAACGGCTGGCGCCCGGCCGCTCTCCTGCGTCGCACGCTGCCGTTCGACGCGGCCGGCGCCCCCTGCCCGGTGGAGGTCGAATACGCGCCGCGCGGCTGGACGGTGCGCGACGGCGACGAGACGATCTGCATCGCCGACCTGCGCTGGTCGCCCGCCGAGCGCCGCCTGCGCGGCCTGGTCGGCGACCGCGCGTTCGAGGCGGGCGCGATGCTCGATGGCGAGACGCTGCACCTGTTCACGCCCGACGGGCACCTGACGCTCGGCTACGCGCCGCCGCTGGCCCACGTCGGCGAGGAAGACGCCGACGACGCGCGGCTCACCGCGCCGATGCCGGGCAAGGTGATCGCGCTGATGGTCGAGCCCGGCGCGAAAGTGTCCCGCGGCCAGCCGCTGCTGGTGATGGAGGCGATGAAGATGGAGCACACGATCAGCGCGCCGGCCGACGGCGAAGTGGCCGGCATCCGCTACGCGGCGGGCGAGCAGGTGCCGGAGGGGGCGCAACTGATCGAGTTCGTGCCGCGCCACTGACGCGACCGGATCCTTCGTCACGGCCGTCCGCCTTCACGCCGCCCGCCCCGAGCGCCGCCTGCCCCACCCGCACCTTGCTCCGCCGACACCATGCCGACCCGCATCGCGATCACTCATCCCGGCCGCGACGCCAGTGCACGCTGGGTCGCGGCGCTGTCGGCGCACCTGCCGCACGCCGAAGTGTTCGCGTCGCGCGATGGCGACGGGCCGCTCGCCGACTATGCGGTCGGCTGGCAGCCGCCCGACGGCTTCTTCGCGCGGCAGACGCGCCTGCGCGCCTTCTTCAGCGCCGCGGCCGGCGTCGACCACCTGCTCGATCACCCGGGCCTGCCGGCCGCGCTGCCGCTGATCCGCCTCGAAGACGCCGGCATGGGCGCGCAGATGGCGCACTACTGCCTGCTCGAAGTGCTGCGGCTGCAGCGCCGCAGCGACGAATTCGAGACGCAGCAGCGCACGGCCACGTGGCGGCCCCTTCGCGTGGAGCCGCCGTCGGCGTGGCCGATCGGCATCGTCGGGCTGGGCGTGCTGGGCACGCAGGTGGCCACGACGATCGCCGCGGCAGGTTTTCCGGTGCGCGGCTATTCGCAGCGTCCCAGGCAGGTCGAAGGCATCGCCTGCTTCGACGCGTCGCACGGCCTGCGCGACTTCCTGTCGGGCTGCCGCGTGGCGATCCTGCTGCTGCCGCTGACGCCCGCCTCCGCCGACCTACTCGACGCCGGGCGCCTGTCGTGGCTGCCGCAGGGCGCGTGGCTGATCAACGTGGCACGCGGCGGGCTGCTGGTCGAGCAGGCGCTGCTCGACGCGATCGATCGCGGTCACCTCGCCGGCGCCACGCTCGACGTGTTCCGCGACGAGCCGCTGCGGGCGACCCACCCGTTCTGGGCACATCCGAAGATCCGCATCACGCCGCACGTGTCGGCGGTCACGCAGGTGGAGGAGTCCGCCGCGCAGGTCGCCGACAAGCTGCGCCTGCTGGAGCAGGGGTCGACGGTCAGCGGAACGGTCGATCGTCGGCGGGGCTACTAGCGGGTACAGGCATCGCGGCGTCGGTCACGCGCCCGCGTGGTCGAGCACCCCGACGCCCTCGCTGCGCGCCGCGTTGCCGAGCGCACGATCGAAAGTGGCGAGCGCGTAACTGCGCGCGATCGCCAGTTCCAGGTAGCAGGCGTCGTAGATCGTGAGCGAATGGTTCGCCGCGAGCTCGGCCGCCCGCAGCATGGCATCGGCGGAGACCGGTTCGAGCGCGATCGGCAACGCCGTGAACGCCTCGAGCAACTCGAGACGCGCGGCGCGGCGAAGACGGGTCCGACGCTCGGCCTGCAGCAGCGCGTTCCCGACTTCGAGCACCAGCAGCGAAGGCGCGCGAGGCCGCTCGCGCGCGGCACGCATCATCAGCTTCTGCGCGAATCCACTGCGCTCGTCCGGCAGCAGCCAGGCAAGGACCACCGAAGCATCGAGCACGAAAGCCATCGCCCGGGCAACCGGTGTTCAGTAGCGGTGACCGACATGCGCCATTTCGCGCGCCGTCTCGCCCGGCGCGAGCGCGCTCGCGAGCGTCACGCCCTGGCGGGCCAGCCGTGTCCGGATCGCCTCGACCTTGTCGATCGCATGCCGGATCGTCGCTTCGTCGCCTTCCTCGAACGGGATGAGCTGCGCGACCGGCTTGCCATGGCGCGTGATGACGAAGCGCTCGCCGCGCGAGGCGCGCTCGAGCAGCTTGGGCAGGTGCGTCTTCGCGTCGTAGGCGCTGACGGGCTCGGCGGCAACCAGGGTCGGCTTCATATCGACCAGTCTGAACCAGTCTGAACTGGCGGTCAACCATCGCCGTTCGCCCGGGAATCGGCCGTCCGCCCGCATGCACGGCAGTAGAATCGGAACCCTCGACGGGCAACGCGCCCACCGTCCGGAGTCGTCATGAAACTGCCATCCCGGGTCCTGATCACCGAGGTCGGTCCTCGCGACGGGCTGCAGAACGAGAAGCAGCCGGTAGCGACCGACGTGAAGGTCGAGCTGTGCGAGCGCCTGCTCGGTGCCGGCGTGCGCCAGCTCGAAGCCACCTCGTTCGTCTCGCCGAAGTGGGTGCCGCAGATGGCCGACGCCGCCGACGTGATGGCGCGGCTGCCGCGCCCGCAGGGCACGCGGATCTCGGTGCTGACGCCGAACATGAAGGGCTTCGAGGGCGCGCTGGCCGCCGGCGCCGACGAAGTGGTGATCTTCGCCGCCGCGAGCGAAGCGTTCTCGATGCGCAACATCAACTGCTCGATCGCCGAGAGCATCGAGCGCTTCCGCCCGGTCGCCGAGGCGGCCAAGGCCCACCGCCTGCGCCTGCGCGCCGCGGTGTCGGTGGCCTTCGGCTGCCCGTACCAGGGCGAGGTGCCGGTAGCCGCGGTGGTCGATGTCTCGCAGCGGCTGCGCGACCTCGGCTGCGACGAGATCGGCATCGCCGACACGATCGGCGTGGGCACCGCGGGGCAGGTCGAGCGCGTGTTCGACGCGGTGACCCGCGCAGTGCCGCGCGAGCAGTTGTCGGGACACTTCCACGACACCTACGGCCAGGCGATCGCCAACGTGACGGCGAGCTTGCGCTGCGGCATCGAACGGTTCGACGCCTCGATCGCCGGCCTGGGCGGCTGCCCGTACGCGAAGGGCGCCACCGGCAACGTCGCCACCGAGGACGTGGTCTACCTGATGCACGGGCTGGGCATCGAGACCGGCATCGACCTCGACCGGCTGGTCGACACCGGCCAGTGGATCTCCGCGCAGCTCGGCCGGCGCAGCCAATCGCGCGCAGGCAACGCGCTCGCCGCGCGACGCGAGCACAACCGCATGAGCGAGCGCGAGACCGCCTGATGCCGAATTCGCCGGTTCCTTCGCCCTGCATCTCGATCTGCCGGATCGACCCCGCCACCGGCCTGTGCGAAGGCTGCCTGCGCAGCCTGGGCGAAATCGCCGGATGGAGCACGTTCGACGACGACGCGAAGCGCGCGGTGTGGACGACGATCGAAGCGAGACGCTCGGCACGGGTTGCGGCGGGCACGCGCGTCGCGGCATCGCGCGGCGCCGGCCGATGAACGCCGCCACCCCGGCCGGCGCCGCGGCGACGCTGCCCGCGTCACTGCGCTTCATCGAGCGCGACTGGCTGTCGTCGAACCAGATCACCGGCTTCGACGACGACGCCGCGATCGTCGTCGACACCGGCTACGACAAGCACGCCGCGCTGACGGTGGCGCTGGTGCGCCGCGTCCTCGACGAAGCCGGCGAAGCCGCGGGGCGCCCGATGCGGCTCGCGGGCATCGTCAACACGCACCTGCATTCGGACCATTGCGGCGGCAACCACGCGCTGTCGCAGGCTTTCGGCTGCCAGCTCACGCTTCCGCGTGCTCGTGCGGAGGATGGTGGCGATTGGGCCAGGGATGCCCTCCCTCTCGGGATCACCGGGCAGCGCTGCCAGCGGTTCCGCCACGCGGCGACGCTCGCGCCGGGCGACACGCTGCGTCTGGGCGGCCTCGACTGGCGCGTACTGGCCGCGCCGGGCCACGACCCGAAGAGCCTGATCTTCCACTGCGAGCGCGAGGGCCTGCTGATCGCGGCCGACGCGCTGTGGGAGAACGGCTTCGGCGTGATCTTCCCGGAGCTCGACGGGCAATCCGGTTTCGCCGAGCAGCAGGCCGTGCTCGAGCTGATCGCGACGCTGCCGGTCGGGCTGGTGCTGCCCGGCCACGGCCGCATGTTCGGCGACGTGCGCGGCGCGCTCGAGCGAGCGTTCACGCGCCTGGACGCGATGCGCGCCGACCCGCGCCGCCACGCGCGCCACGCGCTGAAGGTGCTGGTGAAGTTCCTGCTGCTCGACCTCGAGCGCGTCGAGGCGGCGCGGCTGGTCGAACCGGTGCGCGAGGCGATCGCCCTGCGGCGCACCGCGGCGCTGCTGGGCATGGAGTTCGCTGCCGCGCTGGACTGGGCGGCCGGCGAGCTGGTCGAGCAGGGTCAGTTGCGTCGCGACGGGCCCTGGCTGCTGAACGCCTGAGGCGAATCTCCTCCGCCGGCGCTCATGTCGTCCGGCTGGCCTTCTCGAAGCGCGACTCGCCCAGGGCCCACTGCACGCGCCCGCGCCCGGCTTCGGGTGCGGACAGCGGCGCGGCCGGCGCCAGCCCGGCGCGGCAGCGCTGCGCCAGCTCGATGTACAGGCGCGTGCCTTCGCGCTTCCAGTAGATGTCGTCGTCGTTCAGCGGTCGCAGCACCCGCGCCGGCACGCCGGCCACCAGCGTGCGCGGCGCCACCTGCATGCCGACCTTCACGAACGACATCGCGGCCACGATCGCCTGCTCGCCGATCGTGGCGCGGTCCATCACCACCGCGTTGATGCCCACCATCGCGTCGCGGCCGATGCGGCCGCAATGGATCACCGCACCGTGGCCGATGTGGCTCTCCTCTTCCATCACGCAGTCGAAGTCCGGGCGCGAATGCACGACGCAGTTGTCCTGCACGTTGGCGTTGCGCTCCAGCACGATGCGCCCGAAGTCTCCGCGCAGCGCCGCGCCCGGCCCGACGTAGCACCCGGGGCCCACGATCACGTCGCCGATCAGCACCGCCGCCGGATGGACCCACGCCGTCGGGTCGATCACGGGCACCAGCCCTTCGTAGGCATAGACGGTCGGCAAGCTGGACACGGAGATCTCCTGGTAAGGGCCGCGGGGCGCGGGCAAGACGGCCCGGCGGGGTTTCGATGCTATCACCGGGGTGCGTCGCCCACGCCACATCCGGGCAGCGGGCGCCCGCTTCGTGCCGGCGCTCCTCCGACAGGACAGCCCGCCCGTCGGCCGCCGTCCGCGGCCGGTGCCCGCGGGGCGCGCGGCCGGGCTAGGCTCGCTGTGATGACCACCTTGTTCGATCTGCGCAGCATCCTGCTGGTCGGCGCCTGCACGACCACGCTGGGCGCCATCACGTTCATGGCGCTGGGCCGACTGTACCGCCCGGCCCACGCCGCCATGAACCGCTATGCGCTCGCGCTCACCGCGATGGCCTTCGGCCAGGCGCTGCTCGCGCTGCGCAGCAGCGTGCCCGACTGGTGGAGCTACGTCGGAGCCAACATCATGATATCGGCCGGAGTCGTGCTGACGGCCGATGCCACGCGGCGCCTGTTCGGCCGCAGGCAGCCCGCATGGTCGGCTCCCGCGCTGATCGCCGGTCTGGCGGCGTTCTGGGTCTGGCTCGGCATCGAGCCGGGAAATCTGACGCAACGCATCCTGGCCACGTCGGCGGTCCACGGCCTGGGCGCTGCGATCGCGGCGCACGCAGTGCGCCGCTCGCCGGAGTACGGTCGCCAGCCCTACGTGCGCACGCTCGCCACGTTCTTCGTCGGCTATGCGGTGGTGCACCTGCTGCGCGGGGCCGCGACGGCGCTCGACGTTCCGCCGGCGAGCCACAGCATGTTCGAGCCGCATCCGGGGCATACCGGCTTCGGCCTGCTGTTCGTGCTCAGCCCGATCGCACTGGCGATGATCGTCCAGATGATGCTGCACGCGCGGATCTCGGGCGAGCTGCACCGGCGCGCCACCACCGACGAGCTCACCGGGCTGCACTCGCGGCGCCACTTCTTCGAGCTGTCGCGCGAACTGCTGCGGCGACGCACCGACTCGGGTGCGGTCCATCACCTGCTGATGATCGACCTCGACCACTTCAAGTCGGTCAACGACCGGTTCGGCCATTCGGTAGGCGATCGCGCGCTGCGGCACGCCGCGCGCGTGCTCAAGGTGGCGCTGCAGAACACGGGCCTGCTCGGCCGCTACGGCGGCGAGGAGTTCTGCGCGCTGATCGGCAGCCCGAGCGAAAGCCACGCCGACCACACGATCGACGCGCTGCGCCGCGCGCTGGAGAACGCGCCGCTGCATGCCGGACGCGTCACGATCAGGCTGACCGCGAGCATCGGCGTGGTGCCGGTGCGCGACGCCGATTCGCTCGAACGCGTGCTGGTGCACGCCGACCACTGCGTCTATCGCGCCAAGACCGAGGGCCGCAACCGCATCGTGCGCTTCGGCGAGATGCTCGCCGAGCCGGTGGTCTAGCCCGCATTTCTCGCCACTCGGCTGATCCGGATCGCAACGAGGCCATCGACGCGTCCGATCGAGGTACTTCAGGCCACTGCAGGCCGGGCACCGAGGGCGCGCGCCGCGCCCGGCCTCAACGTCCCGCGAGCGCGCAGGCCAGCATGTAGCCCGAACCGGCGCCGGTGCCGGCGCCCGGCCAGCCGCGGGCCGACAGGTGCGCCGCCGCGGCCAGGCCGTTGTGGCCCGCCCCGACGACGATGGCGTCGAGGTCCGTCATGGATGCGCCTCGCGCCCCTA
>JAHDYE010000125.1:0-3736 GCA_023383035.1 Burkholderiaceae bacterium | reverse complement strand
GAAGCGCGCAAGGTGCGCGAGGGTGTACAGCCGAACCGCTGGCGGTACTGGGCGGCGAAGCGGCCCATGTGCACGAAGCCGTGCTCGAGGGCGACGTCGGTCACGCTGAGCGTGCGGCCCGCGCGGCGCGCATCGACGAGCGCCCGGTGCACGGCCTCGAGACGCACCTGGCGCGCATAGGCCAGCGGCGAGGGCTCGCCGTGGCGGCGGAAGATCGCCTCCAGCGTGCGGCCGCTCGCGCAGGCATGGTCGGCGATCTCATCGAGGCGCAGCGCACGGTCCAGATGGGCGTGGATGAGTTCCTTGGCGCGGCGCAGGCAGCGTTCGTCGCCGCGCAGGCTGTCTGCGGCCGCGAGCGGCTCGCACAGCATCGCCTTGAAGCCGCACAGCAGGAATTCCTCCATCGCCGCGTAGGCGGCCGGGTGGCGCAGCCACCGGTCGCCGTGGCGATCGAGGTTGCTGGTGAGATCGAGCACCGCCTGCCACCAGGCGGCAACGTCGGGATCATGGCGCGGCCGCGCCAGCGCGAATCGCAGCGTCGCCTTATCGGGACCTGCCAGGCGGCGTTGGAGCGCCTCGCGCGACACCTGCAGCAGCAACATCCGGCAGCTGCCGTTCCACAGCATGCGGCTCGGTACGTGCGGCTGCAGGATGCTGAGCATGCCTGGGTCGACCTCCGCCTCCTCGCCGCCGCAGGCGAGCCGTGCGGCGCCGCGCAAGGGCAGCTGGATGAGATAGAAATCGCCGCGCTCGCCGGGGTCGATCAGCACCTCGGTGCCGTAGCTCAGCACATTGAGCGAGAGGTCGTGCAGCCGCAGCTGGTTGTGGCGGACGTCGAGGCGGGCGCGGGGGCCGCGCACTTCCAGGCGGTGCGGCGAAAAGACCCGACCCATGCGCTCGCTCGCATCCTCGGCGCTGCGTGAGCGGATCAGGGGATGGGCCGCGAGGAGCGGCTGTGTTGCGCGCAATTCCAGGACCCCGGACGGACACAGGCTCCCCACGCAGCCTGTCGTCGAGTCAGTTTAGAGTTGAACGAATGGGCTTGCAACGGGCCCGCAATGGCACGGCCCCGTAACGGCTTTCGGCTAGCGCGGCGCGGAATCCGGATAGTCAACCATGCGGCACCGTGCCATGATCGCCGAAATATGGCGGATTGCATGTCGCGCGCCGGCTCGGCGCGCGCTGATTCCCGACGCCCTCGTTGGAGATCCTCATGAGCCTGGACCTCACGCAACTCGCCGAACAGATCGCCGCCGGCCGGATCCGCGTCGTCGATCTCACCCATACGCTGTCGCCGGAGTTCCCGGCGCTGATGCTGCCGCCCGAGTTCGGGCAGGTCTGGGCCTTCAAGATGGAACGCATCTCGCGCTACGATGCCGCGGGCCCGGCCTGGTACTGGAACAATTTCTCCTGCGGCGAGCACACCGGCACGCACTTCGATGCCCCGGTGCACTGGGTCACCGGGAAGGACTACCCGCGCAACAGCGTCGACACCATCGACCCGGCGCGCTTCTTCGGACCGGCGGCCGTGGTGGACGCCAGCGCCGAGGTGGCTGCCGACCCCGACTGGGTGCTGACGGTGGAGTTCCTGCAGGCCTGGGAGGCGAAGCACGGACGCATTCCCGCCGGCGCCTGGCTGCTGTTCCGCACCGACTGGTCCAAGCGGCTGGCCGATCCGGCCGCGTACGCCAACATCCGCGAGGACGGCCCGCACACGCCGGGGCCCTCGAAGGAGGCGGTCGAGTGGCTGATCAAGGAGCGCGACGTGCGCGGCTTCGGGGTGGAGACGATCAACACCGACGCCGGCCAGTCGCATTCGTGGCCGACGCCGTATCCCTGTCACACGCTGATGCACGGCGCCAACCGCTTCGGCCTGCAGTGCCTGAACAACCTCGACCAGCTTCCGCCGCACGGGGCGTTCATCGTTTCCGCACCGCTGAAGATCCAGGGCGGCTCGGGCAGCCCGCTGCGCGTGCTGGCGCTGGTGGCCGGCTGAAGAAAGTCCGATGGTGGAAGGCCGGGGGAGGCTCGATCGCCGGGGCTCCGCAGCGCCTGGCCGATGCACCTGCTATCGGTGAGAAATCCGGGCCAGGGATCGTGCTCGGCCGATACCGCCCGGGCGATCGCAGCGTCTAAGACGACGCCGCGCTCCGGCGCTTGCGCGAGCCGCGCGGGGCGCGCTCCGCGCCGGGCGCCGGCGCGTCGTCGCGCCGCGCTGCGCCCGCCAGCTCGCGTTCCATCTGCGCCACCAGCGCCTGCGCCTCGGCGCCTTCGGGAATCGCGCGGCCCGAGTCGCGCCAGGCCACCGCGTCCTTGAAGCCGTGCAGCTGCGCGCGCCGGCGAAACCACATGCCTTCCGGGTTGTGACGCGTGATGCCGTCGAACACCGTTGCCAGCACCTGCGCCTGCTCGAGCCCGGCCGACTCGAGCACCTGGTTGACCACCAGCTTGTGCATCATCAGATGGGCGCGCGGCACGCCGGCGATGCGATCGGCCAGCGCGCGCACGGCCTGGTCGAGCCCGGCGGCAGGCACCGCGTCGGTGGCCAGCCCCCATTCCTTCGCGGTCGCGCCGTCGATCGTGTCGCCGGTGAACATCATCCGCTTGGCGCGCATCGGTCCGAGCCGGAAGGCCCACATCGCCGTGGTGGGGCAGCCCCACACGCGCGTGGGCATGTAGCCGATGCGCGCGTCCTCGGCCATCACCAGCAGGTCGCAGCACAGCGCGATGTCGCTGCCGCCGGCCACGGCGTGGCCGTGCACCTGCGCGATGGTGGGCTTGTGGCTGTGCCACAGGCTCATGAAGTCCTCGGTGAAGCGCTTCATGGTCCGGTAGTCGAGCATCGGGTCCCACGGCGTGGACTCCTGCTGGCACGGATGATCGACCCGCCCCTGGCCGAACGCCTGCAGGTCGTAGCCGGCGCAGAACGCGCGGCCGGCGCCGGCCAGCACGATCACGTGCACCGCGTCGTCGTCGTTGGCCAGCGCCACCGCGCGCCGGATCTCGCCCGGCATGCGTTCGTCGATCGCGTTCAACCGCTCGGGGCGGTTCAGCGTGATGCGCGCGATGCGCGGGTTGGCGCGGTCGCGCGCGTACTTCAGCGTGTGGAAGCGCGGCATCGTCAGTCGTAGCGCCGCGCGTCCTCGATCACCTTGCCGTCGTTGGGCAGGCTCGCCGGCGCCACCAGCTCGACCTCGCCGCGCAGCTTGGTGACCTCGCGCACCGCCTCGGCCAGCCGTGCCGCCAGCGCCTGCGTGCCGCCCGCGGCCGCGAGCTTCGCGGCGTCGACTTCGCATTTCAGCGTCATGCGGTCGCTGGCCATTTCGCCCTCGACCACCAGCCGCGCGCGGCCCGCCTCGGGCACGCGCCGCAGGATCTCGGCCACTTGGCCGGGATGCACGAACATGCCGCGCACCTTCGTGGTCTGGTCGGCGCGCCCGAGCCAGCCGCGGATGCGCACGTTGGTGCGTCCGCACGGCGAAATGCCCTGCAGCACCGCCGACAGGTCGCCGGTGCCGAAGCGGATCAGCGGGTAGTGGGCATTGAAGCTGGTGACGACGATCTCGCCGACCTCGCCGTCGGGCACCGGCTCGCCGGTGCCCGGGCGCACGATCTCCAGAATGAGGTCCTCGTCGAGGATCATGCCGTCCATCGCGGTCGACTCGTAGGCCACCAGCCCGAGGTCGGCGGTGCCGTACCACTGCAGCACCGTCTCGATGCCCTGCTGGTGGAACCA
>JAHDYE010000124.1 GCA_023383035.1 Burkholderiaceae bacterium | reverse complement strand
CCTGCTCGGGGGTGCAGCGGCAACGCTCGCCGCCGAGATGGCCGCAGGGACACGGGTTCATCGCTGCCACCAGCTGGAAGCGCGCCGGGAACTCGACCTCCCGGGCGGCGCGCGCCACGCTGATGCGACCGGTTTCGAGCGGCTCGCGCAGCGCTTCGAGCACGGTGCGGCCGAACTCGGGCAGCTCGTCCAGGAACAGCACGCCGTGGTGCGCGAGACTGGCTTCGCCGGGGCGCGGATCGGCGCCGCCGCCCACGATCGCCGCAGCCGATGCGCCGTGATGCGGCGCCCGGAACGGGCGTCGGCCCCATTCGCAGAGCCGGAAGCGGCCCGCGAGACTGGCCAGCGCCGCGGTCTCGAGCGCCTCGTCCTGCGTGAGCGGCGGCTGGATCGTCGGCAGGCGCTGCGCCATCAGCGACTTGCCGGCACCGGGCGGACCGACCATCAGCAGGTTGTGCGCACCCGCAGCGGCGATCTCGAGCGCGCGTTTCGCGGCCGACTGGCCCTTCACGTCGGCGAAGTCGCCGGCGTCGCCGGATGCCGCGGCACGAGGCGCCGGCCGGATGCGTTCGAGCGGGCTGGCACCCGCCAGGTGCGCCGCGACGCCGGCCAGATCGACTGCGCCGAGCAGGCGAGCGCCTTCCACCAGCGCCGCCTCGTCGCCGTTGCCCGCCGGCAGCAGCAACGTGCGCGGCTGCTTCTCGCGCGCGACCGCCAGCGCCATCGCGAGCGCTCCATGGATCGGCCGGATCGTTCCGGTCAGCGACAGCTCGCCGACCAGCTCCAGCTCGTCGAGCGGGTCGGCCGGCAGTTGCCCGCTGGCGGCCAGGATGCCGATGGCGATCGGCAGGTCGAAGCGGCCGGACTTCTTCGGCAGGTCGGCCGGGGCCAGGTTCACCGTGAGCCTGCGGTTGGGGAAATCGAAGCCGGCGTGAAGCAGCGCCGCGCGCACGCGATCGCGGCTTTCGCGCACTTCGGCCTGAGGCAGGCCGACGACATGGAACGCGGGCAGGCCGTTGCCCAGGTGCACTTCCACGCGTACTTCGGGGGCGTGCAGCCCGATCAGCGCACGGGAGCGAACGACGGCAAGGGGCATGGACGGGCGCTGGAAGCGAGCCGGACGGCAACGCGTCGAGTCTATGGCTGGCGCGGGTCGCGCAGGAGCGCGACGGATAGGCCCTGCGCATCGACCATCGCGACGACCCGTCGGTGCTCGTGGATGACCGGGCCCGTCGGCAGGCTGCGCTGCGTTCCCGCTGGGCCGGTCTCGATGCCTGCCGGCGATGAGCCGGCGCAGTCTAGCGCGGCGGGTCTTCGCTGCTGCGTTCGCGCAGCTGCTCTTCCAGCTGTGCGACCCGCGCCTGCAACCGGTCGAG
The DNA here is from genome assembly GCA_023383035.1 of Burkholderiaceae bacterium. Lineage (GTDB taxonomy): Bacteria > Pseudomonadota > Gammaproteobacteria > Burkholderiales > Burkholderiaceae_E > Zeimonas. Next base: position 9,296 of record JAHDYE010000124.1, on the reverse strand, counting down.
GCGTTCGAGCTGCGCATCGAACTCGTCGCGCGTGACCAGGTCGACGCGCTGGAACGTCTGCGCGAGCAGCGCCTTCATGTTGCGTTCGAGGTCGGCCGCCGGGCTGTTGCGAAGCAGCTCGGACACGCGTGCCTGCAGCTCGGCCAGAAGGGAAGGAGGGGGCGTGGCGCTCATCGTGAAACGAGTCTAGCACGCAGATCGGCGCCGATCGCGCACCGCGGCGGTGCGTGCGGCGCGGGCGCACCGCGATGGCGCGTCGCCCGGCGCATCCTGCACCAATCGGCGTCGGACGAACCCGTCCGGTGCCTGTCGAAGCCGCTGGCACGGGAAATGCGTGACGGATGTCGACGGTCCGGCACGGACCGTCAAAGCCCATCCCACTTGCGGAGCCTCGATGATGAAGAAGACTCTCCTCGCCGTGTCGCTCGCCTGCACGGCCGGCGGCCTGCCGCCGCAGGCGTTCGCGCAGACGGCCGCCGCGACGCCCGAGCACGCGTTCTCCGGCAACCTGAGCCTGGCGACCGAATACCGCTATCGCGGCATCGCGCAGACCGACGGCAAGCCGACCGTGCAGGGAGGGTTCGACTACGCGCACGCCAGCGGCCTGTACGCCGGCACCTGGTGGACCAACGTGAGCTGGCTCGCCGACGCCGGGGGCGGCACGGTCAGCAGCAGCGTCGAGGCGGATTTCTACGGCGGCTACAAGGGCGTTGCCGGCGACATCGGCTACGACGTGGGCTTGCTCTACTACTACTACCCGGGGCGGTACCCGTCGGGCTTCAACTCGCCGGACACGGTCGAGCTGTACGCGGCCGCGAGCTGGCAGATGCTCACGCTGAAGTACTCGCACAGCCTGACCGATCTGTTCGGCGCGGTCGACAGCAAGGGCTCGGGCTATCTCGACCTCGGCGCCAGCTTCGACCTGGGCGGCGGCTACATGCTCGCCGCGCACGTCGGCCACCAGATGATTCCCGCCGGCTCGGTGGGCGGCGTGCGGGTGCGCTCGCGCAGTGACTGCTCGTACACCGACTGGAAGCTCGGCGTCTCGAAGGAGTACGTCGGACTGAACTGGGGCCTGGCCTACGTCGGCACCGACGCCAAGGGCGACGCGGGCGAGTGCTACCGCAACGCCTTCGACCGCGACCTGGGCAAGGGCACCGTCGTGTTGTCCGTGGGCAAGACCTTCTGAACCGGAGATTCCGATGAAACTGATCACCGCGGTCATCAAGCCGTTCAAGCTCGACGAGGTGCGCGAAGCGCTGTCGGGGATCGGCGTGCAGGGCATCACCGTCACGGAAGTCAAGGGCTTCGGGCGCCAGAAAGGGCATACCGAGCTTTACCGCGGCGCCGAGTACGTCATCGACTTCCTGCCCAAGGTGAAGATCGACGTGGCGGTTGCCGACGACCTGGTCGACCGGGCGATCGAGGCGATCGAGACCTCGGCGCGCACCGGCAAGATCGGCGACGGAAAGATCTTCGTCTACGACCTCGAACAAGTCGTGCGCATCCGCACCGGCGAGACCGGCGACGCGGCGCTGTGAGCGCATGGATACGCACAACGGAGAATCCTACATGAGACTGCTCTCCCGAATTGCCGCAGCGGCCCCGGTGCCGCTGCTGACCCCTGCGGCGGCCGTGGCGTCGCTGCTGGCTCCCGCGGCGGCCCTGGCGCAGGCGCCGGCTGCTGCGACCGTGGACAAGGGCGACGTTGCCTGGATGATGGTCTCGACCGTGCTGGTCATCGCGATGACCGTGCCCGGGCTGGCGCTCTTCTACGGCGGGCTGGCGCGCGCCAAGAACATGCTGGCGGTGCTGATGCAGGTGTTCGTCGTGTTCTCGCTGATCACGCTGCTGTGGGCGTTCTACGGCTACAGCATCGCGTTCACCGGCACCGGCGCGTTCTTCGGCTCGTTCGAGAAGGTCTTCCTGCGTGGCGTGGGCATGCAGACGCTTGCCGACACCTTCACCGACGGCGTGAAGCTGCCCGAGTACGTGTTCGTTGCCTTCCAGGCCACCTTCGCCGGCATCACCACCGCGCTGATCGTCGGCTCGTTCGCCGAGCGTATCCGCTTCGGTGCCGTGCTGCTGTTCTCGGTGCTGTGGTTCACGTTCAGCTACCTGCCGATCGCGCACATGGTGTGGTACGGCGAAGGGCTGCTGTTCAAGGACGGCGCGCTCGACTTCGCCGGCGGCACCGTGGTGCACATCAACGCCGGCGTCGCCGGCCTGGTGGGCGCCTGGATGGTCGGCAAGCGCATCGGCTACGGTCGCGAAGCGATGCCGCCGCATTCGCTCACGCTCACCATGGTCGGCGCCTCGCTGCTGTGGGTCGGGTGGTTCGGCTTCAACGCCGGCTCGAACCTGGAATCGACCGCCGGCGCCGCGCTCGCGCTGCTGAACACGCTGCTGGCCACCGGCGCGGCCACGCTGGCGTGGAGCGCCGGCGAGGCGATGACCAAGGGCAAGGCCTCGATGCTGGGCGCCGCCTCGGGCGCCATCTCGGGGCTGGTCGGCATCACGCCTGCGGCCGGACTGGTGGGGCCGATGGGCGCGATCGTGATCGGCCTGGCGGCGGGCTTCGTCTGCCTGTGGGGCGTCAACGGCCTGAAACGCATGCTCGGCGCGGACGATGCGTTCGACGTGTTCGGCGTGCACGGCGTGGGCGGCATCGTGGGCGCGCTGCTCACCGGCGTGTTCAACGCGCCGGGCCTGGGCGGCACCGGCGGGCCCGACTTCGCGATCGGCAGCCAGTTGCTGATCCAGGCCAAGGGCGTGCTCATCACCATCGTGTGGTCCGGCGTGGTGGCGCTGATCGCCTACAAGCTGGTGGACCTGGTAGTGGGGCTGCGCGTACCCGAGGATGCGGAGCGCGAGGGTCTCGACATCACGTCGCACGGCGAATCGGCCTACCACTATTGAGCCGGACTGGACTGAACCGGGCGCCGACCGGGCCGGGTGCGCCCGCGTCCGGCGCCCTACAATGCATCATGCCCGTATCCTCCCGCCTGCCGCCCGACGGCGGCGCGTCACGCGCGAAGCGTGCGCTGGCGTACGCGGCGCCGGTGCTGCTGGTGCTCGCACTGGCGCTGGTGCTGCGCCACGCCGTCGTCGAACCCGCGGCCATCGCGCATGCCTGCGAGCCGGCGCCGTGGAGCGGCTGGTGCGCGGGTCGCACGCTGCTCGTCCTCGGTTTCGCTACGCAGGGCATCGGCTGGCTGGCGCTGGCCGCGGGCGTGCTGGCGACGCTGCGCAGGGGGCGGCGCAGCGCGTGGCTCGCCGTGCTCGCCGGCGCTGCGGGACTGGTGCTCTACTCGTTCGAGCCGTCGGCGTTCGGTGCGCTGCTGGGGCTGCTGGTGCTGGTGCGCGTGCCGTCTTCGCCGGGCACGCGGCCGGAGCGCGACGGTCTTCCGAAGCAGGCTGCCACGTAGAGCAGCAGGCCGCACAGGAACACCAGCGCTTCGCGATTCGCGAGCGTCTCGAATGCCAGCACCAGTGGCGCGCCGAGCGCCGCCACCACCCCGAGCGCCCGTTCCTCGCGCGCATCGGCCGGCAGGCGCTCGCCCTGCAATGCGAGCAGCAACGCCGCGCCCAGCGGCGCCGCGAAGAACGGCCACGGAAAGCTGCGATAGCGCGCATCGAACACCAGCAGCACGATGCTGAACGCTGCCGCGAACAGGAACGCAAAGCGCAGCGCGCCGAGCAGCGTAGCCGCTTCCATGCGGTGCGGCCGGCCGGCGTGGCCGCTCAGCAGGGCGTGGATGCCCGGCAGTGACGCACGCGTGCCCGGACCGGTATCGACTCCGTCCGCCACACCGGCCCGAAGCGCGAACGGGAACAGGCGCGCGGCGGCCAGCCACCCGAACAGCGCCGACGACAGCAGCCCGGCCAGCGCTACCAGCCATTCGTAGCCGTCGCGCTGCCATGCGACGGCATGGCGCCATTGTGCGACAGCGAGTGCCCCCACCGCGAATCCGGCCAGCGCATGGGCAAGCACTGCGCGTGCCGGTGAGGAAACCTGCGCCTGCGCACGATCCCCGGCCGCCGACATCGCGCGCAGGCGCGTGCGTGAAACGGCCGCCAGCAGCGTGAACCCGAGGGCGCCGGCGGCGCCGCCCCACAGGCCGGTGCGCCAGTGCGGGTCGGCTTCGACGCGGCCGTGCCAGGGGAAGGCCGGCACGCCGGCGCTGTCGAACAGCCCCCAGTGGCCGCCCATGGCACCTTCGAGCCGACGTTTCCACGGCTGGTCGAACGCTTCGATCAGGTTGTACGGCAGTCCCTCGATGCGCGCCGTGCGGACGAACTCGCGCACGAAGCGCGCCTGTTCCACGCGCCCGGCCGTGGCCGCACGGCGCGCGCGGCCGGCGCGCGGCCAGCCGGTTTCGCCGAGCAGGATTTCCCGGCCTGGCAGCGCCGCCTGCGCAAGCCGGTACGTGGCCACCACGTGCGCGACCGCCTGGTCGATGCCCACCGGCTCGTCCTCCCAGTACGGCAGCACGTGGATGGTGACGAAGTCCACGGCGTCGGCCAGCCCCGGATGCTCGAGCCAGAACTCCCAGACATCGGCATAGGTCACCGGGATCGCGGCGCCACCGGGCGCCGCGTCGCGCAGCGCCTGCCGCGCCTGGACGATCGACGCACGCAGCGCGTGCTCGGGCAGCTCGCGCCGCAGCAACACTTCGTTGCCGACCACCAGCGCACGCACCACCGGCGATTCGGCGCGGGCGAGGGCTACAGCGAGCGCCAACTCTTTGCGATTGCGCTCGCGGTCGCGACCCAGCCACGCGCCCAGCAGCACCGTCATGCCCAGTTCGCGCGCAACCGCGGGCACCTGGTCCAGCCCCTGATCGACCGAATAGGTGCGCACGCAGCCGGTGCGCGTGGCGAGAATGCGCAGGTCGGCTTCGATCTGCGCGCGGCTCACGCGCGCGGTCGGATCCAGCGGCGTCTGGCCGGGGCGCCGGAATGGCGCGTACGACAGGCAGGCGATGCGCTCGTCGCCGGCCGCCGCGCCGGGCTCGGCGACCCTCTGCGGCCAACCCTGCGCGATCCAGTAGACGAGCGCCGCCGCCGCGAACAGTCCCAGCAGCAGCAAGGCGACAGCGCCGCTCGACGACGTCGCCGCTGCGCCGCCGTTATCCGCGGCGCACGCGGGCGGTGGATCGCGCACGGCGCCGGGCATGCGGATTGCTGCTCGTGCTTGGTCGTGCCCGCCGCACGGGTATCGCGGGTGGTCGGTAACGGCTCTGCACTAGGCTTGCCTCCCATGAAGAAGACGTTCCGAATGGTAACGAGAACTTCGTTGCTGCTGTCGCTGCTGATCGTGGCGGCGAACCTGCTCGCGTGGCAGTTGCTGCATCGGCCGTTGCCGGCGCCCGACTTCGAGGGCGCGGTGGCCGGCATGGCCTACAACGCGTTCCAGCGCTGGGACGATCCGCGCAAGCGCAAGTATCCGTCCGTCGAGGAGATCGATGCCGACCTGCGGATGCTCGCGCAGCACACGCGCAGCCTGCGCACGTACAGCTCGAACGAGATTCCGGAACTGCCGGCGCTCGCGTTGCGGCACGGGCTGCGCCTGACCGCCGGGGTGTGGCTCGATACCCGTTCGCTGAACAACTGGCGCGAGATCGAAGCCGCGAAGGCGGCGGCCTACGAGTACGGCAACATCGAGCGTCTGATCGCCGGTAACGAGTCGCTGCTGCGCGGCGATCTTACCGTGCGCGAGCTGATCGTGTACCTGAACGAACTGCGCAAGGCGACCCATGTGCCGGTATCGACCGCCGAGCCGTGGCATGTCTGGATGCGCAATCCGGAGCTCGCCCGCCACGTCGACTTCATCACCGTGCATCTGCTGCCCTACTGGGAGGGCGTGCCGGCGCAGGAGGCACTCGACTACGCGATGCAGCGGCTCGATCAGATGCAGCGGCGCTTTCCCGGCAAGCCGATCGTGATCGGCGAGATCGGCTGGCCGAGCCGCGGCGACCGCTTCGACGGCGCCTCCGCCGGCCCGGCGTTGCAGGCGCGCTTCGTACGCGAGTTCCTCGCGCTCGCCGATACGCGCGCGCTCGACTACTTCCTGATGGAAGCGGTCGATCAGCCCTGGAAGCGCTCCAACGAGGGCCGCGTGGGCGCCTACTGGGGCCTGTTCAACGCCGACCGCACGCCGAAGTTCGCGATGAGCGGAGCCGTTTCCGGTGATCCGCGCTGGCAGGGCAAGGCGCTGGCCGCCTCGGTACTGGCATTCGCGCCGATCCTGTGGTTCTTCAGTGCGTTCGCGCGCATGCGCCTGGCCAGCCGGATGGCCTTCGCGGTGATGATCCAGGCGGTGGTGTCGCTGCTGGTGTGGCTGGTGGCGCTGCCGTTCGACTACTACCTGCGTCCGATCGACTGGTTCGCGCTGCTGTTCCTGCTGCCGTCGCTGCTGACGATGGGCGCGATCCTGCTCGCCAACGGCTTCGAGTTCGTCGAGATGTACTGGCCGGGCAACCTGCGCCGGCGCTTCGGGCCGCGGCCGCTGGCGCCGGGCGCGCGCCAGCCGCGCGTGTCGATCCACGTCGCCTGCTGCAACGAACCGCCGGCGATGGTGATCGCGACGCTCGACAGCCTGCAGCGGCTCGACTACGAGAACTTCGAAGTGCTCGTGGTCGACAACAATACCCGCGACGAAGCGCTGTGGCGCCCGGTCGAGGACCATGTCGCACGGCTCGACGCGCGCTTCCGCTTCTTCCACCTGCCGAGCTGGCCCGGCTTCAAGGCCGGCGCGCTGAATTTCGCGCTGTCGCAGACCGATCCGGCGGTCGAGATCGTCGGCGTCATCGATGCCGACTACGTGGTGCGGCGCGACTGGCTGACCGCGCTGATGGGCCACTTCGACGACGGCAGGGTCGCGGTGGTGCAGGCGCCGCAGGCGCATCGCGACTGGTACAGCCAGCCGTTCCGCCGGATGATGAACTACGAGTACGATGGTTTCTTCCGCATCGGCATGCATCATCGCAACGAGCGCGACGCCATCATCCAGCACGGTACGATGACGCTGATTCGCGCGGGGGCGCTGCGCGAGCACGGCCAATGGGCCGAGTGGACGATCTGCGAGGACGCGGAGCTGGGGCTGCGGCTGATGAAGGCCGGCCTGTCGACGGTTTACGTCGACCGCGTGATGGGCGAGGGCCTAACGCCCGACGACTTCGCGGCATTTCGCAAGCAGCGTCGCCGCTGGGCCCAGGGCGCGATGCAGATCCTCAAGGGCCATTGGCACACGCTGATCCACGGCGGCGCGCTCACCCCGGGACAGCGTTATCACTTCCTGACCGGCTGGCTCTCGTGGGTGGGCGATGCGCTGCACCTGGTGTTCGCCTTCGCGGCGATGTTCTGGACCGTTGCCGTGATCGTCGCTCCGCAGTACTTCAGCCTGCCGATCCCGCTGTTCATGGTGCCCTTGTTCGTGTTCTTCGCGGCCAAGGCGCTGTTCGGGCCGTTGCTGTACGCGCGTCACGTGCGCTGTTCGGCGGCCGACATCGCCGGTGCCGCGCTGGCCGGCATGGGACTGTCGCATGCGGTGGCGCGGGGCGTCTTCGACGGACTGGCGTTGCGCGGCGCGGTCTTCGAGATCACCCGCAAGGGCGCGCGCGACGGCGCATCCGGTGCCTTGCCCGATGCCGGCTACGGCGCGGTGCGTGAGGAAGCGCTGCTGCTGGCCGGCCTGGCGAGCTGCGTCGTCGGTGTCGCCCTGACGCGCACGCCGGGCCAGATCGAGTCGGCGATGTGGATGACGATCCTCGCGCTCCAGGCATTGCCGTACGCGGCCGCGCTGGCCTGTACCGCGATGTCGCGCATGCCGGAGCGCGCGAGCGAGCCGTCGACGGTCGAGGAACGCACGCTCGGGGCGCTGCGGGCGGTGCCGGCGCTGGCAAGGCGCTTCGAGCGCAGCTGAGGCCCGCGCCGGGGCGCGGTGGCGCGCCGGCGGGCGCGGCTCGCGAGGCGCTGCAAGGGGGCCGGGGCGCCGCGCGCCGGCGCTACAATCATCGATGCGCCTTCCCGCGATGCCATGACCCCCCACCTCGTCGCCGCCCTGTCCGCCCCGTTGCAGGATTTCGAACGTCGCATCCTCGATGCGACGCCGCGGATCGAGCGCTGGTTCCGCATGGAGTGGCAGGACCACACGCCGCCGTTCTATGCGTCGGTCGACCTGCGCAACGCCGGCTTCAAGCTCGCGCCGGTCGATACCAACCTGTTCCCGGGCGGCTTCAACAACCTGTCCGACCAGATGCTGCCGCTGGCGGTGCAGGCCGCGATGGCCGCGGTCGAGAAGTACTGTCCCGAGGCGCGCAACCTGCTGCTGATTCCCGAAAGCCATACGCGCAACGCGTACTACCTGCAGAACGTCCAGCGCCTGTCGACCATCCTGCGTCAGACCGGTCTGAACGTGCGCTTCGGCACGCTCGATCCGCAGATCAGGGCGCCGAGCGAGGTCGCGCTGCCCGACGGCCAGTCGATGAGGGTCGAGCCGCTGGTGCGGCGCGGCTTTCGCGTCGGGCTGGACGACTTCGATCCGTGCATCGTCCTGCTGAACAACGACCTGTCCTCGGGTATTCCCGAGGTACTGAAGGACGTGCATGAACAGGTGCTGCTGCCGCCGCTGCACGCCGGCTGGGCGGTGCGTCGCAAGTCGCAGCATTTCGCCGCGTATGCCGAGGTGGCCCGGCGCTTCGCCAGGCAGTTCGACCTCGATCCGTGGCTGATCACGCCGTACTTCGCGCGCTGCGGCAAGATCGATTTCCACGCGCACGAAGGCGAAGACTGCCTGGCCACCGCGGTCGAGTCGCTGCTCAAGCAGATCCGCGCCCGCTACCGCGAATACCGCATCGGCGAGAAGCCGTTCGTCGTCGTCAAGGCCGATGCCGGTACCTACGGCATGGGCGTGATGTCGGTGCGCGACCCGTCCGAGGTGCGCGACCTGAACCGCAAGCAGCGCAACCGGATGGCGGTGGTCAAGGAGGGCCTCGAAGTGCACGAGGTGATCCTGCAGGAAGGCGTGCACAGCTTCGAGACCGTCGACGACGGCGTCGCCGAGCCGGTGGTCTACATGATCGACCGCTACGTGGTCGGCGGCTTCTACCGCGTGCACACCGGCCGCGGCAAGGACGAGAACCTGAACGCGCCCGGCATGCATTTCGTGCCGCTGCCGTTCGCCGCCAGTTGCAACCTGCCCGACTGCAGCGCCTCGCCCGAGCATGCGTCGAACCGTTTCTACGTCTACGGCGTGGTGGCGCGGCTGGCGCTGCTGGCCGCCTCGATCGAGC
>JAHDYE010000123.1 GCA_023383035.1 Burkholderiaceae bacterium | reverse complement strand
GTGGCGCGGCCGCTGTCGGCGCGCGACCGCGAGGTCGCCGAGGCGCTGGCGCCGGTGCTCGCCGCGCGCGGCCTGCTGCTGGTCGGCCTGGACCTGATCGGCGACTTCATCACCGAGATCAACGTCACCAGCCCCACCTGCTTCCAGGAGATCCGCCAGCAGAGCGGCTACGACGTCGCGGGGCTGTTCGTCGACGCGCTGGAGGCGGCGAGCGCGCGATGATCGGGATCATGGTCGTTTCGCACGAGCCGCTGGGCACCGCGCTGATCCACTGCACGCGTCACATCTACGGTCGCCTGCCCGCGCAGCTGGCGGCGCTCGACGTGATTCCCGACGAGGATCCCGAAGCGGCCGTGCGCGCGGGCCGCGAGCTGCTCGCGCGCATCAACGACGGCAGCGGTGCGGTGGTGCTCACCGACGTCTACGGCGCCACGCCGTCGCGAGTGGCGATGCAGCTGGCCGTGCGCGGGCGGGTACGCGTGCTGGCCGGCGTCAACCTGCCCATGCTGCTCAAGGCGATCGCCTATCGCACCAGGCCGGTCGACGAATTGAGCGCGATGCTGATCGAGGGGGCGCGCGGCGCGATCCGCATCGCCGACGGCGATCCCGATGCCGGGGGCGGGCCCGGCACGCGATCCGCTCCCGATGCCGGTGCCGCGCCGGAGCAAGGTTCCTCGCCCGATGCTCAGGGCTGAAGCGGTCGTTCCGAACCGGCTGGGCGTGCACGCGCGCCCCTCCGCCAGGCTGACCGCCACCGCGTCGAAGTTCGTCTCCGAAGTCTGGCTGTCGAAGGGCTCGCGCCGCATCAACGCGAAGAGCATCATGGGGGTGATGATGCTCGCCGCCGCCAAGGGCAGCACGCTGGTGATCGAGGCCGACGGCCCCGACGAGCGCGACGCGGTCGAGGCCATGCGGGCGCTGATCGAAAGCGGATTCGGGGAGGATTGACCGATGGGTTCGACCGAAACGTTCCTGGCCGCGCGCGACCTGCTGCAGGACGCGCGCACCGACTACGAGCGCGCCTGCCGCGAATTCGCGTGGCCCGACATGCCCGAGTTCAACTGGGCACTCGACTACTTCGACGTGCAGGCCGCGCGCGCGCCCGAGCGCCCGGCGCTGTGGATCGTGCAGGAAGACGGCAGCGAGCAGCGCCTGAGCTACGCGCAGCTGCGCGAACGCTCCGACCGCGCCGCCGGTTTCCTGCGCGGCCTGGGCGTGTCGCGCGGTGACCGCCTGCTGGTGATGCTGCCCAACGTGGTGCCGCTGTGGGAGATCACGCTGGCGGCGATCAAGCTCGGCGCGGTGTTGTGCCCGACCACGACGCTGCTGTCCACGGCCGACCTGGCCGACCGGCTCGAGCGCGGGCGTATCCGTTGCGTGATCGTCGACGCCGACGGCGTGGCGAAGTTCGAGGGCCTGGCGCGCGACTGCATCCGCATCGTCGTGGGGCCCGCCGCCGAAGGCTGGACGCCGTGGTCGCAGGCCGACGCAGCGTCTGCCGCCCTCGTGCCCGACGGGCCCACGCGCCGCGACGACCCGCTGCTGCTGTATTTCACGTCGGGCACCACGGCCCGGCCGAAGATGGTGGTGCACACGCAGCAGAGCTACCCGGTCGGGCACCTGTCGACGATGTACTGGATCGGTCTGAAGCCGGGCGGCGTGCACTGGAACATCAGCTCGGCGGGCTGGGCCAAGCACGCATGGAGCTGCGTGTTCGCGCCATGGAACGCCGGCGCCACCGTGTTCGTCTACAACCAGGCGCGCTTCGACGCGCGGCGCACGCTCGATGTGCTGGTGCGCTGCAAGGTGACCACGCTGTGCGCGCCGCCCACCGTCTGGCGCGCACTGATCCTGGAAGACCTGAAGGCGTGGCCGGTGGCGCTCGAGGAACTGCTCAGCGCCGGCGAACCGCTGAACCCGGAAGTGATCGAGCGCGTGCGCCAGGCCTGGGGACTGACCATCCGCGATGGTTACGGACAGACCGAAACCACCTGCATCGTCGGCAACTCGCCCGGTCAGCCGGTCAAGTCCGGCTCGATGGGTCGACCGATGCCGGGCTACCGCGTCGTGCTGCTCGATCCCGACGGACGCGAGAGCGAGACCGGCGAAGTGGCGCTGGCGTTGCAGCCCCGGCCGCTCGGTCTGATGGCCGGTTACGCCGGCGACGAGGCGCGCAACCGCGAGGTGGTGGGCGGCAGCCACTACCGCACCGCCGACGTGGCTGGCCGCGATGATGACGGCTACTTCTGGTACGTGGGCCGCGCCGACGACGTGTTCAAGAGCTCGGACTACCGGATCAGCCCGTTCGAGCTGGAAAGCGTGCTGATCGAGCACGAGGCGGTGGCCGAGGCGGCGGTGGTGCCCAGCCCCGATGCGCGCCGCCTGGCGGTGCCCAAGGCGTTCGTGATCCTGCGTCCGGGCTTTGCGCCGGGGCGCGAGCTGGCGCGCTCGATCGTCGACTTCGTCGCCGCGCGCGTGGCGCCGTACCAGAAGATCCGCCGCATCGAATTCGCCGAGCTGCCGAAGACGATCTCCGGCAAGATCCGGCGCGTGCAGCTGCGCGAGCTCGAAGGCGTTCCGGCCGAACGCGCGCGTCGCGACGGCGAATACCGCGAGGAGGATCTCGCGTAGCGGTCGGTGCAGGCCCGACCGGTACACTGGCGGCATGTTCAGCATCCACGGCACCGGTATCGGCGGAGGCATCGTCATCGGGCGCGCGCGCGTGCTCGAGTCGCTCCAGCGCGACCTGCCGCGCTACCGGCTGCGCGACGGACAGCTCGAAGCCGAGCTCGCGCGGCTCGAGACCGCCATCGAGGTGGTCAAGACCGAGCTGTTCGCGCTGGGCGAAGACCTGCCCGTCGATTGCCCAGACGAGGCGCGCGCCCTGCTCGACGTGCACGCGATGCTGCTCGAGGACCCGGCGCTCGTGCAGGCCGCGCGCGAGACGATGCGCGAGCATCGCTGGAATGCCGAATGGGCGTTCTCCGCGCAGGCCGGCCACCTGGCCGCGCAGTTCGCCGATCTCGAGGACGCGTACCTGCGCGAGCGCGGCCGCGACGTGCAGCAGGTGGCCGAGCGCGTGATCCGCGTGCTGCTCGGTTCCACCGACGTGTCGATGGCTGCCGCCGAACCGGCGATCTTCGTCGCCGAGGACATCGCGCCGGCCGACATGCTGTCGCTGCGTTCGGCGCTCGGCTTCGGCATCGATCTCGGCGGCGCCACCTCGCACACCGCGATCCTCGCGCGCAGCATGAACGTGCCGGCCGTGGTCGGGCTCGGGCGCGCCAGCGACCTGGTGGTGGACGACGACTGGCTGATCCTCGACGGCGAGGCCGGGCTGGTGATCGTCGCGCCCGACGACATCGTGCTCGAGCAGTACCGCCGCCGGCGCGCCGAGGGCGAGCGCGCGCGCGAAGACCTGAAGCGGCTGGTCCACGTCCCGACCGTTACCCGCGACGGCGTGGCGGTGCAGCTGCAGGCGAACATCGAGCGGCCCGAGGAAGCCGCGGCCGCGCTCGCGGCGGGTGCCGACGGCATCGGCCTGTTCCGCTCCGAGTTCCTGTTCCTGAACCGGCGCGACCTGCCCGGCGAGGACGAACAGTTCGAGGCGTACCGCGCTGCCGTGGTCGCGATGGACGGCCGGCCGGTGACGATCCGCACGCTCGACGTCGGCGCCGACAAGGCGCTGCCCGCGCTGAGCGGCACCGCTCCGCAGAACCCCGCGCTCGGCCAGCGCGCGATCCGCTACTGCCTGGCCGAGCCGGAAGTGTTCCTCGTGCAGCTGCGCGCCATCCTGCGCGCGTCGGCCTGCGGCAGCGCACGGCTGCTGATCCCGATGCTCGCGCACAGCCACGAGATCGACCAGACGCTGCGGCTGGTCGATCTGGCCAAGGGCCAGTTGCGCGGCCGCGGCCAGGCGTTCGACGAGCGCCTGCCGGTGGGCGGCATGGTCGAGGTGCCGGCGGCCGCGCTCAGCGCGGGCCTGTTCGTGCGCAAGCTCGACTTCCTGTCGATCGGCACCAACGACCTGATCCAGTACACGCTGGCGATCGATCGCGCCGACCACGACGTCGCGTCGCTGTACGAGCCATTCCATCCGGCCGTGCTCAGGCTGATCGGCATGACGATCCGTGCCGCGCGCAGGGCGGGTACACCGGTGGCGGTATGCGGCGAGATGGCCGGCGACTGGGCCGCCACGCGACTGCTGCTCGGCATGGGCCTGACCCAGTTCTCGATGCATCCGGCGAGCCTGCTGCGGGTCAAGCAGGAGATCCTGGACGCCGATGTGTCGCGGCTGTCGCCCAGGGTGGCGCGGCTGCTCTACAGCGACGACCCGGTGCGCGTGCGCGCGCTGCTGGCGCGCCTGGTCGACGAGGGCTGAGCCGCGAGCCGTCGCGGTGCGCCGCTGCCGGCGGATCGGCGCCGACCGGTCACCACCCTCCGCCGCCCCCGCCGCCCCCACCGCCGCCCGATCCGCCGCCGCCCCCGAAGCCCGAGGACGACGACGAAGGTGCCGGCGTCGCGCTGGCGAACGAGGCTTCGGCGGCCGCGACCGCCCCCGAAACCGAGCTCCCGAAACTGCGCCCCGCCCAGTGCGTGCCGCCGTGCCAGGCCGGACGATAGGCGTCTCGCACGTCCTCGCCGGGATGTGCGCGTGCGAACGCGGCCTCGAACGCCTCGGACCACGGCTGTTCGGCCTCCAGCGCGATCGCGTACGGCAGCAGGCGCTCGAAGCGCTCGGCAGTGATCTCGGGTGCGCCGGCCAGATTCAGCCGTGCGCTCTCGGCGGTGCGCAGGTACAGTTCGAAGCCCTCGATATGGTCCATCACCGGACGGCCTGCCGCGGTGGGCGCGCGCAGCAGGTAATAGAACAACCCGTTGAGCAGCGCGAACCCTCCGACCAGCACGAGCGGGAAGCCGTTCTCGGCCAGCGTGTCGATCGCGGTGCGGCGGAAGTCGTCGAGCGAGGGGCCGAATTCGACCAGCGCAATGGTCAGCATCGCGCCGATGAACAGGATCACCGCGACGTGGATCGCGGCCGAGACGATCCTGCGCAGGCCGCGCGCCGTCAGCAGCGCGCGTACCGTCTGCACGACGAACACGCCGACGAAAGCGCCGACCACCACCGTGCCGACCAGCAGGCCGATCTCGCCGTCGCCGAAATGGCCGAACGCGAACGTGCCCGCCACCGCCAGCGCGGTCAGCACGACGCCGGCGCCGAAGTGGCGGAGGTTGCGCCGGAAGAACCGGTTGCGGTTGTCCTTCTCGATCGCCGACCTGAACCGGGCGAGCGCCGACACCAGGCTTTCGCCGCTGGCGCGTTCGATGCGCACCGTGCCCCCGCGCTCCGCGATCCAGGCCAGCAATGCGCGCTCGCCCGCGGGCAGCGCCGCGGCGGCATCGGTGGCGGTGCCGGCAGGGGACGAACCGGCTGCGTCGCGGCCCGCGCTCGCGGCCTGCGCGGTGCGCTTCAGCGTGAGCACGCCGTCGCGATCGTCGAACACCACCAGCCCCTTTACCGCGAGCGACACCGCCGCGGCGGTGAACTCGCGCCAGCCGCTCGTCCATCCCCAGTTGCGGATGTAGCCGGCCAGTGCCGGCGAGACGCCCTCGGGCGGATGGAACAGCGGAATGATCGTGCCCTTCGGCGGATCGCGGCCTACCGCCCGCCATGCGGTCAGGTAGAAGGCGAGCACGCCGAGCATGCCCAGCCCGGCGAACAGATAGCGGCGGTAGTCGAGCAGCACGTAGCGCAGTTGCTGCGCCTGCGTGGGCGCGGCCACCGCGCCGGCCGGAATCTCGGCGACCACGGTCAGACCTTCGCCGGCTTGCAGCGTGCGCGTGGTCGCGAAGCCGAGCGCGCCATCGGCCTGCAGGCCGGCGCGAAAGTCGCTGCCGCGCTCGCCGAAGCGGCCGGTGTAGGCCGTCCAGCGCACGGGGGGTGCCTGGCCGGGCAGGCGGATCGTCGCAGTCGCGACCTGGATCGGAAACGCCCATTCGTTGCCCGTCACGTTCCAGTACAGCTCCAGGTGGCCGGGCAGCTGGCGCAACTGGCGGCCGGTGACATAGCGGAAGCGGTAGGTGTAGCGCCCGGGGCGCAGCAGCACGTCCTCGGCGCCGGCGTAGATGCGCACGCCGCGGTCGTTGCGGCGCATGAAGTGCGGCTCGGGATGCCCGTCGCGCATCACATCGACCAGCTCGAAGGTGACTTCGCGCAGGCGTTCCTGTCCATCGCGAAAGCGCAGCGGGAAATCGCGGAAGAGGCCGCGGCGGATCTGCTTGCCTTCGGCGTGCACGACGACGGTTTCGGTGACCGCGAGATCGCCGTCGGCGCGCACTTCGATCGCCGAGTCGAAGCGTTCGATCATCTCGTCGGCACGCGCCGGTGCCGCCAAGCCGGTCAGCGTCGCGACGACCAGGCTTGCCGCGAGCGTCGGTGCGCGCGACCGCGAGCCCCAGCGGCCCATGCCCGTGTCCGCGCTAGCGCGGAAACGACACCTGCGGCACCGCGCGCGACGCCTCGTCGGTCTCGAAGAACGCCCGCCGGGCGAAGCCCGTCCACCCGGCAACCAGGTTGCTCGGGAACGACTCGACCAGCACGTTCAGGTCGCGCGTCGCGCCGTTGTAGTAGCGGCGCGCCATCTGGATCTCGTTCTCGATCATTGCCAGCTGCTCCTGCAGTTGCAGGAAGTTCTGGTTCGCCTTCAGGTCGGGGTAGTTCTCCACCACCGCCAGCAGACGGCCGAGCGCGCCGCCGAGCAGGCCCTCGGCCTGTGCGCGCGCGGCCACGTCGTCGGGCGCCACGGCCCGCGCCTGGTTGCGCAGCTCGGTCACGCGCTGCAGCAGCTCGCGCTCGTGCGTCGCGTAGCCCTGCACCGTCTCGACCAGGTTGGGTACCAGGTCGGCACGGCGCTTCAGCTGCACGTCGATGCCGCTCCAGCCTTCCGCGGCCATCTGCCGGGCGCGTACCAGCCGGTTGTAGAGGACGATGGCGTAGCCGACGAGGGCGAGGACGATCAGGACGACGATCCAGGCCAAGTGACGCTCCTGTTGCGTCGCGCGCCCGACGCCGGGGTGGGCGGGCCGCGTCATCATAGACGGCGCGGCCGCCCAGGGCTGCGCCCGTTTACACAACGTTGCACAAGGCCAAAGCCCCTTTACAGGCGGCATGGGCACAATGCGCCCTGCCATGAACCGAAATCTTCCACTCCTGCGTTCATCGATGGGGGCGCTCACTTCGGTTGTGATAGCGCTGTCCGGCTGTACCACGCCGCTCGTCCGCGATGCCGCCCTGCCCGCCGCTCCGGTGCCTGCCGCGTGGTCGGTTGCGAGCGTGCCGGCCATGTTGTCCGGGGCGGTGCCGACTCCGCTCGCCACCTGGTGGCAGCGCTTCGACGACCCGCAACTGGCCGCGCTGATCGCCCAGGCGCTCGACGCCAACGCCAGCGTGCTCGGCGCTCGCGCCGCCCTCTCCCAGGCGCGCGCGCAGCGCGCCGTGCCGCCGGCCGGCCGGCTGCCGTTCGCCGCCGGGGCGGCCGCCGCGCCGCGCGCCCCCACCGGCCACGCCGGCACCGGCAACGTCTTCCAGGCCGGACTCGACGCGAGCTGGGAAGTCGACGTGTTCGGTGGCCTGCGCAGCGCCGTCGAGGCCGCCGAAGCGGACGTGCGCACGGCACAGGCCGAGCTCGCCGACGTGCAGGTGTCGCTGGCGGCCGAGGTCGCGCTTGCCTACATCGACCTGCGCGGCCAGCAGTCGCGGCTGGCGATCGCGCGCGACAACCTGGCATTGCAGGACGAGACGCTGCAGATCGCACGCTGGCGCGTGCAGGCAGGCCTGGCCACGTCGGTGGATGTCGAGCAGGCGCGCGCCGCACGAGAGCAGACCGCCGCCCAGATCGCCGCACTCGAAAGCGCCGCGGGCCTGGCGCAGCACGTGCTGGCGGTGCTCACCGGGCAGGCGCCGGGCGCGCTGCAGGCCGCGCTGGCCGATGGCCGGCCGGTGCCGCGCGTCGGCGACGAACTGGTGCTGGCCATTCCGGCCGAGACGCTGCGCCAGCGTCCCGACGTACGAGCGGCCGAGCAGCGCATCTCGGCCGCGCTCGCGCGCGCGTCACAGGCCGACGCGGCCCGCTATCCGGGCTTCCGGCTCGGCGGCTCGCTCGGATTGAGTGCGTCCACGCTCGGCGACCTCGCCAGCGGTGCAGCCGTCGTGAGTGCGCTGCTGGGCAGCATTACCGTACCGCTGTTCGACGGCGGCGCGTTGCGGGCGCAGGTGCGCGTGCAGGAAGCCGCGCTCGAACAGGCGCGGCTGGCCTACAAGGACACCGTGCTCTTCGCCCTGAAGGACGTCGAGGATGCGCTGGTGGCGCTGCGCGCCGACCGCGAACGGCTGCAGCGCCTGCAAAGCGCCGCCGAGGCGGCCGGCAATGCCGCGTTGCTCGCCCAGCAACGCTACGCCAGCGGCCTGATCGACTTCCAGGTCGTGCTGGACACCCAGCGCACGCTGCTCGGCACGCAGGACAGCGTGGCCAGCACCATCGCAAGCGTCGGCACCGATCACGTGCGCCTGTACAAGGCGCTCGGCGGCGGCTGGCAACCAGAGACCACACCATGACCCGCTCCCCTGCGTCCGTTCCCGATCCGGCCCCGACCGACCTCGACGCGCTGCTCGGTGCCGGGCATGCGCGCCGCTGGTGGCAGCGCCCGGCGCCATGGCTGGGCCTGCTGCTGGTCGTGCTGCTCGCCGGCGGCGCGTCCTGGTGGCTGGCGCGCAAGGAGACCGCCACCGCACCGCGCTTCGTCACCGAGGAGGCGCGCCGCGGCGGTCTCACGCTCACCGTCACCGCCAACGGCACGCTGCAGCCCACGCGCGCGGTGAACATCGGCAGCGAGCTGTCGGGCACGGTGCGGCGCGTGCTGGTCGACGTCAACGACCGCGTGAAGAAAGGCCAGGTGCTGGTCGAGCTCGATACCGCGAAGCTCGCCGCCCAGGTGCAGCGCTCGCGCGCATCGCTGGCCGCCGCACAGGCGAAGCTCGCGCAGACCAGTGCGACGGTGAAGGAAGCGCAGGCGAGCCTCGCGCGGCTGCAGGAGGTTTCACGCCTGTCGGGCGGCAAGGTGCCGTCGGCCGCCGAACTGGACGCGGGTGCCGCGGGACTCGATCGGGCGCGGGCCGACGAACGCAGCGCGCGCGCCAGCGTCGAAGATGCGCGTGCCGCGCTGTCCAACGACGAGACCAACCTGTCGAAGGCATCGATCGTCTCGCCGATCGACGGCGTGGTGCTCACGCGCGCGGTCGAGCCCGGCAACGCGGTGGCCGCCACGCTGCAGGCAGTCACGCTGATGACTGTCGCCGAGGACCTCACGCGCATGCGGCTCGAGGTGAAGGTCGACGAGGCCGACGTGGGCGTCGTGCAGACGGGGCAGAAGGCCACTTTCACGGTCAGTGCGTATCCGTCGCGCAAGTACCCGGCCAGCGTCACCCGCGTGGCCTTCGGCTCTACCACCACCGACAACGTCGTCACCTACGTGACGTGGCTCGACGTCGACAACGGCGACCTGAGCCTGCGTCCCGGCATGACCGCATCGGCCACCATCACCGCGGTCGAGCGCAGCGACGCGCTGCTGGTACCCAACACCGCGCTGCGCTTCACGCCCGCCGGCACCGGCGCGCCGCTCGATGCACCGAACGGGGCAGCGGCGTCCGGCGGCGGTATCGTCTCGAAGCTGATGCCGCGCCTGCCGCGCGGCGGGCCGCGCAGCGCCGGCACCGGCGGCGTTGCCGCGCTGTCGCGCCAGGTCTGGGTGCTGCAGGACGGTGCCGCGAAACCGGTCGCGGTCACGCCCGGCATCAGCGACGGGCGCATGACCGAAGTGACCAGCGATGCGCTGCGGCCCGGCATGGCGGTGATCACCGACCAGCTCTCGGCAGGAGCGCGCCAGTGAGCGAGGCGATGCGCGGTGCGGCAGGCGCTCCAGTGCGCGAGGCGCCGCATGCCGCCTCGGCAGCGGCAGCGGCGCCGGATGTCGCGGACGCCGTCGCCGTGCCGCTGATCCGGCTGCGCGGCGTGACCAAGGTCTACGGCGAAGGCGCGACCGCGCTGCAGGCGCTGCGCGGCGTCGATCTGGACATCGAGAGCGGCGACTTCGTGGCGATCATGGGCCCCAGCGGTTCGGGCAAGTCCACCGCGATGAACGTGATCGGCTGCCTCGACCGGCCCACCACCGGCCAGTACCTGTTCAAGGGCGTGCACGTCGAGTCGTTGTCGCGTGACCAGCGGGCGCAGCTGCGCCGCCGCTTTCTCGGTTTCGTGTTCCAGGGCTTCAATCTGCTGGCGCGCACGTCGGCGCAGGAGAACGTCGAGCTGCCGCTGCTCTATCGCGGCGAATCCGCGGCCGCGCGCCACGCCGCGGCGGCGCGCGCGCTCGACTCGGTCGGCCTGAAGGGCTGGGAACACCACACGGCCGAGTTGTCGGGCGGCCAGCAGCAGCGCGTGGCGATCGCGCGCGCGAAGGTCACCGAGCCCGCGGTGCTGCTCGCCGACGAGCCCACCGGCAACCTCGACACGCAGCGCAGCCGCGAGATCATGGAACTGCTGTGGCGGCTCAACGCCGACCGCGGCATCACGATCCTGATGGTCACGCACGAACACGACATGGCGGCCTGGGCGCGGCGCATCGTGCGCTTC
>JAHDYE010000122.1 GCA_023383035.1 Burkholderiaceae bacterium | reverse complement strand
CCGAGACCAGGACGTTGATAGGCCGGGTGTGGAAGCGCAGTAATGCGTTAAGCTTACCGGTACTAATTGCCCGTGAGGCTTGACCCTATAACTTTGCATAAAAGCTCAGCGCTATACCGCAAAGTTGTGGATGCCTCACAAACCCCGTGTCTTACCCGGACACGAATGCAGGTCAGAAGCTGTTGCGATTTCTTCTATCCGAATTGGCTCGTTCGCCGACCGGGAAACCGGGGAGCGGGCGGGCAACAAGTCATGCCTGATGACCATAGCGCGGTGGAACCACCCCTTCCCATCCCGAACAGGACCGTGAAACGCCGCAGCGCCGATGATAGTGAGCTTCTCGCTCGTGAAAGTAGGACATCGTCAGGCAAACCTCCGACGCAGAAAAGCCACCTCCGGGTGGCTTTTTTGTTGTGTGCGGCTGGAGGCGCATCGCGTCAGCCCTCCAGCCAGCGCCTGATCTGCGCGTACACGGTGGATCGTTCGAGCAGGTCGAGATGGTTCGTCCGGTAGCTGATCCACTGCGCGTCCCGCGCGAAGAGCGGCGGCACTCCGCGCCCGCTCCGACCCAGTGCGCTGGGCAGCGGAACCAGTCCGTCGCCGATCAGCCGATCCTTCAGATCTGCCGCGCGGCGCCCGAGGCTGGCAGCAATCGCCAGGCAGCGCACGCCGGACGGTAGCGGGGGAATGTGTGTACCGGCCTCGTCGGCCTCGCTGCCAGGGCCGAACACGGTGCCGTGGCGCAGGTCGGTGATGCCGGCGCTGCGGATCGCGCCGAGGCGCGCGAACGGCGCGCTGTATCGGCTGAGCTGCAGCAGATTCTCGAACCAGTGCCCGCCGCGCTCGAGAGGCGCTCCGCGGTGCGGAGTGCCGAGGAAGACGATCGCATCGAGCCGGTCGAGCCAGGTGTGGCCGAGTTGCGCGGCGTGAACGCAGGCGCTGCGCGCAACCAGGCCGCCCATGCTGTGGCCGACGATGGACAGGCGCTGCAGCGGTACCGGCCACTGCTCGACCAGCGTCTGCAGCAGCCGCGCGAAGCGACGGCCGTTGAGCGAGACCGGCAGCCCGCTGTTGTAGTGCAGGTACAGCGGCGTCAGGTCGAGGTCGCGCGCCAGCGCCGCGCCGTGATCGTGTCCATGGCGTGTCCACTGCCGGTCGTTCATGCACAGGCCGTGCGCCAGCACGACGACGTGCGCGCGTGCATCGGGGAAGGCCTCGGTGAGCAGGGCGCGCTCGAGGCGCAACGCAAGGCCGTTGCGGCGCAGCTGCATCCGGATCGCGAGCGGGTTGCGGCTTGCCGCGAGGTGATCGCCGAGCACGCCGTTCAGTGCCGCGACGGCCGCGCAACGCGCGGCCGTCGACGGTGTTTCCGAGATCAGGCGGGGGGCCAGCCAGCCCAGGGCCGCGTCGAGCCCGGTGCCGACGACCTGCGTGACGCCGCGCACGCTTCGATAGACCAGGCCCGTGATGCCCCGGGTGCGACCGTTCGGCAACGGCTCGAGGAGCAACGGCACGGCGGCGATCTCGGCATGCAGCGCCTCGACCAGCGAGGTCAGGTCGCTGGCGGCGCGTAACCCCAGGCGCATCGCGCCACGAAGGTCGCCGGGCTGGAGATGCCGCACCATGTGTCTCATGCGAGGGGCGCCGCGTGGTTGCCGCCATCGGGCTCCGAGTGCAGCAGCGGTGGGCTGGCCCCCGGGGTGCGTTCCCGCAACGGGCTGGCCGCGGCGCGCACGATCGAGGCGCGCAGCCAGTCGTGGCCGGAGCGCCGAGCCCGGCGGCGCAGCCAGAGGGCCTCGACGTCGACGCGCGGCAGTTCCATCGGCAGCGCGCGCACGGCCACCTTGTCGGTCGTTCCGGTCGAGGCCAGGAAGTGCCGTGGCAGTACCGTGAGCAGATCGGAGTTGGCCACGACGATGCCTGCGGTGAAGAACTGGTTCACCGTCAGCACGATGCGCCGGGTGCGCCCCAGCGCCGCAAGCGTTTCGTCGACGTGGCCGTAAGGGCGTCCCGACACGCTCACCAGCAGGTGGTGGGCCGCGCAGTAGGCGTCCAGGGTCAGCTCGGTGCCGGCCAGCGGATGATCGCGGCGCATCACGCAGGCGTAGTGGCTGCTGTAGAGGCGGCGGTGGCCGAAGGTGGGTGCGGTGTCGGGCTGTATCTCCTCGATCGAGACGGCGGCGATCGCGGCGGGGAAGTGACCGACCGCGACATCGACGTCCTGGGTGGTCAGCATCTGGCGCGGATCGCGGGTGGTGAGCGGCAGCACCCGTAACGAGACGCCGGGCGCCTCGCGCTCGATGATGGCGATCAGCGGCGGGATCAGCAGCGAGGCGGTGGCGTCGGCCATGGCCAGCGTGAAATGGGTGTTGGCTTCGGCCGGCACGAAGGTGGACGGCGTGAAAGTCGCGCGCAGCTGCCCCAGCGCGTCGCGCACCGCCGGCCAGATCGACAGCGCCACCGGCGTCGGCTCGACGCCGTAGCCCGATCGCACGACCAGCTCGTCACCCAGCGCGTCGCGCAGCCGCTTCAGCGCGTTGCTGACGGCCGGCTGCGTCATGGCTAGCTTCGCCGCTGCGCGGGTGAGGTTGCGCTCAGCCATCACCTCGTCGAACACGCGCAACAGGTTCAGATCGAGTGTCCGGAAGTTCATCAGGG
Source organism: Burkholderiaceae bacterium (assembly GCA_023383035.1). Classification (GTDB taxonomy): domain Bacteria; phylum Pseudomonadota; class Gammaproteobacteria; order Burkholderiales; family Burkholderiaceae_E; genus Zeimonas. The sequence continues at coordinate 8,109 of JAHDYE010000122.1, read as the reverse complement.
TTAGCCCGTGCCAAACATATGATTCGTGAATTGTACTTATCCGTAAGATCAATTGGAAAAATATCTGAGAATCCCGATAATCGAGTCATCGCTACACGGTATCGCAGAAGGAGTCGGAAATGAGCACGCTTGTCACCACCCACGACGGCCTCGAGCGCGTCGTTCGCGGCGGGCAGGCTTTCGCAGATCTGATCAACGGCCGTCGCGAGGCCGGTGTTCGGGATGCAGCCGCGATCCTGCGCGGCAGGCTGGGCACGCTGATTGCACGGACCATCGAGCGGGCACGCCAACGCCGCGAGGATCGGGCCTTTGAACAACTGATGCACGACGATCCGCGCGTCTGCGCGGAAGTCCGGGCAGCCGCTGCGCGCGCGGAAGTGCGCTGACGTTCAACGGGCGGCGGCAGGCGCCGCCGCCCACACGGTGTCTCCTCCTCCACCTCAAAGGTGGATTCAGCCCGCGAGCTTCGCGGGCTTTTTTTTTCCACTCCCGGCATGGGTACTATGGAGCTTTTTCGGAAATGGTGCCGCGACGATGGATTCCGACCTGATCGACTTCCAGGCCATGCTGGAGGGTTCCCGGCCAGCGCTGGCGCGGGCCGCGACGTTGCTCGAGAACGACGGAGCGGGCGCCGCCGGGCTGCATGACCGCCTGGCGGCCCGCTGTGGCCGCGCGCATGTCGTCGGCGTCACCGGCGCTCCGGGCGCCGGCAAATCGACACTGATCAGCGCGCTGCTGACGCAATACCTCGCTCGGGGGCGTCGCGTGGCGGTGCTGGCAGTCGATCCATCGAGCCCGATCACCGGAGGTGCGCTGCTCGGCGACCGGGTGCGCATGGACCAGGGTGGCGGCGACGCGGCATTCATCCGCTCGGTCTCGTCGCGTGGGCACCTGGGCGGGTTGTCGCGCACCGCAGGCCGCATCGTCGACCTGTTCGATGCAGCCGGTTTCGAGGTGGTGATCGTCGAGACGGTCGGCACCGGGCAGTCCGAAGTCGAGATCAGCCGTGTGGCCGATACCAACGTGCTGGTCTGCCCGCCCGGGCTGGGCGACGGGATACAGGCGATCAAGGCGGGCGTTCTCGAGATCGCGGACATCCTGGTCGTGAACAAGGCCGACCTGCCGGCCGCGGCCGGCACGGCGCGCGACCTGCGCACCGCGCCGGGGCTGCGTCATCGTGCGGGCTGGGAGGTGCCGGTGTTGCGGACGGTCGCAACCAGCGGGGAGGGTGTCGCCGAACTCATCGAACGTATCGATGAGCATGGACGCGCGTGCGGCATCGGCCGGCGGCTGCAGCGCAGCGCGGCCGCGGTGACGGCCTCGCAGACGGCTGCCGCGGCCATGCAGGCAGCTGCCGACGCCGCGCCGCAGGCGACCGACGACGAGCTGTTCCAGCGGCTGCAGGCCTGGCGTGCAGCGGGCAAAGGCGTGGCGCTGGCGACGGTAGTGCGTACCTGGGGCTCGTCGCCGCGCCCCGAAGGCAGCCTTCTGGCGGTGGAGGAGGCCGGTGGTTTCGTCGGCTCGGTGTCCGGCGGCTGCGTCGAAGGGGCGGTGATCTCGGAGGCGCTCGCCGCGATCGCCGACGGCAAGCCGCGCATGCTCGAGTTCGGCGTCAGCGATCAGCAAGCCTGGGACGTGGGGCTGGCGTGCGGCGGCAAGGTACAAGTCTACGTGGAGCGGGTCGAATGAAGGCCGCACTGTTCGAGCAGGTGTTCGCGGACCGGCGGGCCAAACGTCCGGTGGCTGTGGTCACGCGACTGGCCGACGGCGCGCAGGTGCTGGTGCATGACGACGGTCCGTCCGATGGAGCGTTTGCCGGCGCAGCCGCGGCGCCGCAGGCGGCTGTCGCATCGGGCGGAGGGGGCGCGGGAGAGCGTCCCGTCGCGTCGGGCGAGACTGCCGTACCCGATGCCGCCGCACCCGATACCGCCGCACCCGATGCCGCCGCACCCGATGCCGCCGCATCGGACCCGCTGGCGCTCACTGCCGAGCAGCTCGCCGAGACGCGCAAGCGGCTGCGCGGCGATCGCAGCGGCATGCTCGCGTCGTCCGGCGCAACGTTGTTCGCGCGCTGCCATGCACAGGCGCCGCGCATGGTGCTGGTCGGCGCGGTGCACATCGCGCAGGCACTGGCACCGATGGCCGCGATGGCCGGCTACGAGGTGATCGTGATCGATCCGCGCCGGGCCTTCGCGACCAGCGAGCGCCTGCCGGGCGTGAGCATGATGACCGACTGGCCCGATGCCGCCATGGACAAGGTTGCGCTCGATGCGCAGACCGCGGTGGTGACGCTGTCGCATGATCCCAAGCTCGATGATCCGGCGCTGATCGCGGCGCTGCGCAGCAACGCCTTCTACATCGGTGCACTGGGCAGCACCCGCACGCATGCCAAACGGGTCGAGCGGCTCACGGCGGCAGGGCTGGGCGACGCCATCGGCCGCATCCGCGCGCCGATCGGGCTCGACCTCGGCGGGCGCAGTCCGGTGGAGATCGCGGTGGCCATTCTCGCCCAGGTGATCCAGGTGCGCTACGCGCAATGATCTTCGGCGAATTCCGTTGCGAAGACGCGCTCGGCGTGATGCTCGCGCATACGCTGAACGTGGGGGCGAAGACGCTGAAGAAGGGACGCGTGCTCGATGCGCGCGACCTGGTGTTGCTGCGTGAAGCGGGCATCGGCACGGTGTCGGGGGCGCGTCTGGAGCGCGACGACGTCGCCGAGAGTGCCGCCGCCGCCGAGATCGCGGCGCTGCTCGCGGGACCGAACACCGCGACGCGTGATCCGTACACCGGGCGCTGCAATCTTCACGCGTCGACGCGCGGCCTCGTGGAGGTCGACGCCGAGCGCATCGACAGCCTGAACCTGCTGGACGAAGCGATCGCGATCGGCACGCTGCCTCGACACACGCCGGTGCGCGAAGGCCAGGTGATCGCCACGGTGAAGATCATTCCGTTCGCGGTGCCGCGTCGCCTGCTCGAAGCCTGCCGCGAGATCGCATCGGCCGGCCCGCTGGTGCGCGTGGCGGAATTCGCGCCGCGGCGCGCCGCGCTGGTGATGAGCGAGCGGCCCGGCATGAAGGAAAGCGCCTTCCGCGCCACCGTGGCGGCCACGCGCGCGCGGCTGGAAGGGCTCGGCAGCCGGCTCGCGCTGGTGCTGCGCTGTCCGCACGAGCGTGGCGCGATCGAACACATGCTGCGCCAGGCACTTGCCGCAGGCTGCAACCTGCTGCTGGTGGCGGGTGCCACGGTCACCAAGGATCGCAACGACGTCGTGCCGGCGTCGGTGGTCGCGGCCGGCGGCGTCATCGAGCATTTCGGGATGCCGGTGGAGCCGGGCAACATGCTGCTGCTGGCGCACATCGGCCCGGTACCTGTGGTGAACCTGCCGGGATGCGCGCGCTCGCAACGCACCAACGGCTTCGACTGGGTACTGCGTCGACAGCTGGCCGGGCTGCCGCTGACGCGCGTCGACATCATGCGCATGGGCGTCGGCGGGCTGATCCGCAATCCGCTCGAGCCCGACGATGCCGGTGACGAAGAGGACACCGATGCCGCGGCGAGCGCCGAGGCGGCACACGCGCGCGTGGCCGGGTCGCACGATGTCGCCGCGCTGGTGCTCGCGGCCGGACGTTCGTCGCGCATGGGCGGCGCAAACAAGCTGCTCGAGCCGGTCGACGGCGTACCGATGGTGCTGCGCGCGGTCAACGCCGCCCTGGCATCGCAAGCGGCATCGGTGACCGTGGTGCTCGGCCATCAGGCCGACGAGGTCGAGACGATGCTGGCCGGCCGCGCAGTGCAGGTGGTGCGCAACCCCGACCATGCACAGGGCATGTCGAGCTCGGTACGCTGCGGCCTCGCGGCCCTGCCGCCGCAGGCGCGCGCGGCGCTGGTCGTGCTCGGCGACATGCCGGGCATCACGGCCGATCATCTGGACCGGCTGATCGACGCGTTCGACGCTACCCGGCCGGCGATCGTGGTGCCGTGCAGGCAGGGGCGGCGGGGCAACCCCGTGCTGCTGCCGCGCGAGCTGTTCGGCGAGGCCAGCGCGGTGAGCGGCGATCAGGGCGCGCGCGGGCTGATCGCCCGGCATGCGCAGCTCGTCACGCAGGTGGAGTTCGACGACGACGCGATCTTCGTCGACGTGGATTCGCCGGACGAGCTCGCTCGCGTGCGCGGCGCCGGAGGCGGGCCCGACGGCCCGGCGTGATGCGGCAGGCGGTCGAGCCGGCGCGGCCCGCCTAGGGCGTTTCCGCAGCGCGCGCACGCGGCAGGCTGGGCGTGAGCAGCGCGTGCGCGAACAGCGTCAGATAGATTGCGAAGGGCAGGATCCACGCCGCGGTGGCGAGCGCGATTGCCCAGTTGCCGAGCCCGTGCACGGTCGCCGCGAGCCTGAGCAGCGCGGCGACGAACATCAGCGCATAGGCCGCCAACATCGCGGGCGGCACGACCAGCGGGCGGCCGGTATGGCGCAGGACCACGCGGGTCATCAGTCCGAGCATCATCATGCCGAGGCTTCCGACCGTGAACGCGTGGACCCAGGCTGCCTCGGGCACGGCGCCGGTCAGTTCGGCCGCGGCCTTGAGCAGGAAGGCGAACAGCAGCCACGCGAAGCCGAGATGCATCGTGAACACCAGCGGCGCATCGGGTATGCGCCAGCCTTTCCAGCGCGCCACGCGCCAGCCGTGCACCAGCGCGCAGGCGAGCGCCGCACCGCCCTTCCAGCCGGCGGGCGCGCCGCCGAGATCGAGCATCGCGAGCAGCACCAGCACCGCGACCGCCGCCGCATCGAGCGCGAACACGAACGGCGCCTGGTCGCCGCGGCCTTTCTCGCGCAGCACGTTGCCGGTGAACACCGGCGTGAGCACGCCGCCCTTGAGCACGTACAGCACGATCAGCGCGTAGATGCCCGCGCGCAGGCCCTGACCGGCGAGCGCCGGGTCGGCACCGAGGATTCCGGCGTGCCACGCGAAGTTGGCGCCGGCGAGCGCGACGAGGATTGGCAGCAGCAGCAGGTAGAGCCGGTTCGGCGTACGCAGCAGCATCGGCGTGACGACGACGAACACCGCCGGAAAGAACAGCAGGTCGAGCGCGGCGCTCCACCACGGCGGCAGCAGCGCCGCACTCCAGATCGCCAGCCTGCCAGCGGCCCAGGCGAGCACCAGCATGATCAGAAGGCCGCCGCGTATTTCGGCCGTCCCGGCCCAGCTCGGCAGCGCGGCGAGCGTGATGCCGACCACGATGGCCGCGGCGAAGCCGAACAACATCTCGTGGCCATGCCACAGGTGCAGCGCGATGCCGGCCGACGGCACGCGCCACGCGCCGAGATGCGCACCCACCCATGCGGCCATCAGCACGATGCCGTACAGCGCACCGGCCAGGTAGAACGGCCGGAACGGGCTGACCCACAGCGGCGCGCCGGCGGCGGCCGTCGGTGTGCGCACTACCCGACCTCCGCCGTCGCGCGTTGCGGGGCGGGCGCGCGCAGCGATGCCATCAGCTCGGCCTGGCGCTTGCGCGCCGCATCGGCATTGCGCTGCCGCACCGGGCCGTAGCCACGTATCGATTCGGGCAGTCGCGCGATCTCCGCCGCCATGTCGAGGTGCTGGGCCTGCAGGCCGTCGAGCAGCGTTTCGATGGTGGCCTCGTATTCACGGATCAGCGCGCGCTCGAGCCGGCGCTCGGCGCCGCGACCGAACGGATCGAGCGGCGTGTCGCGCAGGAACTTCAGTTTCGCCAGCACGCGCAGCACCGGCATCATCCATGCGCCGTAACGATGCTTGCGCGGCTCTCCGGTGTCCGGATCGACCGGGCCCCACTGCGGGACCGCGAAATGGAAGCGCAACCGGAAATCGCCTTCGAATGTCGCGTGCAGCCCGCGCTCGAACTCGCCGTCGGTGTACAGGCGCGCGACTTCGTACGCGTCCTTGCGCGCCAGCAGCCTGAACCAGCCGCGCGCCACGGCCTCGGTCAGCGCGGTGCTGCCGGCGTGCACCGCCTGCTCGGCGCGGCGCACGCGTTCCACCAGCCCGGCGTAGCGTTGCGCGCACGCCTTGTCCTGGTAAGCGACCAGATAGTCGCGACGCCGCGCGACGACTTCGTCGACGCCGGTCGACACGCGGTGCGTCGCGATCTCGGGTTCGGCGCTGGCGGCGATGCGCTCCACGCCTGCCGGATCGCAGGCGGTGCGGCGGCCCCACAGGAAGGCCGCGCGGTTCTCGGCCGCGGCGACGACGTTCAGCTCGATCGCGCGCATCAGCGCTTCCTGAGACACCGGCACCAGGCCTTTCTGCCACGCGTAACCGAGCATGAAGATGTTGGCGGCGATCGAATGTCCCATCAGCAGCGCCGCCAGCCGCGATGCGTCGACGAAGTCGGCGGCGCCGTCGCCCACCGAGTCGGTGACCTGGCTCTTCATCGCCGCCAGCGGATACTCGAAATCGGGATTGCGCACGAAGTCGCCGGTGACTGCCTGGCCGGTATTGACGATCGCGCGGGTCTTGCCGCTGCGCGTCTTCGACAGCGCGTCGTCGCTGACCGCGACGATGAGGTCGCAGCCCAGCAGCAGGTCGGCCTCGCCGGTCGCGACGCGCGCCGCGTGCAGCGTTTCCTGGCGCGCGGCGATGCGCACGTGCGACATGACCGCTCCGCCTTTCTGGGCCAGCCCCGTCATGTCGAGCACCGAGACGCCCTTGCCCTCGATGTGCGCGGCCATGCCGACCAGCGCGCCGATCGTCACCACGCCGGTGCCGCCGACGCCGGCGACGACGATGTTCCACGGCGTTGCCAGCGTGGGCAGCGCCGGTTCGGGCAGATCGTGCGGCTCGCCGGCCGGCGCGTCGATCGCGCGGCCGCGCCGCAGCTGGCCGCCTTCGACGGTGACGATGCTGGGGCAGAAGCCGGCCACGCAGGAGTAGTCCTTGTTGCACGAGAACTGGTCGATCGCGCGCTTGCGCCCGAACTCGGTCTCCACCGGCACCACCGACAGGCAGTTCGACTTCGCGCTGCAATCGCCGCAGCCTTCGCACACCAGCTCGTTGATGTACACGCGCGTGGCCGGATCGGGAAACGCGCCGCGCTTGCGGCGACGCCGTTTCTCGGCGGCACAGGTCTGGTCGTAGATCAGCGCGGACACGCCGGGCGTTTCGCGCAGTTCCCGCTGGAGGGCGTCGAGATCGTCGCGCGGGCGCACCTGCACGCCGGGCGCGAAGCCTGCCTCGCGCGGATAGTGCCGCGGATCCTCGGCGAGCACCACGATGCGCCCGACGCCCTCGGCTGCCAGCTGCCGCGTGATCTGCGGCACCGTGATCGGACCGTCGACCGGTTGCCCGCCGGTCATCGCCACTGCATCGTTGTAGAGGATCTTGTAGGTGATGTTCACGCCTGCGGCGACCGCGGCGCGGATCGCCAGCAGCCCCGAGTGGTAGTAGGTACCGTCGCCCATGTTGGCGAAAATATGGTGCGTGCCCGAATGGCCGGCGATGCCCAGCCAGCTCACCCCTTCGCCGCCCATCTGCGCGATGGTGGTGGTATTGCGGCCCATCCACACCGCCATCAGGTGACAGCCGACGCCGCCCACCGCGCACGAACCCTGCGGCACCCGGGTCGACCGGTTGTGCGGGCAGCCCGAGCAGAACCACGGCGTACGCAGCACCGACACGCGCGGCCGCGCCAGCGCCGCCTCCTTGGCTTCGAGGAACGCGACGCGCTCGCGCATCTGCGGCGAGCCGTGGAAGCGCGCGATGCGCGCCGCGATCGCGCGCGCGACGAGCGCCGGCGTGAGCTCGCCGATCGGCGGCAGCAGCCAGTGGCCGTGCGCGCCCACCGCATGGCCTGCGCCGGTGCGCGACGCCGCGGCGTGCGCGGGCGACGACCCGCGCGCGAAACGCCCCGCTTCGGGCATCCACTCGTCGCTGTCGGCGAACTTGCCGACCACCCGCGGTCGCACATCGGCGCGCCAGTTGTAGAGCTGCTCCTTGAGCTGGTATTCGATGACCTGGCGCTTTTCCTCCACCACCAGGATCTCCTGCAGACCCTGGGCGAAGTCGCGCGTGATGGTCGCCTCCAGCGGCCACACCACGTTGACCTTGTGCACGCGGATGCCGAGCTGGCGGC
>JAHDYE010000121.1:7546-10776 GCA_023383035.1 Burkholderiaceae bacterium | reverse complement strand
GATGATCAGCTGCTTGCGCGCAGTGAGCAGCGCCTCGAAGGTGTAGAAGAACTCCTCCTGCGTGCGGTCCTTGCCGCCGAGGAACTGGATGTCGTCGATCAGCAGCATGTCGAGCGACTGGTACTTCTTCTTGAACTCCTGCATCGACTTGCGCTGGATGCCCCGGACCATCTCGTCGAAGTAGTCCTGCGCGTGGATGTAGCGCACGCGCGCGCCGGGCTTGCGCTCGAGGATGGCGTTGCCGACCGCGTGCAGCAGGTGCGTCTTGCCCAGCCCTACCCCGCCGTACAGGAACAGCGGGTTGTACGCGGTGCCCGGACGCTCGACCACCTGCAGCGCGGCCGACCAGGCGATCTGGTTGGCCTTGCCGTGCACGAAGGTGTCGAAGGTGAGCTCGGGGCGCAGCCGGGTCTGCGCGTCGGGGGCCATCGTTTCGAAGGCGTCGTTGGCCACGCCGTCGACCGGCTCCGCGCGCAGCGCGCCGGCCTCGGGATCGGCGAACAACGGCTGCGGCGCATCGGGGCGGATCGTTTCGTTGGCCGCGGCCGTGCGGTGGACTTCGAAGCTCACCCGCAGCTCGGGGGCAATGGTTTCGCGCGCGATCGTCTCGATGCGCGACTCGAACTGCGACTTCACCCAGTTCAGCTTGAAGTGGTTCGGCACGCCGAGGCGCAGCAGGCGGTCGGCCTCATCGTAGCCGAGGAAGACCAGCGGCTTGATCCAGGGTTTGAACTGCTGTGCGGGGATCTCGCTTTCGAGTCTTGCCACGCAGGCGAGCCAACGGTCCAGCATGATGAGGTCGATCTCGGTGCGCGGCGGTAGGCGAGGGGAACCGTTCATTTTACCTCTTCATGACACGCCGACGCCAACACGAAATTGACAGCCGGGCAGCTAATGCGTTGTAATGAAAGGCTTTTCCCTCCCCGGCCTAGGATTGACCTCATGAAACGCACCTATCAGCCTTCCGTCGTGCGGCGCAAGCGCACGCACGGTTTCCTGGCTCGCATGAAGACCCGCGGCGGTCGTGCCGTCATCCGTGCGCGCCGCGCCAAGGGCCGCAAGCGCCTGGCCGTCTGATTCTCCGCTGCGCGTGGGCGTCGAGCGCACTCCACAGCCCGGACATTCGCGAGCCGGTTCCGGGTGCCCGCGAGCCGCGCGGGTGCGCGTGCGAGCCGGCGCGCAGGCGGCGGCTCCGAGGCTGCCGCGCGGCATCGTGCCGACGCTGCTGCGCGCGCGGCCGGTGATCGGCAGCGAACATTTCGATCTGCGCTGGAAGATGCTCGGCCAGCCGCCGGGCGTATTGTTGATGGCCGTTCCCCGGCGCGTACTGCCGCGGGCGGTCGACCGCAATGCGGTGCGCCGGGTGGCCCGCGAGGCATGGCGCGCGGCGACGCTGGGCGGCGCGCCGGTGGTGGCGATGCTGCGCATGACGCGCCTGCCCGTGGCGCGCGGCGTGCGCCATCGCAAGGCGATCGTGCGCGCGGAGCTCGATGAGGCGTTCGGCGCGCTCGGCCGGCGCATCGATGCGCGACGTCAAGGCGGTAGCTCGTCGGGCGGCCCGGCCCGGCAGGCCGACTAGCGGTTCCCGACAGGAGCAGGTTTCGTGAAGCGGGTGCTCACCATCCTGATTCGCTTCTACCGGCTGGCGATCAGTCCCATGATGACGCCGCGCTGCCGGTTCCTGCCGACCTGCTCGGACTACGCGCTGCAGGCGGTCGAACGGCATGGGGCGCTGGCCGGCGGCTGGCTCGCGGTCAAGCGTGTGGCGCGCTGCCATCCCTTCAATCCGGGCGGCCTGGACGAAGTGCCGGAGCGCCTGTCGATGCACTGCGGCTGCCGCTGGCCGGCGGCGCTGCGGGGCGACGAATCCACCGAACGATGAGACGATGCAGACCCAACGAATGATCCTCTGGATCGTGTTCTCGATGTCGCTGGTGTTCCTGTGGGACGCATGGCAGCGGCACCAGGGCCATCCGTCGCTGTTCGGAGCGGCGACGCAGACGAGCGCGCCGGCGAGCGCCCCGGGCACGGAGGGCGCGCCGCGCACCGATGCCAGCATTCCGCCATCCACCGCCGCCCTGCCCGATGCGGGCCGCACCGAAGTGCCGGGCGGGCCGACGCCTGCGCCGGCTGCCGGCGCGCCGGGCGCCCCGGGCGAGGCGTCCACGCAGACGATCCGGCTGGCCAACGACGTGCTGGCGCTCGACGTCGATCCGGTCGGCGGACAGATCCGGCGCGCCGAGCTGCTCGAGCATCGCGACCTGAACAACCTGCCGCACAACCTGGCGCTGTTGCAGAACCAGCCGGGCAAGACCTATCTCGCGCAGAGCGGCCTGGTCGGTGCGGCCGAAGGCGCCAGCTTCCCGACGCATCGCACGCCGATGGCGGTGGTCGATGGCGCCGGCGGGCCGCGCGTGCTTGCCGACGGCGCCGACGCGGTGCAGCTGCGGCTGGCCTCCGAGAGCGGCGGCGTGCGGCTGGTGCGCACCTACACGCTGGCGCGCGGCGCGTACGTGATCGACGTGAAGGACGAAGTCACCAACGTGGGCACTGCGCCGGTACGGCCGGTGCTCTACATGCAGCTCACCCGCGACGGCGACGCGCCGCCCGGGGAGTCGAGCTTCTACTACACGTACACCGGTCCGGTGGTCTACACCGATGCCGACAAGTTCCAGAAGGTGGCGTTCTCCGACATCGAGAAGAACAAGGCGAAGCACTCGATCAGCGCCGACAACGGCTGGGCCGGCATCATCCAGCACTACTTCGTCTCTGCATGGGTGCCGGCGCCGAAGGCGATGCGCGAGTTCTATACGCGCAAGGTGGATACCAACCTCTACTCGGTCGGCATCAAGCAGCCGCTGGCCGAGCTGGCGCCGCAGGCCTCGTCCACGGTCGAGTCGCGCCTGCTGATCGGGCCGCAGGACCAGCGCATGCTGGAGAAGATCGCGCCGGGGCTCGACCTCACCGTCGACTACGGGTGGCTGACCGCGATCGCGCAGCCGATCTACTGGCTGCTCGAGAAGCTGCACGGGCTGGTCGGCAACTGGGGCTGGGCGATCGTGCTGCTCACGATCCTGATCAAGACCGCGTTCTATCCGCTGCAGGCCGCGAGCTACCGCTCGATGGCGCGCATGAAGGCGGTGACGCCGCGGCTGATGCAGATCCGCGAGCGCTACGGCAACGATCGCGTGAAGATGAACCAGGCGATGATGGAGCTGTACAAGACCGAG
>JAHDYE010000121.1:0-7536 GCA_023383035.1 Burkholderiaceae bacterium | reverse complement strand
CCTGCCGATCGTGGTGCAGATCCCGGTGTTCATCGCGCTGTACTGGGTGCTGCTGGCGTCGGTGGAGATGCGCGACGCGCCGTGGATCGGCTGGATCACCGACCTCGCCGCGCCCGACCCCTTCTACATCCTCCCGCTGGTGATGGCCGGCACGATGTTCATCCAGGTGAAGCTGAACCCGACGCCGCCCGACCCGGTGCAGGCGAAGATGATGATGATCATGCCGCTGGTGTTCTCGGTGATGTTCTTCTTCTTCCCGGCGGGCCTGGTGCTGTACTGGCTGGTGAACAACGTCTACTCGATCGTCCAGCAGTGGTTCATCACGAAGCAGATCGAGAAGGCGACGGCCGCGGCGAAGGCGAGGGGGTGAAGGGAGAGAAGGGAGAAGGGGGAAGGGAGAAGGGGGCGAGAGCCGATTCCCACGGTCTTTCCTCTTCTCCCTTCTCCCTTCTCCCTTCTCCTCCTATCGCCGCGGTCGCGACCGCGCCGGGGCGCGCGGGGATCGGCGTGGTGCGGGTGTCGGGGCGCGATCTTTCGGCGATCGTGTCGGCGGTGGTGGGGCGTGCGCTGGCGCCGCGACATGCGACCTACGGGCCGTTCCTCGCCGGCGACGGGAGCGCGATCGACCAGGGCATCGTAATCCACTTCCCGGCGCCGCATTCGTATACCGGCGAGGACGTGCTCGAGCTGCAGGGGCACGGCGGGCCGGTGGTGCTGCAACTGTTGCTCAGGCGCGTGCTCGAGGCCGGGCAGGGCATCGGGCTGCGGCTGGCCGAGCCGGGCGAGTTCACGCAGCGGGCGTTCCTCAACGACAAGCTCGACCTGGCACAGGCCGAGGCGGTGGCCGACCTGATCGACGCCAGCACCGAGCAGGCGGCACGTTCGGCGAGCCGCTCGCTGTCGGGCGAGTTCTCGGCCGCGGTGCACGCGCTGGTCGACCGGCTGATCGAGCTGCGCATGCTGGTCGAGGCGACGCTGGACTTTCCCGAGGAGGAGATCGACTTCCTGGAAGCGGCCGACGCGCGTGGGCGGCTGGCGCGGATTCGAGACGATCTGCATGTGTTGTTGGCCAATGCGCAGCGCGGAGCCTTGCTACGCGATGGGTTGAACGTGGTCCTGCTGGGCGAGCCGAACGTGGGCAAGAGCTCGCTGCTCAACGCGCTGGCCGGCGCCGAGGTGGCGATCGTGACCGAGATTCCGGGTACGACGCGCGACCGCATCGCACAGGCGATCCAGATCGAGGGCGTGCCGCTGAACGTGATCGACACGGCCGGGCTGCGCGAGACCGGAGACCAGGTCGAGCGGCTCGGCATCGCGCGCACCTGGGCCGAGGCGGCGCAGGCCGACGTGGTGGTGCACATGCTGGATGCGCGCGAGGCGGATACGGCGGCGGCAGCGGAGATCGAGCGCGAGCTGGCGCGGCGGCTCGCGGAAGAGGTGCCGATCGTGCGGGTCTACAACAAGATCGATCTGGCGGGGGTCGGGGCGCAGGTGGTGCGCGGGGAGGGCGGCGGGACGGGTGTAGCGCCGGCGGAAGCGGCCGGCGCGGCCGAGAGTGTCGGAACGAACGGTGACTCGGAGGCAGGGGTCGAGATGCGGAGATTCTCGTCGGTCTGGCTGTCGGCGAAGACCGGTGAAGGCATCGACGGGCTGCGACACCTGCTGCTGGAGCTGGCCGGCTGGCAGCCGGGCGGCGAATCAACCTTCATCGCGCGTGAGCGGCACCTGATCGCGCTGCAGGGGGCGCGGGGGCATGTCGAGGCGGCCGGAGCGTACGCGCGTGAACGTGCGCAGCAGCTCGACCTGTTTGCCGAGGAACTGCGGCTGGCGCAGGAGCGGCTGAACGAGATCACCGGGGAGTTCAGCGCGGACGACCTGCTGGGGGTGATTTTCAGCAGGTTCTGCATCGGGAAGTGACGCGGGTCGCGGCATGCCGTTCGGTCAGCCCGGCGCCCATTCCTCCGACAGCAGCGCCACCTGCTCGAGCACGGTCTCCGTCGCTTTCTCCTGTTTGTCCGGCGGATAGCCGTACTTGCGCAGGATGCGCTTGACCAGCACGCGCAGTTGCGCAGCGTCCAGAGTCGATAGTCACGTTGGGGCGCACGGTCCTGACCAACTCCTGCGCGATGGTCCGCAGAGTGTCGTCGCCAAGCACCTTCACGGCGCTGTCGTTGGTTTCCAGTGTGTCGTAGAACGCAAGCTCGTCTCCTTGCCGCTCTCCTGCGCCAGGATGTGTTCTTGCGCGGCCGGCAGCAAGCCCAGCCGCTCCGTCGGCGTGCCGGTTGTCCATTTCGACCAGTCGAAGCCGTAAAAGAGCCCGCAGCAGACGTCATGCTTCTCCAGCATGACGGCGACTGCTGCCTCGTCCTGATCCAGCGCCGTGCGCCCGGTGCCGCCACTCTCGGTGTAGGTGGCCAGCGCCTGCTTAAGCTCCTGCGCCAGGCCCAGGTAGTCGGTCGTTGCTCGCCGGGTCGTCGAAGTCGATTGCACGCGCCTGTGCACCGCGGATGCTGCCTTCGGCATCGCGGTACTCGACCGTCACGCTGTCCACCAGCAGGTGGTGCAGCGCGGCCGAGTCACGAGCACGCCTCTGAAATCGCGGCGCTGAAGGCTCGAAAGCTATGTGACGAGCTGCGCGCCGGGTCGACGAGCGCCCCAATCGCGCGAGCCGCCTCGATCTTCAACAACCCACCCTTGAAGTACCCGTGCGCCTGCATCACTCGTTCGAACGCTTCCCAGGTGCCTTCGGCAATCGCATCCGGGTCGCGGAAACCCCGTCGGCGCGGCACGTTTGCTGATGCGCGTGGGTATGCAGAACACACGGCAGCCCAGTCACCGAAGTACCAGGCCTCCAGCTCCTCGATGGCGATGCGATTGACGAGCTGCCACGGCGCACTCCCCGAGCGGGTACGCGTGCGCAGCCCGGCGCGCCGAGCGATGGCTTCCAGCTGGCGCTTTAGGACGCGGCAGTCCTCGTCGTCCCGGTCCACGACGACTACGATGCGGCAGTCGTCTGGCAGCCAAGCGGCGTAGCCACGCAGCCGTGATTCGAGCTTCCCAAGCAGGTCGCTCTTGCCCTGAAACGGGTGGACCACAAAGGTGCGGTCATGCGGTAGCAGCCGCGGCAACAGGGCACTCAGGAATGCCTCCATCGAAGGCTCTTCGACCAGAAGCTCAAGATGCGCGGCGGTCATGATCATCGCCTCCGCTGAGGGCGGCTCGGCGCGCCCTGGTTGACCAGGGGGTCGCCCACTCCGAGTTGCCCCTCCATCCAGAGATGGCCGAGCAAGGCACCGTGTTCGACGAATTCGCCCACGCCTGGCAGGTCGGCCGCACGCCGCGTCTGCGTGTACCCCTGTTCGTTGCGCCACAACACACGAACCTCGTCGGGCCGCAGCCCGTTCAGGAAGAAAGGTGAGTGCGTCGTCACCAGCAGTTGCGTTCGCTCGCTCGCTGCGCGGCACTCTTCCGCGAGCTCTGGCAGCAGCCGCGGGTGCAGGAAGTTCTCCGGCTCTTCGATTCCAATGAATGGCGGCGGCGTTGGGTCGTAGAGAAGGACGAGGTACGCAAGCATCTTCAGCGTCCCGTCGGACGCGAACTTTGCCAACACTGGGTGGCTAAACGGTGCGTCCTTGATTTGCAGCAGCAGCCGACCATCGGGCATGGTCTCTGCCAGCACGCGTTCGATGCGCGGCACGCGACGGCGCAAGACGTTGAAGATCTGCTCCAAGCGGTCGCCATGCTGCTCGGCAAGGAACTGAATGACGTTTGCCAGGTTGTCGCCGGTGCGGGTCATGCGCTCCTGTGGGCCGGCCTCGGGCTGACCGCGCGCGCTGTCAGCAGAGAGGTAAGACACGTACCAACCGGTGATGAATTTGCGAAGTGCGGCCACGCGGGGATGCTCGGCAAACTGACCGAGCGCGTTGACGGCCAGCAGGTCGGCCGAGCTAAGCGGCACGTTAACGCGCTTGTCTCTGTCGTCAGGCTGCTCGCCGCTGATCGCTTGGCCTTCGCCCTCTCTGTAATCGAGGAACCTGAAGGGTGCCCCATAGCTCCCGCGTTTCCAGTGCAGCCACTCTTCAACCACTACCGGGCCTCCGCGTCTTTCGTCGACGGAAAGGTGATAGGTGATAAGCGGGAAGCCGGGCTCGCGATACTTGATCTCGATAGTCACCGGACCGTCGCCGCCACGTGTCTTCAGCTCCTTCGCCCGGCCGCGTTTGTCCCAGGCTCGGCGCAGCCCCAGCTCGAAGCACTCGGCGAGAAAGGCGAAGACGTCGAACACGGTCGACTTGCCGCTGCCGTTCGGCCCTAGAAGGACCGTCAGTGGCGTCAACTCCTTGAACTCGACCTCGCGCAGCGCGCGGAAGTTCTGCACCTTCAGGTACTCGATGCGGGCCTGGCCGGGCGGGGCCTTTGTTCGCTTCGTTCTCATGCGGTCACCTCGATGATTCTCTCGGCATCCTTGACCCGCAATTCGCCAGAGATGAGTTGGGGCAGCAGGGTATCGCGCAGGGTTGCGAGGGCGCGCGATTCCGTCAGATTCGCGGCGACTCGCTCGACCAGCGATACGACATGGGTATCGAACCGCCGGACTATTGCGCCGGGGGGAAGGACTGCAGACAGTTGCGCGAGCAACTTCGTGGTCAAGCTACCACGGGAACTGTGGGCGTCTGAGATTCGCCTGAACTCTTCGTAGCGCTGTTCTAGGTCGAAGAAGAGATGACGGGGGGAGCTTGCTCGCTGTTTCCCAGTGAACACAACAACAGACTGATTGATGTAGCTCTCGAAGGTAAGCAGCGATGTTTGGCCGCGGGTGTTACCTTGCCCCGCGCTTGCGATGACTGTCGACATTGCGGGCGCTAACCTCGTGCTTGAGTTCGCCACGCCGGCGGACGTGATACGCCTTTCTGTATCGATGATGAACTTCTCTCGCGTCTCGCCAGATGAAAGCCAGGGAACGTCACCGAGGGTCCGTTCCCGCCACTCACCCGCCGTACCCAAGCTTCTTCCGATTTGCGGCAATGGCAGCATCGAGCTTCGCGGCCTCGGACTGCAGCCAGGCGGCCCCAGCCGCGAAATGCACGCGCTGCGCAAATGAATGCACGTATGCGCGCGGCTCCTCGAAGGCGTCGAAGATGCACTCGAGGAAGAGCAGGCCGAGGACGACGTGCTTGTACTCGGCGGCGTCCATGGAGCCGCGCAGTGCGTCTGCCATCTGCTAGAGCCGGGCTTCGTAGCCGATGTTGGCACCGCCAGGGCTGTTGCCGGTTTTTCTTGATTGTTCTTGCCATCACGCGCCCTCTTGCGCTTGTGCGGGCGCCTCCGCAGCCCCGCCTCCAGGGCCCGCATCGTTGAACAGGGCGATACAGGGCGCATAGCGAGTCGGAGCGGATCGGCTATTCGTGCGCGGCGGTCGACGGCAACTGTTCACGGGGTGCGCTCCAGTTCCGCCGCCAGCTCGTCTACGTACCGGCGGTAGCTGAACACGCGGCCCCGCTGTCGGTTCGTCAGTTCCGCGACGACGCCGAGGCGCTCCAGGTGTGCGAGCGACTTGTTGACCGTGGCCGCGGTCAGAGCCGTCGCCTTCACGAGCGCGGCAGCGGTGGCAACCGGCTGGCGCTGCAGGGCCTGATGCACTGCGAGCGCAGAGCTCGCTGCGCGCCCGAGGCCGGCGACGCGGTCGCGATCGGCGTTGACCAGCGCGAGCAGCGCGTTCGCGGTGGCTCCCGCCTGCATGGCGCAGGCCTGAACGCCCTCGGCGAAGAACGCCAGCCAACGCTCCCAGTCGCCGTGCAGTCGCACCTCGTTCAGCAGCTCGTAGTAGAGTGCGTGGTGGGTCTTGAAGTAGAGGCTCGGGTAAAGCATCGGCTCGCGCAGCACTCCATCGGCGACGAGCTGCAGCACGATCAGCAGCCGTCCGAGGCGGCCGTTGCCGTCGAGGAAGGGGTGGATGGTTTCGAACTGCACGTGCGCGAGCGCCGCCTTGAGAAGGGGGGGCGTGGGTTCGGGCTCGTCGTTGAGAAAGCGTTCGAAGGACGCAAGGCAACTTGCCAGCGCCTGGGCCGGCGGCGGCACGAACGCAGCGTTGCCTGGCCGCGTGCCGCCGATCCAGACTTGCGAACGCCGTAGTTCCCCGGGCGTCTTGCCGCGCCCCCCGGGGTGCGAAAGCAGCACCTCATGCATCCCGCGCAGCAGGCGCATCGACAACGGAAGACCGCCGCGCAGCGTCCCGAGACCGTGCTCGAGCGCCGCGACGCAGCGGCTCACCTCACGCGCGTCCTCCACGGGCACACCGGGCTGCTCGTCGATCTCGTAGAGCAGCAGGTCCGCGAGCGAGGACTGCGTGCCCTCGATCTGCGAGGACAGCACTGCTTCTTTGCGCACGAAGCTGTAGAGCAGGAGCGACGCATTGGGCAGATGCATGAGCGCGTCCAGCCGGCCCAGCGCCACCAGCGCGTCGTCGAAGCGGCGCCGCAGCTCGGGCGACCAGACGACAGGCGGATCGGGTGGCAGCGGTGCCGGCACGAACGCCTGGAATCGCTCGCCGGCTGTGGCGACTTCGATGTAGCGTCCGGGTGGGGGCCTGCGCACACGAGTAGCAATCTCAAAACAAAAGTGTCCGTTATTTTAGCTTTGCGCTATAAAGTAAATCAATTAATTCCGTTGCTCAGCTATTGGTTACGGTCCCATCAGCGCTTCAGCGAGCGACCGGGTCAGTGAAGGCGCTGCTGCGCGCAGGCGTGCATCTTCCGTGATCAGCGGAGAGCGCAGTGTCTCGGCAACCGCGAGGAACCGTGCGTCATAGGCCGACACGCCGAAGCGGCGGGCATGCGCGAGGGCCACGCGATGCGGCAGCGCGACCAGGCCCCGCAACCGCGACTCCGCCGTGGCGAGCAAGGCTTCGGCCTGGTGGCGGGCGAGATCCCCGCTGCGTTCGTAGGTGGCGAGGATGTTGGAGAACTCGACTAGCAGGAAGGCCTCGCTCTTCCACTCCGGATCGAGGACGTAGAGAGCCTGGGCGTCCCCGGTGCGGTCCCCCTCGATCAGCAGGTAGGCGACGATGTTCGTGTCTACGACGAGCACGATCGGCGCCGTTCAGTCGCGTCCGGCGGCGATTGCCGCCTCGATTTCATCGATGTTCAAGAGCCTGCGTCGCTCGAGCTTCACCGGATTCGGCGGGCGCGTCGGCGGCTCGGCGCTGGGCGCATGCGCCAGGCCGATCTCGAGCAGTTGCGCGATCGTGTCCTTCAGTTTCTGGTCGCGCGTCGCCGCGCGCATGCGAACGCGTCGGGCAAGGTCGTCGGGCAGTTCGAGAGTGGTCTTCATTGGGCAATTCTCCCATAAATATGGGATACGGGGAATATGGGCAACTGCTCATCGATCGACGGCAGCGTGTACGATCCGGGGCGGGCGGCTACGGACCCGCGAATGGCGAGACATCACCGAGATCTTCCGACGATGACGGACCCCTCATCGCCCGACGCCGACCGGCTGCTCGGGCTCTACCACACGATGTGCCGCATCCGCGCGTTC
>JAHDYE010000120.1 GCA_023383035.1 Burkholderiaceae bacterium | reverse complement strand
GCTGAACCTGCCGCTGCTGAAGACGGCATCGCTGGTCGGCGCGTTCTGGGGCGCGTTCGTGCAGCGCGACCCGAAGCGCACGCGCGCGCACATGCAGGAGCTGTTCGCGCTCTACCAGTCGGGCAAGGTACGACCCCCGGTCACGAAAGCCTACCCGCTCGCGCAGGCGGCGCAGGTGCTGCGCGACGTGCTCGAGCGTCGCGTCAAGGGCAAGGTGGTGATCCTGCCGCGCGAATGAGTCAGCGCGCGCGCTGCACGCCTTGCGGCAGCTCCCGCGCGGCGGCCAGCGCCGGCGATTCGAAGAACGGGTTTCCGTCGAGGCGCGCGAGGATCATCGGGGTGGCGTCGAACCCCCAGAACACCTCGCCGTCGATCACCGCGGAGGGCACGCCGAACACGCCGGCGGCAGCTGCGGCTTCGGTATTCGTTCGCAGTGCGTCCTTGACCGCCGGTGCGTCGAGATCGGCCAGCGCGACGCCGTAGCGGTCGAGCAGCTGCCCGAACGCTTCGTCGTCGGTCGGCAGCCGCCCGTCGCGCCAGACGAAGGCGAACAACTGCTGCACCACGTCGATCGAGTTGCCGAGCGCGATCGACAGCCGCAGCAGCCGCAGCGGCACGAACGGGTGCATCGGCGGCAGCGCGAGCGGAATGCCGTGCGTGTGCGCGAGCCAGGCCACGTGCTCGAACGTCCAGCGGCGCTTCGGCGCGATTTCCGCCGGGCCGATGTTGTCGAAGTGCTTGAGCAGGCCCGCGAACAGCACCGGCCGGCAGGTCACGCGTGCGCGCGCGGCGAACTCGCCCAGCTTCGCGCTCTGCAGGTACGAGAACGGCGAGACGAAGTCGAAATACCAGTCGAGGTGTGCGCGGCTCATCGCGTGCTCTCCGGATCGGTGGAGTACTCGCCGGATGGTAGCAACTGCGGCGCGGCCGCGGCGCAACGGCCGCGCCACCACTGCGCGTCGCGCGAAGCCGGCGCGACAGGAGCGCGGATCGGAGCGCGGCCTCGCCGCGCGTCGGGCACATCGCGCATCGGCTATGCTTCGCGCTTCATGTTCGAGGCGCACCATGACTAAAAAACCTCGGCCGTCCGGCGATGATCCGGAGCGCGGCTATCGCTACCTCGGCCTGGTGATGACCGGCTTCGTCACCGTCTACATCTGCTCGAACCTCATCGGGCCCGCCAAGGCGGTGCAGCTCGATCTGCCGCTGCTCGGGGCGCTCACCTTCGGGGCGGGCGTGCTGTTCTTCCCCATCTCCTACGTCTTCGGCGACATCCTGACCGAGGTGTACGGCTACGCGAAGGCGCGGCGCGTGATCTGGACCGGCTTCGCGGCGATGAGCTTCGCGGCGTTCATGGCGTGGGTGGTGGTGCAGCTGCCGCCGGCGCCGGGCTGGCCGCACCAGGGCGCCTACGAAGTCGCCTTCGGCAACACCTGGCGCATCGTGCTGGCTTCGCTCGTGGCCTATTCGTGCGGCGAGTTCGTCAATTCGTTCGTACTCGCGAAGATGAAGCTGATGACCCAGGGGCGCCACCTGTGGACCCGCACCATCGGTTCGACGATCGTCGGCGAGGGCATCGACTCGGCGCTGTTCTATCCGCTGGCGTTCTGGGGCAGCGGCATCATTCCGGACGCGCTGATCCCGCAGCTGATGCTCTCGCAGTGGATCGCCAAGACGCTGGTCGAAGTCGTGTTCACGCCGATCACCTACAAGGTGGTGGGCTTGCTGAAGCGGGCCGAGCGCGAGGACTGGTACGATCGGGACACGAACTTCACGCCGTTCCGCTTCTGACCCTTTCCGGTTCCGACGATTCCATGCGCGATCCCCTGCTGTCGCTGCGCCTGGCATGGCGCGACTGGCGTGCCGGCGAGCTGCGGCTGCTCATCGCTGCGCTGGTGGTGGCGGTCGGTGCGATCGCCAGCGTCGGTTTCTTCGTCGATCGCATGCGTGCGGCGCTGGAGCAGGAGGCCGCGCAGCTGCTCGGCGCCGACCTGGTGATCGGCTCGGACCGTCCGCCCGACGAGACGCTCGCGGCGGAGGCCGCGCGGCGCGGCCTGCAGGTGGCGCGCACCGTGGTCTTCCCGAGCATGGCGAGGGCAGGCGGCCTGCCGCAGCTCGCGTCGGTCAAGGCGGTCAGCGACAACTATCCGTTGCGCGGGCGCGTGCGCGTCGCCGAGCTGCCCCCGGCAGCGGGCGGGCCGTCCGCGGTGGGCGGCGAGGTGCCGCCGGCCGGTCGGCATGATCCGCCCGCCGCCAGCCCGGCTGCCCACGATGCCGCCGCCGCGCACGCGCCGGCGCGCGGCGAGGCCTGGCTCGATCCGCAGCTGGTGCAGGCGCTGGGCATCGCACGCGGCGGCACGGTCGAGTTCGGGGACTCGCAGTTTCGCGTGACCCGGCAAATCACGCTGGAGCCCGACCGCGGCACCGGTTTCGTGAACTTCGCCCCGCGCGCGATGTTCGCGCTCGACGATCTCGCCGCCACCGGGCTGGTGCAGCCCGCCAGCCGCGTGCGCTGGCAACTGATGTTCGCCGGCGAGCCCGCGGCGGTGACCGGCTTCGCGCAGTGGGCGCAGTCGCGGCTGGGGCGCGGCCAGCGCATCGAATCGCTCGAAAGCGGTCGCCCGGAACTGCGCGCCACGCTCGATCGCGCCGAGCAGTTCCTGTCGCTGGTGGCGCTGCTGTCGGCGCTGATCGCCGCGGTGGCGATCGGGCTGGCCGCCCGGCGCTTCGCCGAGCGCCACCTGGACGGCTGCGCGGTGATGAAGGCGATGGGGCTCACGCAACCCCGGCTGCTGCGGCTGCTCGGGCTGGAGCTGCTGTGGATCTCGCTGGCCGGCGCGGCGGTGGGCATCGCATTGGGCTGGGCCGTGCACTTCGGGTTGGTGGCCGCGGTGGCTCCGCTGATCGAGATCCCGCTGCCGGAGGCAGGCTGGCTGCCCGCGCTGCAGGCGCTGATCGTGGCGCTGGTGCTGATGGGCGGCTTCGGCGCCTGGCCGTTCCTGCGCCTGGCCGGCGTGCCGCCGTTGCGCGTGCTGCGGCGCGAGGTCGGTGGGGCGCCCGCGTCGGCCTGGGTGGCGACGGCGCTGGCGACCGCGGCATTCTGCGCGCTGCTGTTCTGGTTTGCCGGCAGCGTGCGGCTGGCGGTGGTCGCGATCGGGGGCTTCGCCGTCGGGGCACTCGTGTTCGTCGTCGTCGCGTTCGCGATGGTGCGACTGATCGAGCCGCTGCGTCGCGCCGGCTTCGTGGCGGGCAGCCCCGCGCTGCGGCTGGCTTTCGCATCGTGGTCGCGCCGCCGTGCGATGACGGTGGCGCAGACCGTGGCGCTGTCGATCGGCCTGATGGCGCTGCTGCTGCTCACCGTCACGCGCACCGACCTGATCGAGGGCTGGCGGCGCGCGAGCCCGCCCGATGCGCCGAACCGCTTCCTGGTCAACATCCAGCCCGACCAGGGCGCATCGGTGCGCGCCGCGCTCGAAGGGGTCGGAGTGCGCGCGCCCGAAGTGTTTCCGATGGTGCGCGGGCGCCTGGTGACGGTGAACGGCAAGCCGGTGCTCCCCGAAGACTACGACGACGATCGCGCGCAGCGCATGATCGATCGCGAGTTCAATCTCTCGTACGCCGAGCATCTGCCGGAGCACAACCGCATCGTCGCGGGCCGCTGGTTCGCGCCCGATGCGCTCGAAGTGTCGGCCGAACAGGGCATCATGAAGACGCTCGGGCTCGCGCTGGGCGACAAGCTCGGTTTCGACGTGGCCGGCGAAATCGTCACGGTGCGCTTGTCGAGCGTGCGCGGCGTCGCCTGGGATTCGATGAAGGTGAACTTCTTCATGATCCTGTCGCCCGCGGCGCTGTCCGGGCAGCCGCAGACACTGATCACCGCGTATCACCAGCCGGAATCCTCGCCGGGGCTTGATCGCGCGCTGCTGCAGCGTTTCCCCAATCTCACCGTGTTCGACACCGGCAATCTCGTGCGCCAGGTGCAGACGATGCTCGATCAGGTGATCCGCGCGGTGCAGGTTCTGTTCGTGCTCACGCTCGCCGCTGGCGTGGCGGTGCTGTGGGGCGCGCTCGCCAGTTCGCGCGACGAGCGCGTGCGCGAAGCGGGGCTCATGCGCGCGCTCGGTGCATCGGGCCGGCAGCTCGCCTCGGCGCAGCTGATCGAGCTGGCGTTCAGCGGCGCGCTGGCCGGTGTGCTGGCGGCCGCTGGCTCGATCGCGATCGGCTGGGTGCTGGCCGACCAGGTCTTCCGCTTCGCTTACGAGCCGCGCTGGTGGGTGCTGCCCGCCGGCGCCGCGATCGGTGCGGCGCTGGCATTGCTCGCCGGCTGGCTCGGCCTGCGCAACGTGCTGCGGGTGCCCCCGCTGGCCACGCTGCGCAATGCGTGATCAGCGAAGGCTGATCGATGAGGCGCGCTCAAGGCAGGCCCGATCGATGAGGCGCGCTCAAGGCAGGCCCGATCGATGAGGCGCGATCAACGCAGGCCCGATCGATGAGGCGCGATCAACGCAGGCCTGATCGCCGAGGCCCGATCACTGCGCCTTGAACATCTGGCGCGCCGCGTCCTCGGGAAGCTTGCAGATGCGCGCGGCCAGATCGAAGCGTCCACCGCGGCGGGTGCACTCGACGAAGGGGTCGTAGCGCTGGGTGTCGGCGGTGCGGGTTGGCTGCGGCGCCGCAGCCGCGCCGGCGGCGGCGCTGCCGCGCTCGATGCCCGAGGCGACGGCCGCGGGTTTCCACAGCTGCACGCGCTCGGCCCCCACGCAGGGCTGGTCCGAGAAGGTGGTGCGGCCATCCTTGGTCGCGCAGCGGAACACGGTGCCGGATTCGGCCGGATCGGCCACCGTGCCGGCGAAGAGCGCCGGCGAGGCGACGACGCCTGCGACCAGAATCAGTGCGGGAACGTTCATGAAGGCCTCCTGACGGATCGACCGCGCGTCGGTATGCTCGCGGATATCCTGTTGTCGTGCAAGCCTGAGCGAGCGATCTCGTCTTGTCTGTGAACGAAGTCCTTCCCGTGGCCACCGTGGTGCTGCTGGCGGTGGCCGTGATGGCGTTGCTGATCCTGCTGCTGCGGCGCGCCCCCGACCACGCCCCGGCGCTCGACGAGCTGTCGCACCTGCACCAGATGCAACTGCAGCAGCAGCGCGAGCTGCGCGAGGAGATCGCCGCGCAGGCGCGCGAGAACCGCCTGGAGCTGGCCGGCTCGCTGGCCGAGCTGGGGCGCAACCTGACGCACCAGATGGGCACCATCGCCGGCGTGCAGAACAACCAGATCGATGCCTTCGCGCAGCAGCTGACCCGCCTCACCGAAGCCAACGAGCAGCGCCTGGGCGCCTTGCGCGAGAGCAACGAGCAGCGCCTGAACGCGCTGCGCGAAGGCACCGAGGCGCGCATCGAGGCGCTGCGCGAGACGCTCGAGCGGCGACTGCGCGAGTTGCAGGGCGACAACGCGCTGCGGCTCGAGGAAATGCGCCGCACCGTCGACGAGAAGCTGCACGCGACGCTCGAGCAGCGCCTCGGGGCGTCGTTCAAGCAGGTGTCGGACCGCCTCGAACAGGTGCACAAGGGGCTGGGCGAGATGCAGGCGCTGGCCTCCGACGTGGGCGACCTCAAGCGCGTGCTGACCAACGTGAAGACGCGCGGCACCTGGGGCGAGGTGCAGCTCGCGTCGCTGCTCGAGCAGTTGCTGGTGCCCGAGCAGTACGCGGCCAACGTGGCGCCGGTGCCGGGTTCGAACGAGCGCGTCGAATACGCGATCCGCCTGCCCGGGCGCGACGGCGACACGCCGGTATGGCTGCCCATCGACGCGAAATTCCCGCGCGAGGACTACGAGCGGCTGGCGATCGCGCAGGAGAAGGCCGATCCGGTGGCGGCCGAGGCGGCCGCGCGTCAGCTCGAGCAGCGCCTGCGGCTGGAGGCGAAGACGATCCGCACCAAGTACGTGTCGCCGCCCGACACCACCGACTTCGCGCTGATGTTCCTGCCCACCGAGGGTCTGTACGCCGAGGCGGCGCGCCGCCCGGGGCTGATGGACGACCTGCAGCGCAGCTGGCGCGTCGTGGTGGCGGGCCCGAGCACGCTGGCGGCGATCCTGTCCAGCCTGCAGATGGGTTTTCGCACGCTGGCGGTGGAGAAGCGCTCGAGCGAGGTGTGGCAGCTGCTCGGCGCGGTCAAGACCGAGTTCGGCAAGTTCGGCGACGTGCTCGCGAAGACCAAGGAGCAGATCGATCGGGCCAGCACCACGCTGGGCACGGCGGCGGTGCGCACGCGTGCCATCGAGCGCCGGCTGCGCAGCGTGGAGTCGTTGCCCGAGAAGACCAGCGCGCAACTGCTCGAAGACGATACAGACGCCGGAACGGAGCCTGGAGCGGGCTAATAGCTGAGCACCCGCAGCACGCCGAGCGTCAGGATCGGGAAGGCGACCAGGATGCCGACGCGGACGAAGTCGCTCACCAGGAAGGGCATCACGCCGCGAAACGACTCGGTCATCGGCACGTCGGGTGCCAGCGAGTTGATCACGAACACGTTCATGCCGAACGGCGGCGTGATCAATCCCATCTCGACGACGATCAGCACGATGATGCCGAACCAGATCGCGGTGTCCTCCGGAGACATGCCGTAGTCGAGCGCCATCACGATCGGGAACAGCACCGGGATGGTGATCAGGATCATCGACATCGAGTCCATCACGCAGCCCAGCGCCAGGTAGAACAGCAGGATCAGCATCAGCACCATCATCGGCGACAGGCCGCTGGCGCCGATGGCCGCAGCCGCCTGCGTGGGCATCTGCGTGATCGCGAGGAAGGCGTTGAAGAGGTCTGCGCCGATCAGGATCATGAAGATCATGCCGGTCAGCTTGGCGGTGCCGAGCAGGCACTCGATGACGCCCTTCAGCCGCATCCCGCCTCGTATCACGGCGATCGCGCCGGTGGCCGCGGCACCGACCGCCGCCCCCTCGGTGGGCGTAAAGAAGCCGCCGTAGATGCCGCCCATCACCACGATGAAGACGATGATGACGGGCACCAGTTCGGCGAGCGTGGCGAACTTCTGCGCCAGGGTGGCCTTCGGCCCCGCCGGGCCCGCCTCGGGGTCGATGCGCACGACGATGGCGACGGTGATCATGTAGCCGATCGCGGCCAGCACGCCCGGTACCATCGCGGCGAAGAACAACTTGCCGATCGATTGCTCGGTGAGGATCGCGTAGATGACCAGCACGACCGACGGCGGGATCAGGATGCCGAGCGTGCCGCCGGCGGCCAGCGAACCGGTGGCGAGCGCCCCCGAATACTTCAGCCGGCGCATCTCGGGCAGCGACACGTGGGCCATGGTCGCCGCGGTGGCCAGCGAGGAGCCGCAGATCGAGCCGAACGCCGCGCAGGCGCCTACGCCGGCCATCGCCACGCCGCCGCGGCGGTGTCCGAGCCAGGCTGCTGCCGCGTTGAAGATGCCAGTGGACAGCCCGGAGGCGGTCGCGAACTGGCCCATCAGCACGAACAGCGGAATCACCGACAGGCCGTAGTTGGCCACCTGGAAGTACGGTGCCGAGTTCATGTAGTTGAGCATCGGCTCGAGCCCGGAGACCCAGATGTAGCCGACGCCGCCCACCAGCAGCAGTGACACGCCCACCGGGATGCCGAGCATCAGCAGCGCGACCATCACGCCGAACATCAACAGCGAAATCGACATGCCGCTCATCGGAACTCCTTGCCGCCGCGCAAGGTACGCGCCAGGCAGACGAGTGTGAGCAGTGCCATCGAGAAGACGATCGGCACGAACATCCACCAGGTCGGGATATGAAGCATCATGGACATGTCGTTGAACTGGAACTGGTTGATGCCTCCCAGTGTCAGCCGCCAGGTCATCAGCGCCGCGACGACGGTGAAGAGTATTTCTCCCACCATGGCAAGCGACTGGCGGATGTTCGCCGGCAGCATGCCGATGAACATGTCGACCACGACGTTGCCGCCGCGCAGGTGACAGTAGGGCAGCATCGCGAAAACCGCGATGGCGGTACCGCGTTCGGTGAGTTCGAAGTCGCCCACCAGCGGCGAACCGAATACCGAACGGCTGATGATGCTCACGACCGACGCCGCCGTGAAGACGAGCATCACGGTGCCGCCCGCTATCGCGAGCCAGATGCAGACGCGCTCGAGCGCGCGTTCCGGCCCCGGACGGGCCGCCGCACCGGTGTCGCCGGTGCGGCTGCCGCCCTCGCTCATTTGTCGTACTTCTTGATCAGGGCGACCGCGTCGTCGTAGAGCGCCTTGCCGTTGGGGGTCTTGGCGATCCAGGCATCGATCACCGGCTGGGTGATCTTCTGCCAGCGCGCCTTCTCCTCGGGCGAGAGCGCGGTGATCGTATGGCCCATTTCCTTCGCCTGCTGCAGGCCGGGCACTTCGGCATCGTCCCACGCCTTGCCCATCTCCTGGACGATGTTCGCGCCGGAGTTCCTGTCGATCACGGCCTTCAGGTCAGCGGGCAGGCTCTCGTACTTCTGCTTGTTCATCGCGACCATGAACACCGTGGTATACAGGCCGGTCTCGGTGTGGAATTTCACCAGTTCGTTGAAGCGTTGCGGCCGCATCACTTCCCACGGCACGGTGAGTCCGTCGGCGACGCCGCGCGACAGCGCCTCGTAGGCCTCGGGCAGGGGCATTCCGACCGGCGTGGCACCCAACAGCTTGAGCGCGTCGCCGATCGGCTTGACCGGCAGGCGGATCTTCTTGCCCTGCAGGTCCTCCATCTTCGTGACGAGCTTGTCCTTCATATGGATCAGCCCCGGGGCGTGGCAGTGCATCAGCAGCACGTGAACGTCCTTGAACTCGTCCTTCATGTGCTTGTTGTAGAACTCCCAGATCGCCTGGGTGGTGGCCTCGGCGGTCTTGCCGGTCATGAAGGGCAACTCGAACACCTCGGCCAGCGGGAAGCGGCCGGGCGTGTAACCCGGAAGGGCCCATGCGATGTCCGCAACGCCGGTACGTACCTGATCGAACAATTGCGGTGGCTTGCCGCCGAGCTGCATCGCCGGATAGATCTCGCACTTGATGCGGCCACCGGAATCCTTCTCGACGCGCTGCGTCCACGGCTGGAACAACTTGGTCTGGATCGGCGCCATCGGCGACAGGAAGTGCGAAATGCGCAGTTTCACCTGCTCCTGCGCCATCGCCGTGCGGCCGAGCCCCGCCAGGCCGAGGCCGAGCGCGGCGCCCGCCTGGATCGCGGTACGTCTGGATACTTGCGTCATGGGTGTCTCCTCCTTGGGATCGTTCGATGGGTGGCGCGATTGTAGTGGGCGTCCAAACTACCATGCCGGGGCACCGCGCCAACACCGGGAGTTGCCCGGTGGGAAGGGCCGTGCACGGATGTCTCGCAGTGCTTCGGAACCGGGGTAGGCGCAGGGTCGTTCGCACATGAATGAATGCTCATTCATTTTGATGGGCAAGTCAACCGTTCTCTTCGTCCAACTAGCTACTCGGGTTTTGTGGACGAGAACGGATTTCGCATAGTGAAATTGCCGCACTGCGGTGCACCATCCTCTTTTTTCATTGTGACAACCAGTATTTCATATTGCAGAAAACAGGTGTCAAGCCCCTGAAACATTTGAATAAATAATGTTCCGGAATTATTGATATCCGTCTGTTGCAACGCGGGACGTTTTCGGTAATCTGCGGGAAAAGCTGTCGGGTCCAGGTTTGCGCCTTCGGCCCGCGGCAAGCCGATTCCCCCGAACCTGACGTACAAGGAGTCCGTCCATGTCTTCCCGTGAACTCGAAGCGCAGAAACTGCAGAAGGAGTGGTCCGAGAGCCCGCGCTGGCGCGGCATCAAGCGCGGCTATACCGCCGAGGATGTCGTGCGCCTGCGCGGCTCGCTGCAGGTCGAGCACACGCTGGCGCGGCGCGGCGCGGAGAAGCTGTGGAAGCTGCTGAACGAGGAGCCGTTCGTGAACTCGCTCGGCGCGCTCACCGGCAACCAGGCGATGCAGCAGGTCAAGGCCGGCCTGAAGGCGATCTACCTGTCGGGCTGGCAGGTGGCGGGCGATGCGAACCTGGCCGGCGAGATGTATCCCGACCAGTCGCTGTACCCGGCCAACTCGGTGCCGTCGGTTCGCCGCATCAACAACACGCTCACGCGCGCCGACCAGATCCAGTGGATGGAAGGCAAGAACCCCAATGACGCGGGCTTCGTCGACTTCTTCGCGCCGATCGTGGCCGATGCCGAGGCCGGCTTCGGCGGCGTGCTCAACGCGTTCGAGCTGATGAAGGCGATGATCGACGCGGGCGCCTCCGGCGTTCACTTCGAAGACCAACTCGCGTCGGTGAAGAAGTGCGGCCACATGGGCGGCAAGGTGCTGGTGCCTACGCGTGAGGCGGTCGCGAAGCTGGTGGCCGCGCGGCTGGCAGCCGACGTGTGCGGCGTGCCGACCATCCTGCTGGCGCGCACCGACGCGGAAGCCGCCGACCTGCTGACCTCCGATGTCGACAACAACGACAAGGCCTTCCTCACCGGCGAACGCACCGTCGAGGGCTTCTTCCGCGTGAAGAACGGCCTCGAGCAGGCGATCTCGCGCGGCCTGGCCTATTCGCCGTACGCCGACCTGATCTGGTGCGAAACGGGCACCCCCGACCTCGGCTTCGCGCGCGCGTTCGCCGAGGCGATCCACAAGCAGTTCCCGGGCAAGATGCTCGCGTACAACTGCTCGCCGTCGTTCAACTGGAAGAAGAACCTCGACGAGGCCACGATCGCGAAGTTCCAGCGCGAGCTGGGCGCGATGGGCTACAAGTTCCAGTTCATCACGCTGG
>JAHDYE010000119.1:7935-10836 GCA_023383035.1 Burkholderiaceae bacterium | reverse complement strand
GCGCCGGGCTACATCTACTCGCGCTTCGGCAACCCCACCGTGCGCCTGTTCGAGCAGCGGCTGGCCGCGCTCGAAGGCGCCGACGACTGCCGCGCCACCGCCTCGGGCATGTCGGCGATCATGTCGGTGCTGATGAGCCTCACCCGCAGCGGCGACCACGTGGTCTGCGCCCGGGGCGTGTTCGGCACGACGATCCAGCTGTTCGCGCTGTTCACGCGCTACGGCATCGAGACGACCTACGTGCCGCTGGCCGATGCCGATGCCTGGCGGGCGGCGATCCGGCCGAACACCCGCATGCTGTTCCTCGAGACGCCGTCGAATCCGTCGACCGAGGTGGGCGACCTGCAGGCGCTGTCGGCGCTGGCGCGCGAGCGCGGCATCGCGCTGGTGGTGGACAACTGCTTCTGCACGCCCGCGCTGCAGCGGCCGCTCGAGCTGGGCGCGGACATCGTGGTGCATTCGGCCACCAAGTACCTCGACGGCCAGGGGCGCGTGATCGGCGGCGCGGTGCTCGGAGCGCAGCGCTACATCGACGAGACGCTGCAGCCGGTGGTGCGCTACTGCGGGCCGACGCTGTCGGCGTTCAATGCCTGGGTGCTCGCGAAGGGACTCGAGACCCTGTCGGTGCGCATGGCCAGGCACTCGGAGAACGCGCTCGCGGTCGCCCGCTGGCTCGAGGCGCAGCCGTGGGTGAAGCGCGTGCGCTACCCGTGGCTCGAATCGCATCCGCAGCACGCGCTGGCGCGCGCCCAGCAGCGCGGCGGCGGCGCCGTGGTGTCGTTCGACGTGGCCGGCGAGGACGACGCCGAGCGCAAGGCCGCCGCGTGGCGCGTCGTCGATGCCTGCCGGCTGCTGTCGATCACCGCCAATCTCGGCGACGTGAAGTCGACCATCACGCACCCGGCCAGCACCACGCACGGGCGCATGCCGATCGAGGCGCGGCGCGAAGCCGGCATCGGCGAGGGCCTGCTGCGCGTGGCGGTGGGACTGGAAGATCCGGAGGACGTCTGTGCCGACCTGGGGCGAGGGCTGGGCGGCTGAGCTGCCCCGGCGCGGTTCGCCGAGGAGGGGTGCGGAGGATGGGTCGACAGAACCAGTGATCTGCTATAAGCTAACACTTAGCTAAGCACCAAGTCTTCGAGGGCGTGAACGGACCTCTTGCGACGGTCCGGCCTAGCGCACGGATTGCCGGAGTGATCATGGAAGTCGTCAACGTCCACGAAGCGAAGACCCGTTTGTCGCGGCTGCTCGAACGGGTCGAGCGCGGTGAAGACATCGTCATCGCGCGGGCGGGCAGCCCGGTGGCTCGACTCGTTCCCTATGTCGCCGGTCGCAAGGCCATTGCCCCTCCGGGATCCCTGCCCATCGACATCAGGATCGGCGAAGATTTCGACGCGCCGCTCGACGATCTCTTCGATTGTCTCGCTCCGGATCGCCGGCGGTGAGACTGCTGCTCGATACCCACCTGATGCTGTGGTGGCAGGCGGGCGATCCGAGCTTGTCCGGCGAGGCGCGCTCGGCAGTGGATGCCGCCGATGCGGTTTTCTTCAGCCGGGCATCACTGTGGGAGATCGCGATCAAGGCATCGTTGGGCCGGCTCGAGGTCGATGCGAGGTCGTTCAGCCAGCGGGTGACCGACTACGGATTCGAGTGGCTCGAAATCGGCAACGAGCATCTGATCGCGGTCGCTGAGTTACCGATCGATGTCGATCATCGCGATCCGTTTGATCGCCTGCTCGTCGCGCAGAGCAGAGTGGAGCCGTTGGTCCTGCTCACGGCGGATGCGAGGCTCGCGCGTTACGGCGAGACGATCCGGCTGGTCTGACGTCGCATGAGAACCTGACGCGGAGGTCGGGCAACCCGGCGCCCGGCTAGCGGAAATCCCGGCTCCTCACGGCCAGCTCGCCCAGCAGCACGCTGTGGTCGACGATGCGCCGCGCCACCAGGTGCCTGACCTGGCCGCCGGTCTCGGTGTCGCACTGCCAGGTGCCGCATACCGTCATCAGCTGCGCGCCGAGCAATGCGCGGCGATGGCGCTCGAACACGCGCGGCCAGACGATCACGTTGATCGCGCCGGTCTCGTCTTCCAGCGTGACGAAGATCGTGCCCTTCGCGGTGCCGGGGCGCTGGCGGTGCGTGACCAGGCCGCTGGCGCGCGCGGGCCGTCCATCGGGGAATGCGCGCAGCGCCGCGGCGGTCGAGATCCGCGCGCGCGCCAGCCGGGGGCGCAGCAGCGCCAGCGGATGGCGGCCCATCGGGATGCCCAGGCCGCGATAGTCGGCGATGATCTCGCGGCCTTCGGGCGGCGCGGCCAGCCGCACCGGCGGTTCGTGAAAGCGGGCATCGTCCAGCAACGGCGGCATCGGTCCGATGGCGGCGACCTCCCAGTGCGCCTGCGCGCGATGACCGGCCAGCCGGCACAGCGCGCCGGCCCGGGCCAGCGCGCGCAGCTCGCGCTCGTCGAGCCGCGCCTGGCGCGCGAGATCCTCGACGCTGTCGAACGCGGGCGCCTCGCCGCGCTCGCGCCGGCGCGCCGCGCGCGCGTCGAGCAGCCGCAGCGCGCCCGCTTCCGAAAACCCGCGCACCCGGTTCAGGCCGAGCCGTACCGCGGGCGGTGCGCGCCGGTCGATCGCGCTGCCGTCGGCGGGCTCGACCCAGGGCGGCAGGGCGCCGGTTTCCTCCAGCGTGCAGTCCCAGTCGCTCGCCAGCACGTCGACGCCGCGCACCTCGACGCCGTGCTCGCGCGCGTCGCGCACCAGCTGCGCCGGCGCATAGAAGCCCATCGGCTGGCTGTTTAGCAGCGCGGCCAGGAACGCCGCGGGCTCGTGCCGCTTGATCCAGGCCGACACGTAGACCAGCAGCGCGAAGCTCGCCGCGTGGCTCTCCGGGAAGCCGTATTCG
>JAHDYE010000119.1:0-7925 GCA_023383035.1 Burkholderiaceae bacterium | reverse complement strand
AAGCCCTGGATCTGCCTGAAGATCGCCTCGGCGAATTCGCGTTCGTAACCGCGGTCGAGCATGCCGTCGATCAGGCGCCGCTCGAACGGTTCCAGGCCGCCCTTGCGCCGCCAAGCCGCCATCGCGCGGCGCAGCGCATCGGCCTCGCCGCCGGTGAAGCCGGCCGCGATCATCGCGATCTGCATCACCTGTTCCTGGAAGATCGGTACGCCCTCCGTGCGCTCGAGCACGTGGCGGATCTCGTCGCTCGGATAGGTGACCGGCTCCAGCCCCATGCGGCGGCGCAGGTACGGATGCACCATGCCGCCCTGGATCGGGCCGGGGCGCACGATCGCGACCTCGACCACCAGGTCGTAGTACTCCTTCGGGCGCAGCCGCGGCAGCATGCTCATCTGCGCGCGCGACTCGACCTGGAACACGCCGATCGTGTCGGCGCGCGAGATCATCTCGTAGGTGGCCTCATCGCCCTCCGGGATGTCCTGCATGCGGAAGGGGTGGCCGCGCCGCTGCCCGATCATGTCGAGCGCGCGGCGGATCGCGGTCAGCATGCCGAGCGCGAGCACGTCGACCTTGAGCAGGCCGAGCGCGTCCAGGTCGTCCTTGTCCCATTCGATGACGCTGCGCTCGGGCATTGCCGCGTTCTCGACCGGCACCAGCCGCGTGAGCGCATCGCGCGCGATCACGAAGCCGCCGGTGTGCTGCGACAGATGGCGCGGAAAGCCGCGCAGCGCGCCGGCCAGCTCGAGCCACTGCCGAGCGACGTGCGAGTCGGGATCGAAGCCGGCCTCGCGCAGGCGTTCGGGCTGCATGCCGGCGTCCCACCACTGGTGCGAGCGGGCGAGCTGCTCGATGCGCTGCGCGTCGATGCCCAATGCGCGCCCCACGTCGCGCAGTGCCGAGCGCGAGCGGTAGGTGATCACCGTGGCGGCGAGCGCGGCGCGGTGGCGACCGTACCGCTCGTACACGTACTGGACCACTTCCTCGCGGCGCTGGTGCTCGAAGTCGACGTCGATGTCCGGCGGCTCGTTGCGTTCGCGGCTGATGAAGCGCTCGAACAGCACGCCGGTGCGCTCCGGGTTGGCCTCGGTGATGTGCAGGCAGTAGCAGACCGCCGAGTTCGCGGCCGAGCCGCGCCCCTGGCACAGGATGCCGCGCGAGCGCGCGACGTGCACGATGTCGGCGACGGTGAGGAAGTACGGTTCGTATTTCAGCTCGGCGATGATCGCCAGCTCGCGCTCGATCTGCGCGGCGACCGACGAGGGCAGTCCGGCCGGGTAACGCTCCGGCACGCCGTCGAAGACCCGCGTGCGAAGCCAGCTCGCCGGCGTGTGGCCGGCCGGCACGATCTCCTCGGGGTATTCGTAGCGCAGCTCGTCGAGCGAGAAGCCACAGCGCGCGGCGACTTCGAGCGTCTGCTCGAGCAGCGCGGGGGGATAGAGCTGCGCCAGCCGCAGCCGGCGGCGCAGGTGCTGCTCGGCGTTGGAAGCCAGCGCGTAGCCCAGTCCGGCGAGCGGCGTGCGCAGCCGGATCGCGGTCAGCGTGTCCTGCAGCGTCTTGCGCGAGCGCACATGGCAGAGCACGTCGCCGACGGCGACCCGCGGCAGGCCGGTGACGGCTGCCACCCGCTGCGTGCGTTCGAGCAGCGCGGCGTCGTGGCCGCGCATCAGCAGCGGCACGCCGAGCCAGCAGCGACCGTCGAAGCGCTCGCGCAGCCAGCGCGCGTTGCGCAGCAGCTGCGCGTACGGCGAATCCGGCGGCGGCGCGGGCGAATCGGCGGCTGGATCGACGGCCACTGCGGGCGAAGGCACCAGCAGCGCGACACAGTCATCGAGCCCGCCGGTCAGGTCTTCGGCGAGCAGCCGGTAGCGGCCCTTGCCGGCACGCATGCGGGCGCGCGTGATCAGCTCGGAGAGATTGCCGTAGCCGTTGCGCGAGGCGGCGATCAGCACCAGCCGCGAATCGTCGCCACAGGCCTCGCGCAGGCCGAACTGGGCGCCGATCAGCAGCTGCCGGTCCGCTTTGCGCGCGCCCCGCTGCAGGGCGCGCATGCCCAGGTGCGCGCGCACCACGCCGGCCAGCGAGCATTCGTCGGTGATCGCGAGCGCGGCATATTCGAGCTCGTTGGCACGCGCGACCAGCTCCTCGGGATGCGAGGCGCCATGCAGGAACGAGAAGTTGCTGGCGCAGAGCAGCTCTGCGTAGGAGGGAATCATGGCGTATACTGTATGAAAACACAGTATACGCCATGATTCCGGGCGGATGCTTCGGGCCGGCCGTGCGCCGGCTGCCGGCGGCGATGCCTGACCGCGCCGGACGAAGTGCCGACGCGGCCGCGCGGGTCAGTCGTCGATGCGCACGCTGCGCAGGTCGACGCGGTTGTCGGCGCGGTGCACCGCGCTCACGTTCTTCTTCATCGCCCAGGGAATGACCTGGTTGTGCAGCGGCAGGTGGCCGACGTCTTCGGCATGCATCACCAGCGCCTGCGCGATCAGGCGGCGGCGGATCAGCTCGTCGGTTTCCACCTTGATGCGGTCGATGACCTTGTCGATCTCGGGGTTGCTGAACCGCCCGACGTTGTAGTTGCCGTCGGCGCCGCCGGTACGAGAGCGCACCAGCGACTGCAGGCTGTACAGGGCATCGAAGGTCGGCACGCCCCAACCCAGCATGTACACGCTGGCCTCCATGCGCTGGATCATGGGGAAGTAGGTGGCCATCGGCTGCGTGCGCAGCCGCGCCTTCACGCCGATGCGTGCCCACATCGCGACCACCGACTGGCAGATCTCCTCGTCGTTGATGTAGCGGTTGTTCGGGCAATCCATCGTGAGCTCGAAGCCCTCCGGGTAGCCGGCCTGCACGAGCAGTTGCTTCGCGGCGTCGACGTCGTGCGGGAAGCGCCGGTGCGACTCCTCGGTCCAGCCGTAGACCTGCGGCGCGATGATCGAGCCGGTCGGTTCGGACAGCCCGCGCATGATGCGTCGATGGATCGCGTCGATGTCGATCGCCTGGTACAGCGCCTTGCGCACGCGCACGTCCTTCAGCGGGTTCTTGCCCTTGACGCTGGCGCCGGACAGTTCGTCGCGGAACTGGTCCATGCCGAAGAAGATGGTGCGGTTCTCGGTGCCTTCGAGCACCTTCAGGTTGGCGTTCTGCTTCAGTCGCGGCAGATCCTGCGGCGTCGGATCGAGCACGAAGTCGACTTCGCCCGACAGCAGCGCGGCCACGCGCGTCGCGTCGGCCTTGATCGGCGTGTAGGTCATCTCGGTGACGTTGCCCTGCATGCGTCCCCACCATGCCGGGTTGCGCACCAGCACCGTGCGCACGTCGGGCGCCCACTCCTTGAGCATGAACGGACCGGTGCCGTTGGCGTTGCGGTGCGCGAAGTTCTCGGCCTTCGTCTTCATGTCCATCGGGCGCGCCGCGTTGTTCTTCTCGGCCCACGCCTTCGACATCATCCGCACCTCGGTGAGCTGGCGCAGCAGCACCGGGTTGGGACCGGCGGTGAAGATGTCCACCGTATGGTCGTCGACCTTGGCCACCCGGTCGATGCCCTGGGTATAGACGGTGAAGTTGGAGGCCGGGTCGCGCGCGCGGCCGATCGAGAACACCACGTCGTCGGCGCCGAACGACGCGCCGTCGTGGAACTTCACGCCTTGGCGCAGGTGCAGGCGCAGATGCGTGGGCGAGCGCTGCTCCCAACGCTCGGCGAGCATCGGCTCGACCTCGAACTTGCTGTTGTAGTAGACCAGCGCCTCGTAGACGCCGGCGTGGATGCCGTTGGACAACGCGTTGTTCTGCGAATGCGGATCCCAGGTGGGAATCTCGCCCTGGCTGGCCCACCTGAACGGCTTGGCGCCGGCCAGCGGGGCCGCCGCCAGCAGCGATGCGATGACGGCGAGGGTTGTCAGGATTTTCCTGTTCATGGCTGATCGACTCCTGTCGTCGGGGTAGGCGGAACCCGGCAGATCTTCCGATCGCGGCCGTGGTGCACGCAACGCTGCCGCAACGCGCGCGGCAAGACAATAGGCGCTTGCCCTATCGAGCCGGATGCCGTCCGCCGTGCGGGAGGCGACGGACCTCAGCCGCGGTTCACCAGCACGATGCCGGCCGCGATCAGGGCGAGCGCGCCGATCAGAACCGGGCCGACCGGCTCGCCGAGCAGCATGCTGCCGGCGATCACGCCGAACAGCGGCGTGAGAAAGGTGAACGCGTGCAGCGTGGTCGCGCGATAGCGCGAAACGAGGTAAAACCATATCAGCAGGCTCGCGCACCCGACGACGACGATCTGGAAGGCAAGCAAGCTCCAGATGAGGGGGGTCGGCGCGAAAACGCCCGGTTCGTCGAGTGCGTACGACAGCGCGGACATCAAAAGCGCCGAGACGGCCAACTGGTAGAGCAGCGTGGTCTCGGGCGGCGCACGGCGCAGCGCCGTCGCCTTGATCACGACCGTGGTCGCGCCCCACATCACGGCGCCCGCCAGGCACAGCAGGTCGCCGATCAGCGCCTGCGCATCGGGCAGCGTCAGGCGGTCGGCGAATGCGAGCACCAGGCCGGCGAAGGCGGCTGCCAGGCCGATCAGCTTGTTGCGGCTGAGCCGGTCGCCCGGCACGAAGAAGTGCGCCCCCAGCGCCACGAAGAACGGCGCGGAGTACAGCATCACCACCGCGCGTACCGCGGTGGTGTAGACCAGCCCGACGAACAGGAACGTGAACTCCAGCCCGAACAGCACGCCCGCGACCGTTCCGGGAAGCAGGGTTTCGCCGCGCCGGCCCAGCGGAATGCCTCGCCACGCGATCCAGCCCACCAGCAGCAGCGTCGCGCCGATCGAGCGCAGCGCGGCCTGCCAGATCGGCGATATGCCGGTATTGCCGACCTTGGCGGCCACCTGGCCGAGGCCCCAGATCATGCACAGCAAGACCTGCGTGGTGGCCGCAGAGGGCGGGAGCGTGCGCGCGTCGTTCATCGGCGCGTTTATACCGGATCCGGACCAGTTGCGGGCCCGTCCAGGTTCTGTAATAGTCGGCGCGGATGATGGCCGACGGTACGCGGCCGTTCCGGCGGCCCGACCGTCGGAAGCGGCATGATCGCAGAGGAGGTCTCATGGACGTGCAGATGCAAGGCAGTACGCGGCCGCGCCGCGCCCTCGTTGCAGCCGCGCTCGCGGCCGGCGTCGCGATATCGGCCCCCGCCCTGGCAGCCACCGAGATCCAGTGGTGGCACGCGATGACCGGCGCACTCAACGACCGGCTGGTCGGCCTGGCCGAACGCTTCAACCAGAGCCAGTCCGACTACAAGGTCACGCCGGTCTACAAGGGCTCGTATCCCGAGACCATGACCGCGGCGATCGCAGCCTCGCGCGCCGGCAACGCGCCGCACATCGTGCAGGTGTTCGAAGTGGGCACCGCCACGATGATGGCCGCCAAGGGAGCGATCGTGCCGGTCGAGAAGCTGATGAAGGACGCCGGCGAGAAGTTCGACCGCCGCGCCTACGTGCCCGCGGTGGCGGGCTACTACACCAGCAGTCGCGGCGAGATGCTGTCGTTCCCGTTCAACAGCTCGACCACGGTGTTCTACTACAATAAGGACGCCTTCGCGAAGGCCGGCATCGACAGGGTGCCCGAGACCTGGCCCGAGGTCGCCGCCGCGGCGGCGAAGGTGAAGGCCGCCGGGGCGCTGGGCTGCGGCTACACCACGAGCTGGCCGAGCTGGGTGCACATGGAGAACTTCTCGGCCTGGCACAACACGCTGCTGGCCACCGAGAACAACGGCTTCGGCGGCACCGGGGCGCGGCTGCTGGTGCAGACGCCGCTGTTCGAGCGGCACTTCACCAACCTGGCGCAGTGGTCGAAGTAGGGGCTGGTCGCGTACGCGGGGCGCACCAACCAGGGCGACGCCAAGTTCTACAGCGGCGAGTGCGCGATGTTCACCGGCAGCTCGGCGGCCTACGCGAACGTCAAGCGCAACGCGAAGTTCGACTTCGGCATCGCGAAGCTGCCCTACTACTCCGACGTCGAGGGCGCGCCGCAGAACACGATCATCGGCGGAGCGAGCCTGTGGGTGCTGGCCGGCAAGAAGCCGGCCGAGTACAAGGGCGTGGCGAAGTTCTTCACCTTCCTGTCTTCGCCCGAAGTGCAGGCCGAGTGGCACCAGGCCACCGGCTACCTGCCGCTCACGCTCGCGTCGTACGAGCTCACGAAGAAGTCGGGCTTCTACGAGAAGAACCCCGGCACCGACGTGTCGGTGCAGCAGATGATCGTGAAGACCACCGACAAGTCGCGCGGCGTGCGGCTGGGCAACAATCCGCAGGTGCGCGACGTGATGCACGAGGAGATGGAAGCGATGCTCGCCGGCAAGCAGGACGCGAAGGCGGCGCTGGCGAACATCAAGCGGCGCGGCGACGAGCTGCTCGCGCGCTTCCAGCGCACCGCCCGGGAGTAGGCGCCTGGACAAGCGGGTGATCTTCCGCGCGGCCGGCTGGCTGCCGGCCGCGCTGCTCGCGCCGCAGCTGGCGATCGTCTTCGTCTTCTTCTACTGGCCGGCCGCGCAGGCGCTGTTCCAGTCGGTGTTCCTGCAGGACCCGTTCGGCGCGAGCCGCGAGTTCGTCGGACTGGAGAACTTCGCGGCGCTGCTGGCCGACCCGCTGTACCTCGACTCGTTCAGGATCACGGCGGTGTTCTCGATCGCGGTCACCGCGATCGGCCTGACCACGAGCCTGGCGCTGGCCTATTTCGCCGATCGTGCGATCCGCGGCGCGCTGGCGTTCCGCACGCTGCTGATCGTGCCCTATGCGGTGGCGCCGGCGATCGCCGGCGTGCTGTGGGTGTTCCTGTTCAATCCCACGCTGGGCGTGATCACGCACTGGCTGCGCGCTGTCGGCATCCAGTGGAACCACGTGCTCGACGGCTCGCAGGCGATGATCCTGATCATCGTCGCGTCGGTCTGGAAGCAGATCAGCTACAACTTCATCTTCTTCCTGGCCGGCCTGCAGTCGATTCCGCGCTCGCTGATCGAGGCCGCCGCGATCGACGGCGCCGGCGCCTGGCGCACGTTCCGCTCGGTGATCTTCCCGCTGCTGTCGCCGACGACCTTCTTCCTGCTGGTGGTCAACATCGTCTACGTGTTCATCGAGACCTTCGCGATCATCGACGCGGCCACCGAGGGCGGACCGGCGAAGGCCACCGAGATCCTGGTCTACAAGGTCTACAACGACGGCTTCAAGAACCTGGACATCGGCGGCTCGGCGGCGCAGTCGGTGATCCTGATGGCGATCGTGCTGGTGATGACCTTCGTGCAGTTCCGCTACGTCGAGCGCCGGGTGCGCTACTGACCGGTCCGCGCCATGCCCGATCGCAGCCCCTGGCTCTCCGTGCTCACCTACGCGGTGCTGGCGGCGGGCGTGTGCGTGGTGGCGATGCCGGTGTGGGTCACGTTCGTGGCGTCCACGCAGACGCTCGACCAGGTGCTGGCCGCGCCGATGTCGCTGGTGCCGGGCAGCCGCTTCGTGGCCAATTACGCCGAGGTGCTCGCCGCCGGCGCCGGCAACAGCGGCGCGCCGGTGGCGCGGATGATCGGCAACAGCATGGTGATGGCGCTGACGATCGCGATCGGCAAGATCGCGATCTCGCTGCTGTCGGCGTTCGCGCTGATCTACTTCCGCTTCCCGTTTCGCCAGGCCGCGTTCTGGGTGATCTTCATGACGCTGATGCTGCCGGTGGAAGTGCGCATCATGCCCACCTACCAGGTGATGGCAGGCCTGGGCCTGATCGACACCTATACCGGCCTGACGCTGCCGCTGATCGCCTCGGCCACGGCCACCTTCCTGTTCCGCCAGTTCTTCATGACCGTTCCGGACGAGCTGGCCGAGGCCGCCAAGATCGACGGCGCCGGCCCGATGCGCTTCTTCTGGGACGTGCTGCTGCCGCTGTCGC
>JAHDYE010000118.1 GCA_023383035.1 Burkholderiaceae bacterium | reverse complement strand
GCCGGCCCCCGCCGCCGCCGCCCGCCCGGGCGCGGGGCGGGCGGCCGCCGCTTCGCATGTCGTGCCGGCGGCGGCGCGCGCCGCGGCGGTGGCGCCGCCCGCCGCACCCGACTCCGGAGCTGCCGCGCCCGTTCCGGTCGACGACCGCGAGCAGCGCCAGCACGGCCGGCTGGTGCTGTGCATCGAGGACGATCAGCCTTTCGCGCAGGTGCTGAGGGAGCTCGCGCACGAACGCGGCTTCGACTGCATCATCGCGCCGACCGCTTCCGAGGCGCTGCGCCTGTCCGCCCGTTTCCGGCCCGACGCGATCCTGCTCGACATCGCGCTGCCCGACCAGTCGGGCCTGAGCGTGCTCGAGCGCCTGAAGCGCGATCCCGCCACGCGCCACGTTCCGGTGCATGTCGTGTCGGTACACGAACGGGCGCACACCGCGAGGGAGCTGGGCGCGATCGGCTTCCTGCGCAAGCCCGCCGATCGCGAGCAGCTGGTCGAAGTCTTCCGGCACATCGAGCAGCGCCTGCAGCGTACGCTGCGCCGGCTGCTGATCGTCGAGGACGACGCAACGTTGCGCGACGGGCTGCAGGCGCTGTTGCACGCCGACGGACTCGAGATCGTGGCGGTCGGCAGCGTCGCCGATGCGCTGCGCGAGCTGGAAGGCTCGACCTTCGACTGCATGGTGACGGATCTCGCATTGTCCGACGGCACCGGCCACGAGCTGCTCGAACGCATCGCCGCCCGCGACGATTGCGCGTTCCCGCCGGTGATCGTCTACACCGGGCGTCCGATCGAGCGCGACGACGAGGAACGGCTGCGCCGCTATTCGCGGTCGATCATCGTGAAGGGCGCGCATTCGCCGGAGCGGCTGCTCGACGAGGTGACGCTGTTCCTGCACAGCGTCGAGTCGCGCCTGCCGCCCGACCAGCAGAAGCTGCTGCGGCAGGCGCGCCAGCGCGACGCCGTGCTCGACGGGCGCCGCATCCTGCTGGCCGAGGACGACGTGCGCAACATCTTCGCGCTGTCGAGCGTGTTCGAGCCGCTGGGCGTGCGCCTGGACATCGCGCGCAACGGCCGCGAGGCGCTCGAGAAGCTGGAGGACGCGTCCGACGTCGATCTCGTCCTGATGGACATCATGATGCCGGAGATGGACGGCCTGACCGCGATCCGCCACATCCGCGAGCGCCCGCAGTGGAGCAGCCTGCCCGTGATCGCGCTCACCGCCAAGGCAATGGGCGACGACCGCGATCGCTGCCTCGAGGCCGGCGCGAGCGACTACGTCGCCAAGCCGATCGACGTCGACAAGCTGGTGTCGCTGTGCCGCGTGTGGATGCCCAGGTAGCGCGCATGGACGACGAGGCGCTGTTCGACCTCGAGATCCGGTTGCTGCTGGAAGCGGTGATGCTGCGCTACCGGCACGACTTCCGCGACTACGCGCTGTCGTCGATGCGGCGGCGCATGCGCCTGGCGATGGAGCACTTCGGCTGTGCCACGCTCGCGCGGCTGCAGGAGCGCGTGCTGCGCGAGCCGGCGGTCTTCGCGGAAATGCTGCGCTTCCTCACCGTGCAGGTCAGCGAGATGTTCCGCGACCCCGACTACTTCCGGGCGCTGCGCGAACAGGTGCTGCCGGTGCTCGCCGCCTGGCCTTCGCCGAAGGTCTGGGTGGCCGGCTGCAGCACCGGCGAGGAGGCCTGGTCGATGGCGATCCTGCTCGCCGAGGAGGGGCTGCTCGAGCGCACCGTGGTCTACGCGACCGACATCGATCCGGTGGCGCTGCGGCATGCCGAAACCGGCGTGTATCCGCTGGAGCGGATCGCGCAGTTCAGCCGCAACTACCTGGCGGCGGGGGGCCGCGGTTCGCTGTCCGACCACTATGCCGCGGCCTATGCGGGCGCCGCCTTCTCGCGCCGCCTGAAGAACCGCATCCTGTTCGCCGATCACAGCCTGGCCACCGACAGCGTGTTCTCCG
The DNA here is from genome assembly GCA_023383035.1 of Burkholderiaceae bacterium. Classification (GTDB taxonomy): domain Bacteria; phylum Pseudomonadota; class Gammaproteobacteria; order Burkholderiales; family Burkholderiaceae_E; genus Zeimonas. Next base: position 9,009 of record JAHDYE010000118.1, on the reverse strand, counting down.
AAGTGCACCTGGTTTCCTGCCGCAACGTGCTGATCTACTTCGATCGTCCGCTGCAGGACCGTGCGGTCGGGTTGTTCCGCGAGGCGCTGGTGCACCGCGGCTTTCTCGGGATCGGCGCGCGCGAGACGCTGCAGTTCGGCGCGAACGCGCATGCCTTCGAACGCGTCGCGGACCGACCGAGGATCTACCGGAAGCGATGATCGACGCCGATTCCCCGGCCGGCGCCGACGCGGTCGACATCCTCGTGGTCGACGACGTCGAGCAGAACCGCCTCGCCTTGCGCGCGCTGCTCGAGCGCAGCGGCGTGCGCGTGCTGTGCGCCGAGAGCGGGGTGCGGGCGCTCGAGCTGCTGCTCGATCACGACGTGGCGCTTGCGCTGCTCGACGTGCAGATGCCCGACATGGACGGCTTCGAGCTGGCCGAGTTGATGCGCGGCGCCGAGCGCACGCGCGCCGTGCCGATCATCTTCGTCACCGCCGCGGCGCTCGACGCGCAGCGCTCGTTCCGCGGCTACGAGGCCGGCGCGGTCGACTTCCTGCACAAGCCCATCGATCCGAAGATCCTGCGCAGCAAGACCGAAGTGTTCGTCGAACTGCACACCCGGCGGCGCGAGCTGCACCGCCGCATGGCCGAGCTCGAACAGGTCCTGCTGCTGAACGAGACGATGATGGCGGTGCTCACGCACGACCTGCGCACGCCGCTGTCGGCGATCACCCTCAGCGCCGAGTTGCTGGCGCGCACGGCCTCCGACGACACGGTGCGGCAGGGCGCGCTGCGGATGAAATCCAGCGCGGCGCGCATGTCGCGGATGATCTCGCAACTGCTCGACTTCTCGCGCCTGCGTTCGGGAACGCTGCGGCTCGACGTCCGGTCGGTCGACCTCGGCGAGCTGTTCGGGAGCGCCATCGCCGAACTGCAGCAGGCCGCTCCGCAGGCCCGCATCGAATTCCAGGCCTGCGGCGACCTCGAGGCGGCGCTCGACCAGGACCGCATGTCGCAGGTGTTCTCGAACCTGTTGTCGAATGCGGTGCGGCACGGCGATCCGCACGGCGTGGTACGCGTGGTGCTCGACGGCAGCCGCCACGACGAGATCTCGGCGTGCATCGACAATCCCGGCCGCATCGCCGTGGACGTGCGCCAGCGCCTGTTCAAGCCGTTTCGCTCGCCCACCGCGGGCAGCGAAGGACTGGGGCTCGGCCTGTACATCGTCGAGCAGTTCGTGCGCGCGCATCACGGCTCGGTGGCCGTCGATGCGACGCCGGACGGGCGCGTGGCTTTCGTCGTCAGCGTGCCGCGTCGTCAGCCGGAGCCGGGCTCTGCGAGTGCCGCGCAATACGGATGACGCGGCCTTCGCCGCCGTCGGTCAGCAGGTACAGGCTGCCGTCGGGCCCCTGCCGGATGTCGCGGATGCGTTCGCCGAGTTCCGCGAACAGCGGCTCGCGCCACGTCACGCGCGGGGCATCGTCGTCGCCGGACAACTCGATGCGCCACACCGCGCGGCCGGCCAGCGCGCCGACGAACACGCTGCCTTTCCATTCGGGGAACTGGTCGCCGGTGTAGAGAATCAGGTTGCTCGGCGCGATGCCCGGCTTGTCCCACCATGCCAGCGGCGCCTCCATGCCCGGTTTCGAGACGCCCTCGCCGATCGGGGCGCAGGTGTCGTATTCGCAGCCGAAGGTCACGATCGGCCATCCGTAATTGGCGCCGCCGCGCACGATGTTGACTTCGTCGCCGCCCTGCGGGCCGTGCTCGGTGATCCACAGCGCGCCGCTGCGCGGATGCACGAACGCGCCCTGCGGATTGCGATGGCCGAGGCTCCAGATCTCCGGCTGCGCGCCGTCGCGTCCGACGAACGGATTGTCGGCGGGCACCGAGCCGTCGGTGCGGATGCGTAGCGTCTTGCCCTGGTGGAAGGCCGGATCCTGCGCGCGGATCCGCTGCGCGACCGTGTAGCGGTCGCCGACCGTGAGGAACAGGTGGCCGTCGGCCGACGCGGCCAGGCGGCCGCCCAGGTTCTCGTCGGCGGTCACCCGCGGTCGCTGGCGGAACAGCACTTCGACCTGCTCGAGCCGGGTGGCGTCCTCGCTCAGCCGCGCGCGCGCGATCGTGAGCCCGCTGCGGCGCGACAGCGGCCGGCGGCCGGCCTGGGTGTAGCTAAGGTAGACGAGGCGATTGTGCGCGAAGCCAGGGTCGATCGTGACGTCGAGCAGCCCGCCATGGTCGCTGTGATGCACATGCGGGAGTCCCGCAACCGCGTCGGAGATCTGGCGGCCATCGGCGCTGATCACGCGTAGCCGCCCGGCACGCTCGGTCACCAGCAGTCGCCCGTCGGGCAGGAACTCCATCCCCCACGGTGACTCCAGCCCCGACGCGAACGTGCTCGCCTGCGGCGCGCCGGCCACGACCGGGTCGTCGGGTGGCGTGTCGTCGAGCGAAGCCCGTGCCGGCTGCGCCGCGACCAGCAGGGCGAGAAGCACCGCGTCGTGCCAATGCGGGCGGCGGCCGCGCGAGCGCGGCGTCGGGCACGAAACGGGAACACCGGTGGATGGCTGCATCGCTCCTCCCAGGTCGACGGACGACCTGGCCGGCGCTGCGTCGGGCCCCGATCCGGATGCGATGCCCGCGGCTCGGGCGCTACCGGTCCTCGACCGGCTCGGCGATGCAGCGCGTGACCAGCGGCGGCTGTTCGCCCGTATGAAAGGATAACCTGCGCGCGCGCAGCGCCACGTCGAAGACGGTCATGCGGTCGAAGCGGCGCAGGTGTTCGACCCATGACTCGTCGACGAAGTACTCGAGATAACGGCCCGGATCCGCGGTGTCGTGGAACAGCTCCCAGGACAGCGCGCCCTGGCGCAGCCGGCCGCGACGGCTCTCGGCCATCACCGCGCGGAACTCGTCGGCGCGCGCCGGGTCGATACGGTATTCGATCGTCGTCATCACCGGCCCGGCGTCGGGGTCGATCGGGTGCGCGGTCACCGGTGCCGTCCAGGCCGCCGACGGCGTGAGGTCTTCCTCCGCACCGCCTCCGACCTGGTAGCGGCGCGTCAGCCACAGCGTGAGCACGCCGGCCACGGCGGCCGCGGCCAGCCCGGTGCGCACGTCGGTCCAGGCCGCGATCTGGCCCCACAGCGCCGCGCCCGCGCCGGCGCCGCCCATCAGCGCCACCTGGAACGTCGACATGCCGCGCGCACGGACCCAGTTGGGCAGCGCGAGTTGCGCAGCGATGGAAATCGAGTTGGCCACCGTGAGCCAGGCCACGCCTCCCACCACCATCGCCGGCACCGCGGCGTACACGTTGGGGGCGAAGCCGGCCGCCACCATCGCCGCGGCCTGCACGCAGCTGCCGGCGCGGATCAGCTGGTCGGGGCTGCGCCGCTGGCGCATGCGCGGCAGCAGGAACACCGACAGGATCGCACCGAAGCCCATCGACGCGAACAGCAGCGTGTAGGTGCCGGCCGACCCCTCGTCCAGGCCGCGCGCCACCAGCGGCAGCAGCGCGGTCAGCGCGGTGGACTGCGCGAAGAAGGTGGTCACGCGCACCAGCACCGCGCGCATGCGAGCGGACTGCCGCACGTACTGCACGCCCACCCGCATCGCGCCGAGGAAGCGCTCGCCCGGCAGCACGCTGGTCTTCTGTTCGCTCTTCCAGCGCAGGATCATCAGCCCGGCGAAGATCGACAGCACCGCGTTGACCACGAACACGTAGGCGGTGCCCACCCCGGCGATCAGTACGCCGGCCAGCGCCGGCCCGATGATGCGCGAGGCGTTCATCGCCAGGCCGTTCAGCGCCAGCGCCGCCGGCAGCTGGGTGCGCGGCACCAGGTCGGGAACGATCGCCGAGTACACCGGCCAGCGCATCGCCATCCCGATGCCGTTCAGGAACACCAGCACCAGCAGCAGCGTGGGGTTGATCGCGCCCGAGAGGATCGCCAGGCACAGCAGCGTGGCCGTGCCCGCCACCCAGAACTGCGTGACCACGAAGTAGTGGCGACGATCGAGGATGTCGGCCAGCGCCCCGCTGGGCAGCCCGAGCAGGAACACCGGCAGCGTGGCCGCGGTCTGTACCAGCGCCACCATCACCGGCGAGACGGTGAGCGAGGTCATCAGCCACGCCGCGGCGACGTCGCTCATCGACATGCACAGGTTCGCGGTGGCCCATACCATCCACAGCGAGCGGAACACCGGGTCGGCGAGGGGCTGGAGCGCGGCCGCCGGGAATGCCGACCTGGCCTTTTCGGGGGCGGTGGGCGGCGAATCGGACAAGCGGGGCTCCCGGGTCGAGCGGGGCCGGTCGAGGTCGCGGCCCGTGCAAGCCGCGATTGTCGCTCAAGCGGGCGGTGCGCGCGTCAGCTGCCGGTAGACTTCCTCGGCGAGCGCGAGCAGCGTGGTGCGATCGGTCTGTGCCGACAGCGTGTAGCCGAAGCGCCCGTCGACCCAGTAGAAGGCGGCGATGCGGCCGTCGCTGTCGAAGCGGAACGCGGTGTCGTCGCGCTGCGCGCCGGCGTCGGCCACGTACAGCGTGAGCCGCGTGCCGTTCGTGCTCTGGTACATGAACTGGGCGCGCGCGCCTTCGGCGCCGGGCAGCAGGCGGCCGCCCACCAGCGACCAGCCCTGTGCCTCGAGCGAAGGCACGGTGAGCGGCGCGCCGAGCCGCCGGGACAGCCACTGCACCAGGTGCTCGTGCTGCGCCGCCGCCACCTCGACCGGATGTCGCACTTCGGGCGTGAAGAGCGCATGGGCGACCACGGCGTCGCGCACGAATGCGGGCGGCGCGCCATGCGCTGCGCCCGCCGCGGGCGCGAAGTGCGCGTGCGAGATCCAGCCCGCCGACCACGACAGCGCCGCCAGCGCGGCTGCGGCCAGCCATACGCGCGGGTCGGCGGCGCCGCGGCGCGACCCGGTGCCGGCACGACGCCGCGCATGCCCGCGTGCCGCGTCGATCAGCGGCTGCGGAACCGGCTCCTCCAGCGTCTCGCGTCCCAGATCCCTCAGCGCCTGCGCCTGGCGCCGCCAGGCCTGCGCCTCGGCGCGCAGCGCAGGATCGTCCTCGAGGCGGCGCTCGAAGCGGCGCAGCCGTTCGCCTTCGAGCCGTCCGTCGGCCCATGCGTGCAGATCGTCCCGATCGTCGGTCATTGCTCCCGATTCCTCACTTCAGTTCCGCATCGCCTGCGCAGCCGCCGCATGCGTTTCACTTCAGCAACCTGAGCCTGGGCGGCGCCGGCCGCGCGCTGTCCTCGTCGAGCAGTTCGCGCAGCCGTGAGCGTGCCCGCGACAGGCGCGACATCACGGTGCCCGTGGGCACGCCGACGATCGCCGCCACCTGCTCGTACGACATGTCCTCGAACGCGATCAGCAGCAGCACCTGACGCTGCGCCTGGGGCAACGCGCGCAGCGCGCGTTCCAGGTCGAGCGCCACGTCCCAGGCCTGCGCCGGGTCGCGCGACGGCTCGGCGCCCATCTGGCCGGGCTGCGCGTCGTCGCGCGGCGTTTCCAGCCGGTAGCGCGGCCGGCGCGTCTCGCTCACGAACAGGTTGTGCATGATCGTGAACGTCCACGCCCGCAGGTCCGAACCGGAGCGCCACCGCGACAACCGGCCGCAGGCGCGCTCGAGCGTGTCCTGGACCAGGTCGTCGGCCGCGGCTGCATCCGCGCACAGCAGCCGCGCATAGCGGCGCAGGCGCGGAATCAGGGCGATCAGCGCTTCATGGGCGGGCGACACGCCAGACACCGTTCACGCCGTCGCCGGTGCGGTCGCCGGGCTTCTGGTCCTTGGTCCAGTAGTACAGCGGCTTGCCCTTGTGCGCCCACTGCGTGCGTCCGTCGTCGCGCTGCACCAGCGTCCAGTCGCCGCGCGGCGTGCCGCCATCGGCGAACAATGGCGGCCAGTTGGTCGCGCACTGTCCGTTGCAGACGCTGCGCCCCGAGCCGGCCTGGTCGCGATCGAAGGTGTACAGCGTCATGCCGTTGGCCCCGACCAGCGCATCGCCCGATACCTTCGCCGGGGCCGGCGTGCTCATCCGGTCGACCATCGATTCCATCGTGCCGCAACCCGCGAGCAAGGCGGCCGTCGCCGCCGCGAGCATCAGTCGTCTGGCCATGAACGTTCTCCGGTGGTGGGCCGGCCGCATGCCGGCCCTGTACGGTGAACGCTCGGGACCGGCCGGATATTCCGCCGCAGCTGCGGGCGTCGACTTTCCGGCGCGGGGTCCGCCGCCGATGTCACGGCTCGCTATCCGGGACTCTCGCCGCTGCCGGCAGCGGCAACAGCAGCGGCGCGCGGATCGCCGCGCTCGGCCGCCAGCGCCCGCGCCAGCCGCGCGCCCGTTGCGTCGGCGGCCAGCGCCTCGATCGTCACCGGCAGCTTGCGGCGCCAATTGGGGTATTCGTCGATCGTGCCGGGCAGGTTGTTCTGCTCGGTCACGCCCAGCCAGTCCTCGGGCTGCGCCATCATCAGCCGCGCCGGCGACGATGCGAGCCAGGCGTGCACCGCCTCGACCAGCGCCGGGGTGAGCGCCGCCTGCGCAGCGGCGGCGGGGTCGGTGCCGGCGGGCAGCCGGCCGTCGCGCGCCAGCGCCTCGCGCAGGCGCACGCGGTCGAGCGCGCGCGCCTGCTCCAGCCGGGCCGCGTCGTCGCCGGACAGCCCGAACGCGCGGCGCAGGCGCAGGTCGCTGCCGAGCCACCAGCCGGGCAGCGTCGGCAGGTCGTGCGTGCCGATCGACACCAGCGCGTCGCGCGGGTACGCCGCCGGCGGCGTGAAACCGCCCGCGGCGTCGCGCTCGAAGTACAGCAGCCGGCACGACAGCAGGCAGGCGCGCGCCAGCGCCGCGCGCACTTCGCCGGGCACGGTGCCGAGATCTTCGCCGACCACCAGGCAGCGGTTGCGATGACTCTCGAGCGCGACGATCGCCATCAGCTCGTCCAGCGGATAGCGCACGTAGCCGCCGTCGCGCGCGCTGGCGCCGTGCGGTACCCAGTACAGGCGCATCAGGCCCATGACGTGGTCGATGCGCAGCGCGCCCGCGTGGCGCATGTTCGCGCGCAGCGCCAGCACGAACGGCTCGTGCCCCGCCTCGCGCAGCGCGCCGGGAATCGGCGGCGGCAATCCCCAGTCCTGGCCGGACAGGTTGAAGTCGTCCGGCGGCGCGCCGATGCTGGCCGACGCCGCGTGGTGGTCGCGGTACGACCAGCAGTCCGAGCCGCCGCGATCGGCCGACACCGCGAGATCGAGGTACAGCCCGATCGCCATGCCGCGTTCGCGGCAGCGTGCCGCAGCGCGGGCCAGCTGGGCGTCGGCCTGCCACTGCAGGTACTCGTAGTACTCGATGCGCTCGGTCGCCTGCGCGGCGAAGCGCGCCGCCGCTTCGCCGGCCGGATCGCGCCATGCTTCGGGCCACGCGGTCCAGTCGCGGATCGATGGATGCTGCGCCTGGAAATGCTCCTGCAGCGCCTCGCACAGCGCGTGGCGGCGCAGCGGCGCGCCGCCGCGGGCCTGGAACGCGCGGAAGACCTGCGCGCGCGGCGTGTCGTTGGCCAGGTGCACGCGGCAAAAGTGCGCGTACAGGCTGCGCAGCGCTTCGTGCTTGGCCCGCGACACGCCGTCGAAGTCCACCAGCGTCGCATCGCGCAATCGCTGCAGCTGCGCGGCAAACGCCGGCGCGCGCACCCGCGCGCGCACGTCGTCGGCCTCGCCGAAGTCCTCTACCGACTCGACGTCGATCGCCAGCGCATCCAGCCACAGTCGTGACGACGGCGCATACGGGCTCACGCGCCGCGGATCGCCGGGAAAACGCGCGTGCAGCGGGTTCAGGCCGATCGCGTGCGCGCCGTGCGCGGCCGCCGCATCGATGAGCGCCAGCAGGTCGCCGAAGTCGCCGACGCCCCAGTTGCGCGACGAGCGCAGGCCGTAGAGCTGGACCGCCCAGCCCCACGCACGCGCGTCACCGGCGAGCGCGGGCGGCTGGAAGCAGCGGGCCGGCGCGGCGATCACCCGCACGCTCGCCTCGGCCGCGGCGGTGCGCAGCGTCAGCCGGTGGTAGCCGGGCGCCAACGCGGCCTCGATCGCGAGCACGCGCAGCTCGTAGGGTGTCCCGGTCACCGTGGTGCATTCGCACAGGCGCAGCGCGTCGACGTCGACGTCGCCGTCCAGCGGCTGGCCCGCTTCGGGCACCAGCCGCCACGCGATCCGGTCGCCGGCGCCGTGGCGCGGCACGCGTACCGGCACCTCGAGCACGCCGGCCGGCGCTTCGAGGGCGATCACCGGTTCGGCCAGGCGCTGCCAGTAGCGCGGGTGCGTCAGCGCGAGGCTGCGATCGACCTCGTCGTCGCCGGCCGCGGCCACGCCCAGTTCGCCGAGCAGCGCGCGCAGCCCCGCTTCGGAGATCTCGTGGCGGCAGCCCCAGATGTCGTGGTAGCCGGGTTCGATGCCCCAGGCCGAGGCGAGCCAGTGCAGGCGCTCGCGGCTCGACGGCGCGTTCATGGCGGCTGCGGCGCGCGCGTGAGCAACGCGAGCGAACGCCCCTGCAGCGCGTAGCGCTCGCCGCCGGCGAAGCGCCGGTCGGCGCCGTCCGCCCGCGCGGTGTCGAGCACGCAGCGCCAGGCTTCGCCGTCGAGCCCCGGCAGCGCGAACGCGATCTCCTCGTGATGCGCGTTGAACAGCATCAGGAAATCGTCGTCGAGCACCGGCCGGCCGCGCCGGTCCATCTCCTGCAGTCCGGCGCCGGACAGGTACACCGCGAGGGAGCGCGCGTACGCGCGCTCCCATTCCTGGTCGCTCATCTCGGTGCCGTCGGGCTGCAGCCAAAGGATGTCCTTGATGCCTCCGCCGTGCAGCGGACGGCCCTGGAAGAAGTCGCGCCGCCGGAACACCGGGTGCTCGCGGCGCAGGCGCACCAGACGCTGCACGAACGCGAGCAGCGCCGCGCGCTCGTCGTCGATCGACCAGTCGTGCCACGACAGCTCGTTGTCCTGGCAGTAGGCGTTGTTGTTGCCGCGCTGCGTGCGCCCGATCTC
>JAHDYE010000117.1 GCA_023383035.1 Burkholderiaceae bacterium | reverse complement strand
GCAGTCGCTGATCACGGTGGAGTCGGACAAGGCGTCGATGGAGATTCCGTCGTCGGCGGCCGGGGTGGTGAAGGCGCTGAAGGTGAAGCTGGGCGACAAGGTGTCGCAGGGCACGGTGGTGCTGGAGCTGGAGGCGGACGAGGGGTCGAAGCAGGCAGGCGCGAAGCCGACCGGCGAGGCGGGGTCGGCGGGTGCGGCGGCGAAGCCGGCTGCGGGTGCTGCGGGCAAGGCGCCGGCCGAAGCGGGCGGCGCCGCATCGAAGCGCGACGCCGCTGCTGCCGCTGTCGATGCCGAAGCGCAAGCGGGTCCCGAAACCGAGGCGCAGGCCCGTCCCGATGACGAAACGCAGGCCGGTCTCCAGGCCGGTGCACCTGCCGCCGCGGCCGAGGCCGCACAGTCGCGTCCGCCGCGGACCGGCCACGCGCCCGAAACGTCCGCCGCAGCGCCGGCGCCGCGGGCGGCGCCGGCCGCGGGCGGCTCGCGTTCGCCGACGTCCGGCCTGGCCGGCGACGGCGGCGATGCCGTGGTCAAGCCGCATGCGTCGCCGTCGGTGCGCAAGTTCGCCCGCGAGCTGGGCGTCGACCTGTCGCGGGTGCGCGGCTCGGGCCCGAAACAGCGCATCCTGCACGACGACGTGCGCGAGTGGGTCAAGGGGGTGGTGCGGCAGGCCGATGCGCCGGGCGCCGCGCCCGCGACGGGCGGCGATGCCGGCGCGGGGCTCGGGCTGCTGCCGTGGCCGAAGGTCGACTTCGCGAAGTTCGGCCCGATCGAGAGCCGGCCGCTGGCGCGCATTCGCAGGATCTCGGCGGCGAACCTGCATCGCAACTGGGTGATGATCCCGCACGTCACCAATCACGAGGAGGCCGACGTCACCGAGCTCGAGGCGTTGCGCGTGCAGCTGAACCGCGAGCACGAAAAGCAGGGCACGAAGGTGACCATGCTCGCCTTCCTGATCAAGGCCTGCGTGGCGGCGCTGAAGAAGTACCCCGAGATCAACGCGTCGCTCGACGGCGAGACGCTGGTGCTCAAGGGCTACTACCACATCGGCTTTGCCGCCGACACGCCCAACGGCCTGGTGGTGCCGGTGCTGCGCGACGCCGACCGCAAGGGCGTGCTGCAGCTCGCGCGGGAAACCGCGGAGCTGGCGTCGAAGGCGCGCGAAGGCAAGCTCGCGCCGTCGGAGATGCAGGGCGGCACCTTCACCATCTCGAGCCTGGGCGGCATCGGCGGCACCTCGTTCACGCCGATCATCAATGCGCCGGAAGTGGCGATCCTCGGCGTGTCGCGCTCGACCATGCGCCCGGTGTGGGACGGCAAGGCGTTCCAGCCGCGCCTGATGCTGCCGCTGTCGCTGTCCTACGATCACCGGGTGATCGACGGGGCCGCCGCGGCGCGATTCAATGCGTACCTGTCGCAGCTGCTCGCCGACTTCCGGCGTGCGATCCTGTAGCCGAACGCAAAGCGAGCGAGACATGGCCCGGACGATCGAGGTGAAGGTGCCCGACATCGGCGAGTTCGAGAACGTCGAGGTGATCGAGGTGCTGGTGAAGGAGGGGGATCGTGTCGGCGAGGAGCAGTCGCTGATCACGGTGGAGTCGGACAAGGCGTCGATGGAGATTCCGTCGTCGGCGGCCGGGGTGGTGAAGGCGCTGAAGGTGAAGCTGGGCGACAAGGTGTCGCAGGGCACGGTGGTGCTGGAGCTGCAGGCCGAGGAAGGCGCGGAGCGGGCGGATTCGAAGCCGCCGGGCAAGGCGGCGAGCGTGCCTGCGAAGCCGGCGACGGCTGCTGCGGGCGGGGTGCGGGCCGAGGCGGGGAGCGCCGCGGCGAAGCGCGACGCCGCGGGTGCCGGAACTGCCGAGAAAGGGGCGGCTGCCGCACCGGCTGCGCCGGCCAAGGCGCCGGACGCAGGCGCACGGCCCCGCACCGCTGCGGGTGATGCCGACATTCGCTGCGGCGTGCTGGTGCTGGGCGGCGGCCCGGGAGGGTATTCGGCGGCGTTTCGCGCCGCCGATCTCGGCCTGGACACCGTGCTGGTCGAGCGTTACGCGACGCTGGGCGGCGTGTGCCTGAACGTGGGCTGCATTCCGTCGAAGGCGCTGCTGCACGTCGCGGCGGTGATCGACGAGGCCAGGCGCTTCGCGAAGACGGGCGTCGAGTTCGGCGAGCCGCGCATCGACCTCGATCGGCTGCGCGCACACAAGGCGGCGGTGGTGGGCAAGCTCACCGGCGGGTTGGCGGGCATGGCGAAGTCGCGCAAGGTGAGGGTCGTGCGCGGCTACGGGCGCTTTCTCGACGCCAACCATCTCGAGGTCGAGCTGATCGCCGGGGACGGACAGGACAAGACCGGCGAGAAGCAGATCGTGCACTTCGAGCAGGCGATCGTCGCGGCCGGCTCGCTGCCGGTGCGCCTGCCGTTCCTGCCGGAGGATCCGCGCATCGTCGACTCCACCGGCGCGCTCGAGCTGCCGTCGGTGCCGCAGCGGATGCTGGTGATCGGCGGCGGCATCATCGGGCTGGAGATGGCCACCGTCTATTCCACGCTGGGCGCGCGCATCGACGTGGTCGAGATGCTCGACGCACTGATGGCCGGCGCCGACCGCGACCTGGTCAAGACATGGCAGAAGCACAACCAGAAGCGCTTCGAGCGGGTCATGCTGCGCACGAAGACGGTTCGTGCCGAAGCCGGCGACGACGGCATCGCCGTCTGGTTCGAGGGCGAGAACGCACCGGCCGAGCCGCAACGCTACGACCTGGTGCTGAGCGCGGTCGGACGCGCGCCCAATGGTCGCAGGATCGGCGCCGAGCAGGCCGGCATCGCGGTCGACGAACGCGGCTTCATCGCGGTCGATCGCCAGATGCGCACCAACGTGCCGCACATCTTCGCGATCGGCGACATCGTCGGCCAGCCGATGCTCGCGCACAAGGCGGTGCACGAAGGCCACGTGGCCGCGGAAGCGGCGGCCGGGCAGAAGCGCTTCTTCGACGCGCGCGTGATTCCGTCGGTGGCCTACACCGATCCGGAGATCGCCTGGGCGGGCGTCACCGAGGAGGAGGCGAACGCGCAAGGCATCGCCGTCGAGAAAGCGGTGTTCCCCTGGGCGGCCTCCGCGCGGGCGATCGCCAACGGACGCGACGAGGGTTTCACCAAGCTGCTGTTCGACGCGCAGACGCACCGTGTCGTGGGCGGCGCGATCGTCGGCACGAACGCCGGCGACATGATCGGCGAGATCGCGCTGGCGATCGAGATGGGCGCCGACGCCACCGACATCGGCCACACGATCCATCCGCATCCGACGCTGGGCGAGTCGATCGGGCAGGCTGCCGAAGTCTTCGAGGGCACTTGCACCGATCTGCTGCCGAAGCGCCGGCGCTGACCGGAGCACCCGCGTGCGGGGTCGTCGATCCGGCGAGCGTCTCGTCCGGGGCCGCGCTCCCGTTTACACTTCCGGCATGTCCTGGCGGACATGATCGGGGTTACCCCGGGCCGTACGCGGGTGGCCCTTCATCAACGAAAACTGGAGCACCACACGATGGATCGACGTTCCGTGATCAAGAATGCAGGGATGGCCGGCATCCTGGCCGCAGGCGTGGCACCGGCGGTGCGCGCGCAGGAAGCAGTGCGCTGGCGCCTTGCCACGAGCTTTCCGAAGGCGCTGGAAACCCTGCATGGCTGCGCGGTGAAGTTCTCCGAAACCGTCAAGGCTCTTTCGGGCGGCAAGTTCGAAGTGTCGGTACACCCGGCCGGCGAGCTGATTCCGGCTTTCGGCATCGTCGATGCGCTGGCCAACGACTCGATCGAGATGGGGGAAACGGCGGCGTACTACTACACCGGCAAGGATCCGTCCTTCGTGTTCAGCTGCGCGGTGCCGTTCGGCCTGACCGCCAACCAGAACCTGGCCTGGAAGGAGCAGGGCAACGGGCGCAAGCTGCTCGACGAGTTGTTTGCCAAGTACAACTTCTTTACCCTGAGCGCGCTGAACACCGGCACCCAGATGGGGGGCTGGTATCGCAAGGAAATCAAGTCGCCGGCGGACCTCAAGGGTCTGAAGATGCGCCTCGGTGGCGGCGTGTTCGGCGAATCCATGGCCAAGCTGGGAGTGGTGGCGCAGAACATGCCCGGTGGCGAGGTGTACCAGGCGCTGGAAAAAGGCACGCTCGATGCAGCCGAATTCGTCGGCCCGTACGATGACGAGAGGCTCGGCTACAACAAGGTGACCAAGTTCTACTACTACAACGCGTGGTGGGAAGGCGGCGCCGACCTCGATTTCTTCATCAACAAGAAGGCATTCGCCAAGTTGTCGCCCGAGAACCAGGCCATCGTGCGGGCGGCGGCGGCCGTGGCCTACAACGACGGCACGACCAAGTACCTCGCGCTCAACCCGCCTGCCCTGAAGCGCATCGTCGCCAGCGGCATCAAGTTCCTGCCGTTTCCCAAGAGCGTGGTCGAGGCCGGCTTCAAGGCGGCGCAGGAAGTGTACGCGGAGCACAGCGCCAAGTCGCCGGAATTCAAGAAGATCTTCGACGACATGCGCGCCTTCCAGCGCGACCAGATCCTCTGGAACCGCGTCTCCGAGCTGCAGTTCATGCAGACCATGGCTTCGGTCAAGATCTGACGAAGCCCGAGGGCGCCGCAGGCGCCCTCGAGTCGACGAGCCGCGGCCCGGGGCCGCGGTTTTTATTTCCCCGTCCGGGCTACGGCTTCCCGACCGACTGCTCGAGGGCCTTCGCGGGGTCGTCCGCGCTCTTCTCCTGCGGTGACGCTTCGGCGTCTTCACCGTCGCCCAGCGTCGGCGCGTCGGCGTCGAAGCCGGGCGCGTTTTCCAGTTCCTGCAGCATGCGCGTGCCGACCGCCTCCAGGTCGACGTCGGACTTCTTGTCGAGATTGCCGGTGACCAGGCCGGGGAAGGCGATCAGTATCGCGACCATGGTCAACTGAAGGATCAGGAAGGGAATGGCGCCCTTGTAGATCTGCATCGTCGTGACCGGTTCCATGGTCTTGCCCGTGACATGGTCCACATAGGGCTTCTCGGGAGCGACCGAGCGCAGGTAGAACAGCGCGAAGCCGAACGGCGGGTGCATGAACGAAGTCTGCATGTTGACCGCCAGCAGCACGCCGAACCAGATCAGGTCGATCCCCATCTTGTCGGCGATCGGCGCGAGCACCGGCACCACGATGAACGCGAGCTCGAAGAAATCGAGGAAGAACGCCAGCAGGAACACCAGGACGTTCACGAAGATGAGGAACCCCAGTTGCCCGCCAGGCAGCTTGCTCATCAGGTGCTCGACCCACACCGGTCCATCGGCCGCCTGGAACACCATGCTGAAGAGGGTGGCGCCGATCAGGATGAACATGACGAACGAGGACAGCCGGGTGGTCGATGCCAGCGCCTGCTTGAGCAGCCGCCAGCTGAGGCGCCCCCGCAGCAGGGCCATGAAGAGCGCACCCATGGCGCCCATTGCGCCGCCCTCGGTCGGAGTCGCCACGCCCAGGAAGATCGTTCCCAGGACCAGGAAGATCAGCAGCAGCGGCGGAATCAGCACGAAGGTCACGCGTTCGGCCAGCCGGGAGAGCAGGCCCAGGCGGGTCACCCGGTTGACGACGGCGATCAGCCAGGCGACGAACACGCCGCCGCACATGGCCACCACGATCTTTTCGTCGGTCGGCACGAACTCGACCGGTTCGCCCTGCCACCAGGTGTGCACCGCTTCCATGTGCTGCCCGAGGAACACCGCCACCGCGCTCGACAGCGCGGCGAGCACGGCGAGCGAACGGTAGCCGTGACTTCCGTTGGCTTCCCGGAACGTGCGCGCCTCCGGAGGCAGCGCCGGCACCATGTCCGGCTTGAAGATGGCCAGGACGACCACCCACAGCACGTACAACCCCATCAGTGCGAAGCCCGGAACGAAGGCGCCCAGGTACATGTCGCCCACGCTCTTGCCCATCTGGTCGGCCAGGACGATGAGCACCAGCGACGGTGGGATGATCTGCGCCAGCGTGCCCGAGGCCGCGATCGTTCCGCTGGTCAGGCTGCGGCTGTAGCCATAGCGCAGCATGATGGGTAGGGAGATCAGGCCCATGGAGATCACCGAGGCCGCCACGACCCCGGTGGTGGCAGCCAGCATGGCGCCGACGAAGATGACCGCCAGCGCCAGACCGCCGCGCAGGGGGCCGAACACCTGGCCCACCGAATCGAGCAGGTCCTCGGCCATGCCGCTGCGCTCCAGGATCAGGCCCATCAGCGTGAAGAAGGGCACGGCCAGCAGCGTCTCGTTGGCCATGATCCCGATCAGGCGGAACGGCAGCACCGTCAGGATGGAGGACGGAAAGATCTCGAGCACGACGCCGAGCAGCCCGAAGAACATCCCGGCGGCGGCCAGGCTGAAGGCAACCGGAAAGCCGAGGATCAGGAACACGACCAGGCCCCCGAACATGAGCGGGGCGTAGTTGGCGGCGATGAATTCCATTGCAGGCGCTCGTCGCGTTCAGTGCGCCCGGGCGGGCGCGCTGGACGGGCTGCCGCTGTCGGTGCCGTGCTGGCGCAGGTCCTCGATGAGTGCTTCCTCGTCGCTCTTCGCGGCGTGTTTCTCGGTGGGGTCGGGGCCCGATCCGCGCAGGAAGTCGATGCACTTGATCAGTTCCGACCATCCCTGCAGCAGCAGGAGCGTGAAGCCCACGGGAAGCGCCAGCCATACCGGCCAGCGGATCAGCCCGCCGGGGTTGCCCGACATTTCTCCCGAGACCAGCTTGTCGATCACCTGCGGTGTGCCCAGGTACAGCACCACCAGGCACATGGGCGTCAGAAACAGCGCGTAGCCGATGATGTCGATCCACACCCGCACGGTCTTGGGCAGGCGGCTGTTGACGACGTCGATGCGCACGTGCTCGCGATGCAGCAGCGTGAAGCCGGCCGCCGCCAGGAACGACCAGGCGAACAGATACCACTGGGCTTCGAGGTAGGCGTTCGAGCTGGTGTCGAACAGCTTGCGCACGATGGCGTTCAGGGCGCTGATGACCGTGGCGGCGAAGATCAGCCAGATCACGTACTTGCCGACCTGGGCGTTCAGCCAGTCGACGGCGCGGGAGAATCTCCGTAAGGCTTGCATCGACTCCGTCCCATCTGCAAGCGGCGCGAAGGAGCTCCGCCGGGGCTGGGGCCGCCGAAACGCGCCGACCCGGCGGATCCGCGGTGTTCGGTGACTCGTCGCCGCGCCAAAACCCCGCATTGTAAGAGGGCGCCGCAGGTCCCGAGCGGTTGCCGCGGGTTTCCCCTCACTGCTGCGCCCGTTTGCTGTCCTCGCCCGAGGTTCCGGGGGCCTCGCTCGAAGTTCGGGGGTCCTCGCCCGAGGTTCCGGGCTGGCTGGCCTGCCCGCCGGGTTCGATCTCCCGCATCTCGACGTCGATCACGTCGCGGTCGGTGCGCCCGGGCGAAGCGTGCGGACGGCGCGATACGCGCAGTCCGAAACGGCTGGCGAGCCAGACGGCGACGCCCATCGTCAGCGTTGCCGCGAGCGCGAGCACCGCGAACACGACCGCCAGCAGCACGCCGGCGACGATCGCGGCGGCGGCCGCGATGCGGCGTGCGAGCGTGCGCAGGATACTGGCCATCGATGCATGCTCGTCGATGCGAGCGCCCTCCGGCGAAAGATTCCTCATCATGCCTCGGATCGGGCGGGACCGTCCTCGGGAACCTCGACCAGCGGGATGCGGGTGGCCAGCACCTTGTCGACCCGCTTGCCGTCCATGTCGATCACCTCGAAGCGCCAGTTCGCCCAGGTGACGGCGTCGCCGGTCTGCGGCATGCGGCCGAGCAGCAGCATCAGCATGCCGCTGAGCGCCTGGTAGCGTTCGCGTTCCTCGTCGGGCAGGCTGCGCAGGTCGAGCCGGTCCTTGAGCTCGGGAATCGGGATCAGGCCGTCGAGCAGCCACGATCCGTCGTCGCGCTGGAACGCCCAGCTGTCGTCGACGTTGCCGGTGGCGAACTCGCCGGTGATCGCTTCCAGCAGGTCCTGCAGCGTGACCAGGCCCTGGATCTCGCCGTACTCGTCGATCACCAGCGCGATCTGCGTGTTCGAGGTGCGGAAGTTCTCGAGCAGCTCCATGCCGGTGAGCGTCTCGGGCACGTAGAGCATCTCGTGCAGGCCCTGCGTCAGGTCGATCGGCGCGCCGCGCAGCGACTGCGCCAGCAGCTGCTTGGTGTGCACGAAGCCGAGCACTTCGTTCAGGCCGTTGCGACAGACCGGGAAGCGCGAATGCGCGGTGTCGGCGACCTTGCCCAGGTTCACCGGCAGCGGGTCGGCGACGTCGAGCCAGACGATGTCGGCGCGCGGGATCATCAGCGAAGAGATCTGGCGGTCGTCGAGCCGGAACACGTTGCGCACCATCGCGTGCTCGGACTGCTCGATGACGCCGGATTCCGATCCCTCGGCCAGCAGCGCGTGGATCTCTTCCTCGGTCACCGAGGGGACGTGGCTGCCGCCGCTGCCCAGGCCGCGCAGCACCACCTCGGTGGAGACCGACAGCAGGCGCACGAACGGCTTGGAGATTGCCGCGAGCAGCGTCATCGGGCGCGCCACCAGCCGCGCGATGCCTTCCGGATTGATCTGGCCCAGGCGCTTGGGCACCAGTTCGCCGACGACGATCGACACGTAGGTGACGACCACGACCACCAGCGCGGTGGCGGCGTAGTCCGACCAGGGCTGCTGCGCGCCGAAGCTCTCGAGCCAGTCGGCGAAAGGGGCCGCGAGCGCCGCTTCGCCGAAGATGCCGTTCAGGATGCCGATCGACGTGATGCCGATCTGGATCGTGGACAGGAAGCGGTTGGGGTCGGCGCCGAGCGCGAGCGCGACCGCGGCGGAGCGGTCGCCGTCGTCGACCAGCTTCTGCAGGCGCGCCTTGCGGGCGGTGACCAGCGCGATCTCGGCCATCGCCAGCAGGCCGTTCAGGACGATCAGCGCCAGCAGGATCGCGATTTCCATCAGGCGATGCGCCCGGCGCGTTCAGGCAGGAAGAACAGGGCGTCGTGGCGACGCCATCGAGGCTCGGATTCGTTCATCGGGTCGACCCGCAGGCTGCCGCTGCGTCGGGCCGGACTGGGCTGTGGACCGCGCGATTATACCGGGCGGGCCTGCTGCCGCGTCCGGGGATTCCCTGAGCCCGGCGCCCGGGCGCGCGCCATACACCGGCGCGCGCCGTATCATCTGCGGATCAGCCTTGTGGAGGAGCAGGAACCGTGAAAAGCATCGTGAAGGCATTTCTGGTGGCCACCGCGCTCGGCGTGGCAGCACTGGCTTCGGCGCAGAGCACCCGCCTGTCGATCGGCACCGGCGGCACCGGGGGTGTCTACTATCCGATGGGCGGCGGCATGGCCGCGATCCTGTCGAAGCACGTGCCGGGATGGGAAGCGACGGCCGAAGTCACCGGCGCGTCGGTGGCCAACCTGCAGCTGATCGGGCAGGGCAAGCAGGACATCGGCTTCACGATGGCCGATGCGGCCTGGGACGCGGTCAGCGGACTGGCGAAGTTCAAGGATCGCAAGGTCGAGGCGCGCACGCTGATGGTGCTGTACCCGAACAAGATGCACGTGGTGACCACCGAGGCGAGCGGCATCAGGCAGGTCACCGACCTGAAAGGCAAGCGCATCTCGACCGGCGAGCCGAACAGCGGCACCGAAGTCATGGCGCTGCGGCTGCTCGAAGCGGCCGGCATCGACAAGGACGTCCAGCGCGAGCGGCTGTCGGTCGCCGAGGGCGTCAACGCCATCAAGGACCGCAAGATCGACGCCCTGATCTGGGTCGGCGGCCTGCCGACCGCGGCGATCACCGACCTGGCGACCACGCCCGGCATCACCGTCAAGCTGCTCGATCACGCGCAGTACGCCGACGCGATGAACAAGAAGTGGGGGCCGCTGTACGTCAAGGGCAAGACGCCGGCCAACACCTACAAGGGGCAGACCGCCGACGTCGCCAATCTCGACGTGTGGAACCTGCTGGTGGCCGACGGCAAGATGAGCGAGCAGATGGCCTACACGATCGTCAAGACGCTGATCGAGAAGAAGGACGAGCTGGTCGCCGTGCACCGCGAAGCGAGCAACATCACGCTGGAAGCGCAGGCGTCGGGCTCGCCGATTCCGTTCCACCCGGGCGCGCGCAAGTACTTCGAAGAGCGCGGCGTGAAGTTCTCCCACTGACACGCTGCGTCCGGCGCGAACCGCCGCGCGCCTCACGGCCGCACGCGGCCCCGGCAAGCACCGGGGTGCGCTGCGCGCGACGGTCCGTTCCGGGGCGCGGCCGCGCGGCAGTCCTCCGACCATGAAGCACCGCGGCGCCGGCACGGACCGATCCGATGTCCACCCCTGACGAACCGACCGATCCGACCGGCCAGATCAGCGACGAGCGGCTGCGCGCGGCCGAACGTTTCATCGAGGAGGAGGAGGGCGCGGCCAGCCGCTTCGGCGGCGTGCTGGAGGCGCTGATCACCACGCTGCTGGTGGCGATGTCGCTGTTCCACCTGTACGCGGCGGTGTCGATCGTGCCGACGCTGACGCTGCGGCCGGTGCACGTCGGCTTCATGCTGCTGCTGGTGTTCCTGATCTACCCGGCCACGGCCCGGCTGCGCAACCGGCTGATGTGGTTCGACGTCGTGCTCGCGCTGCTGGGCGTGGCGACGATCGCGTACATGCTGTGGGGCGGCGACGACTTCTGGGACCGCAGCACGATGCCCGACCGCCTCGACCTGGTGTTCGGCGCGATCTTCGTGCTGCTGGTGCTCGAGGCGGCACGGCGCTCCACCGGCTGGATCATGCCCGCGGTGGTGCTGCTGTTCGCCGCCTACGCGTTCCTCGGCCCCTGGCTGCCCGGCCACTGGGCGCATCGCGGCTACGACCTGGCCAGCATGATCGGCGTGATGTACATGTCGCTCGAGGGCATCTTCGGCACCGCGATCGACGTCTCGGCGACGCTGATCATCATGTTCACCATCTTCGGCGCCTTC
>JAHDYE010000116.1 GCA_023383035.1 Burkholderiaceae bacterium | reverse complement strand
CTTGCCGGCGCCCGTCAGAACGCTCGCCGCGATCGCCGGCTCGGACGGCGCGCGGCGCACGCCCGCGACGATGCCGGTTCGCAACGCGGGCCCCAGCCCGTTGACCGGCGGGTTGTCCATCGTGATGACTGCGATTTCGCCGTGGGTGGCGTAGTGCGCCTGGCTCATGGAGGATTCCCGATTGCTGTGACAGAAGGCTGCCATGGCGGGCGTTCGTAAGCGAACGCTCGTTCGATTTCTACCGTATGCAACCCGTTCCAGGGAGGCATGGCCTGCCGCGCAAGTGTACCCCGGCGCCATCGGCCTCCCGCGGTGCAGCGCCGCGGAAGGTGCGCCGACGACCGCACCGCCGTATCGGACGGGCGGTGCCGCAGCGCGGCAACGGCGGCTCAAGTGTGCGCGGCCGGCGACGATATTCAGGACAGCGAAGGTGCGATTCGCACCCCTGGCGGCGGCGCACGCGTCTCCGACAATTGCCGTCCGACCCCGATCCTCCCATGCCCCTTCACCCCGATCGCCACCGAGCTCCGGCACGCCGTGTCCGCTTCGTGCGGCTGCCGGGTGTCGCGCTCGCCGCGTGGCTGGGCGCCGCCCTGCCCGGCCATGCGTCCGACCTGTCGGCGCTGAGCCTGGAAGCGCTGCTCGACGTGCGCATCGTCGGTGCTTCCAAATACCGGCAGAAGCAGAGCGAGGTCGCGGCGGCGGTCAGCGTGATCACCCGCCAGGAGATCAAGGCTTTCGGCTGGCGCACGCTCGACGAGGCACTGGCAAGCCTGCCCGGCGTGCACCTCACCTACGATCGCCAGTACACCAACCTCGGCACGCGCGGCTTCGGCCTGCCGGGCGACTTCAATACGCGCGTGCTGATCACGATCAACGGCAATCGCGTCAACGACCCGATCTTCGACACCGGCGTGGTCGGGCGGGAGTTCCCGCTCGATCTGGCGCTGGTCGAGCGCATCGAGTTCGTGCCCGGGCCGGGCGGCGCGGTGTACGGCCAGAACGCCATGTTCGGCGTGGTCAACATCGTCACGCGTCGCGGCGCCGATCTGGACGGCGCGGAACTGGCGGTTTCGTACCAGCGCCCCCAGTCGCAGCACGAGCGGCGCGCCAGCTGGGGCAGATCGTTCGACGACGGCACGGACGTCCTGCTGTCGGCATCGGCGCTGCGCAGCCACGGCGAGGACCGGTTCCTCGACTTCGGCACGGCCGGCGTCGCCGGCGTGGCCGCCGGCCTGGATGGCGAGCGCGACAACGAGTTCTTCGCGCGGCTCGTTCGCGGCGCCTGGTCGTTCGATCTGGTGCACGGCAACCGGCACAAGAGCGATCCGACCGGCGGCTATTTCTCCGACCCGCTGGTGCCGGGACAGAACCAGCAGGAGCGCCACACCTCCGCACAACTGCAGTACGAGCGCGGCTTCGCCGGCGACACGCTGCAGCTTTCGGGCCGCCTGTTCGCGGGCCGGCATCGTTACGACAGCTCGCTTTCCTATGCCGGAAGCTGGTTCGCCTATCCGGCCGCCAGCGACTGGCACGGCATCGAGCTGCGCCTGCTGTCGACCGCCTGGGTGGGGCACAAGCTGATGCTGGGCATCGAGGCGCAGGACAACACCCGTGTCGACCAGCACATCGTGGACCGCGCCGCACCGGCCAACGCCCTGATCCGCAGCCCGGGACATCGCGTCGGCGTGTACGTGCAGGACGAGTGGCGCCTGGCCGACACGCTGACGGCTACCGCAGGGCTGCGCGTGGACCGCAACAGCTCGACCGGCTCCCGGGCGAGCCCGCGCGCCGGATTGATCTGGCAGGCCGCACCGCTCACCTCGATCAAGGCGCTGTACGGGCGGGCCTACCGTGCGCCCAACGCCTACGAACGCGATTACGAGGACGGCGTGGCGCAGCTCGCCAACCCGTCGCTGAAGGGCGAAAGCGTCGATACGCTGGAAGTCGTCGCCGATCACCGTGTCGGCCGCGACCTTCTGCTCACCGGTTCGGTCTATCGGTGGGCCATGAACGACCTGATCGTCCTCGGCATCGACCCCGCGAGCGGCTTGCCGCAGTATCGCTCTGGCGACCGGATCGATGCCCGCGGCGTGGAGCTGGCAGCGAACAGGACCTGGGACTCCGGCATGCGCCTGCGCGCCAGCGTGTCGAGCCAGCACGTGAGCGATGCCGGCGGCGCCGCCCTGCCGAATTCGCCGCGCTGGCTGGGAAAGCTCAATTTCTCCGCGCCGCTGCCGGCCGGCCTGTACCTCGGCTACGAACTTCGCTACACCGGCGAGCGACTGACGCTCGACGGTACGCGGCTGGGCGGCCATGTGCTGTCGCACCTGCACCTCGGCGCCACCGCGCTGGCGAAACGCCTGGAGCTGACGCTGGGCATCCGCAACCTGTTCGACAAGCGCCACGCCCATCCGGGCGCCGACACCAACTGGCAGAACGCGTTCGAACAGGACGGACGCAGCGTTCTCGTCGGACTGCTCTACCGTCTCTGAAGCCGGCACTCCGATGCGTTCCTCGCGTTCCCATCGACCCGCTTCGTGGCGCCGGCGGCTCGCGCTTTGCCTGGTCGGTTCGACCGTGACGTTCGCGACCGCGGCGGTTGCCGAGGACATTCCCGAATACCGGCTCAAGGCGGCGATCCTCTACAACTTCGCGCTGTTCACCGAGTGGCCCGAAGAAGTGGGCGGCACGCTCGGCCTGTGCGTGGTCGGCCGGGATCCGTTCGGGGCGGAGATCGGCGGGCTCGAAGGCCGCGAGGTCGGCCGGCGCCGCGTCACGGTGCATCGCAGGAGCATCGGCGAGCCGCTCGACGGCTGCCAGATCGTCTTCCTGTCGCGTTCCGCCATCTCCGAGCTGCCGCGCCTGCTCGACGTCGTGCGCGCCAGCCCGGTGCTCACCGTCGCCGACACGACCGGTGCCGGCAGCCAGGGCGTGGTGCTGAACATGAGCGTGGCACGCGACAGGGTCACGTTCGAGGCCAATCTGCGGGCCGCGCGCATGGCGGGTCTCACGCTCAGCTCGAAGTTGCTGCGCCTCGCCACCGAGGTGATCCAGTGAAAACGACGATGCCGTCCATCCTGCCGCCACCCGCGGCGACATCCGGCGTGACGCTGGGTGGCCGGCTGCGCCGCATCAACGGCATCACGCTCGGAGTGGCGCTCACGATCGTCGCGACGATCGCCATCGTCAGCAGCTTCGCGCTGGGCCTGGTCGCCCTGATGAACACGTCACGACTGCAGGCCAGGATGCTGGCGGAGAACGCGGCCGCCGCACTGATGTTCGAGGACACCCGATCGGCGCGGGAAATGATGCAGTCGCTGCGCAACCTGTCGCAGCTCGACGAAGCCACGCTGTACACCAACCACGGCCAGGTGCTGGCGCGCTACCACGCCGGCGGATCCGCGCCTTCGGGTCGCCGTCCGCTGCTGCGCGTGGGCGACGACATGTCGGTGACGCTGGCCGGCATCGAGGTCCGGCAGCCGGTGCTGTTCGAGGGCAGGACGCAGGGCACGGTGCGCATGAGCATGTCGCTGGAGCCGCTGTACCGGCAGACCCTGTGGCAGATGCTGGCGACGCTCGGCGCTGCGCTGCTGGCGCTGCTGACGAACCGTGCGTTGCTCCGGGCGCTCAACGCCTCGGTGCTGCGGCCGCTGAAGCAGCTCGGACGCCTGATGGAACGCGTCTCGAACGAAACCGACTACCGGCTGCGGGTCGACGCCAGCGGCATCGCCGAGATCGACGCGCTCGGCAACGGCTTCAACGCGATGCTGCGACAGATCCAGGAACGCGACGCCACGCTGGCGGCCCACCGCGATCACCTCGAGGAGGAAGTGGCCGCCAGGACGGCGGAGCTGCGCTCGGCCAAGGAGGCCGCGGAGGCCGCCAGCCAGGCCAAGAGCGAGTTCCTGGCGACGATGAGCCACGAGATCCGCACCCCGATGAACGGCGTGCTCGGCATGAACGAGCTGCTGCTCGACAGCAGCGACCTCGCGCCGCACCTGCGCGCCTGGGCCGAAGCCGTCCAGGTCTCGGGCCAGCACCTGCTGGGGGTGATCAACGACATCCTGGATTATTCGAAGATCGAATCGGGGCACATGCAGCTCGAGTCGGTCGACTTCGATCTGGTCGAGGTCATCGAGGACGCGCTCGCCATGTTCGCGCGTCAGGCCGAGAGCAAGGGCCTGGAGCTCGCCGCGCACTGCGTTCCCCCGCACGCGCCGCTGGCGCTGCGCGGCGATCCGTTCCGGCTGCGCCAGGTCATCGCCAACCTGATCGGCAACGCGATCAAGTTCACCGAGCAGGGCGAGATCGTGGTGCGGGTCGAGGTGCTGGCGCAGGACGGCGAGCGCACGGCGCTGCGGATCGCCGTGAAGGATACCGGCATCGGCATTGCCGAAGCGGTGCAGGAACGGATCTTCGATCACTTCTCGCAGGCCGACAGCTCGACCACGCGCCGCTACGGCGGCACCGGCCTCGGCCTGGCGATCTGCCGACGCCTGCTCGATCTGATGGGCGGTTCGATCCGCGTCGAGAGCACGCCGGGGCTGGGCTCGACGTTCCTGATCGACCTGTGCCTGCCGCGGGCGAGCGCGACCCCGGCCGCGGCGCGGCCCGACGGCCTGCTGGCCGGCGTACGCGTGCTGGTGGTCGACGACAACCGGACCAACCGCTACATCCTGTCGCAGCAGATGGAAGGCTGGCGCATGCGCGTGGTGTGTGCCGAGAGCGGCGAGCAGGCGCTCGCGCGGATGAGCGAGGCCGTCGAGGCCGGCGAACCCTTCGATCTGGCCGTGCTCGACATGCACATGCCGGAGATGAACGGGCTGCAACTGGCCCAGACGATCCAGGCGCGCCCGCAGCTGGCGAAGACGCGCCTGATGATGCTCGCCTCGACCTATCTCGACGTCGATCGAAGCACGCGTGAGCACGCCGGCATCCTGCGCTCGGTCAACAAGCCGATCCGCCGCGCCGAGCTGCGCCGCGTGATCGACGAGGTGCTGGCACATGGCCTGGTCGCGCCGGCGGCGAGGTCCCGGCCGTCGAAGATCCCGGCCGCGACGCTGCGCGGCAACGTCTTGCTGGTGGAGGACAACCCGGTCAACCAGAACGTCGCGCGAGCGATGCTCGCCCGACTCGGCGTGCAGATGAGCCTGGCCGGCAACGGACTGGAAGCGGTCGAGATGGTCGAGCGACAGCGATTCGATCTGGTGCTGATGGACTGCCAGATGCCGGTAATGGACGGTTTCGAGGCCACACGGCGCATCCGCGCTCGGGAACGTGAACATCCCGAACGCCCGTCGCTGCCGATCGTCGCGCTGACGGCCAATGCGCAGTCGGGCGACCGCGAGACCTGCCTGGCCGCCGGAATGGACGACTACCTCGCCAAGCCGGTCACCGTCGGCGGGTTGACCGCGATGCTGGCCCGACACCTGGAGCCGGCCGCTGCGGAAACCGCCGTACCCGCCGCGACACCCGATGCGCTGCCGTCCGACTTCGATCCGCAGGTGCTGGCCGCGCTGCCGATGGTGGCGGACGGCTCGGCGCCCGAGTTCGCGCACGAGATGCTGCAGATCTACGAGCAGACCAGCACCGAAGCGTTGGCGCAGATCGAAGTCGCATTGTCCGCCGGACCTGCACAGGCGCAGGTGCTGCTGCGCCAGATGCATACGCTGAAGTCGAGCAGCGCCCAGGTGGGCGCCATGGCGCTGGCCGGGCTGGCCGGCCGCTTCGAAAACGAGCTGCGCAGCGGGCATGCGGGACGCCCCGAGTGGATCGGGACGCTGCGCGAGGCGCACGCGCGTGCGCGGCGCGCCTGGGAGCGCGACGCCGCCATGCACGCGACCATGCAGGCCAGCCCATGACGAACCGGCTCGGACACGAAGACGGCGCTGGGCCGGCGTTCGGCGCGCGCGAGCAGGGGACGCAGATGCAGGCCCAGCTGCTGCACCTCGCTTATGGCCGCCTGAGCCTGAACCTGGTCATGACGGCCCTGGTGGTGACGCTGTTCGGCGCGCTGCTGTGGCGGCACTTCCCTTCTGCGCCGTTGCTGATGTGGACGGGTGGGCTGCTGGTGGCCTCGGGCATCCGCTACCTGGGCCTGCGTGCCTACCTGCGCAGCGACCCTGCCACGCGGGGTGATCCCCGCTGGCGCCGCAGGCTCGTGCTCGGCGCGGCCATGGCCGGCGCGACCTGGTCGCTCGGACCGGTCATGCTCGTCGGCAGCGCCGGACATGCGGAATCGTACCTGCTCGCCTTGACGCTGCTGGCGGTCACCGCGATCTCGACCGCCTCGTGGAGCGCGCAGCTGGCGGCGATGTGGGCGTTCCAGATCGCCGCGCTGCTGCCGACGGCGCTGGCGCTGTACGCCACCGGCGGCGAGCTCGAAAGGATGGCGGCGTTGATCGTCTGCGCCAGTCTGCTGACGCTGATGGCCACCGGCCGCGGCGCCAACGCCACCGTGCGCTCGCAGATCCAGGCCGAGCTCGGCCTGGCGGCGTCGCTGAACGACGCCGACGCCGCGCGCGAACGCGCCGAGTCGGCCTCGCGCGCCAAGTCGCGCTTCCTCGCCAACATGAGCCACGAACTGCGTACGCCGCTGAACGCGGTGATCGGCGCGGCGCAACTGATGAAAGCCGACGGGCAGGACGCCGCCCGGCGCCTGCACCTGGTCGAGGCGATCCAGCGCAGCGGCACCAACCTGCTGGGCTTGATCGAGAACATCCTGGATCTGTCGCGCATCGAAGCCGGCGAGCTGAAGTTGCGCGCGCACGATTTCCACCTCGGGGAGTGCGTGGAAGCCGCCATGACCACCGCGGCACTGCCGGCGCATGCCAAGGGGCTGCGCACGATGTGCGCGGTCGACCCCGACTTGCCGGTCTGGCGCCGCGGCGACGAGGCGCGGCTGCGCCAGGTCCTGTTGAACCTGCTGGGCAATGCGGTCAAGTTCACGTCGCGCGGCGAAGTGACGGTACGCGTACGGCGCGCCGAGGGCGGCGACGGCGTGCGCATCGAGATCGCAGACAGCGGCGTGGGCATCGACAGCGCCGCATTGCCGCATGTCTTCGAGCCGTTTCGCCAGGCCGACGAAGGCGCCGACCGGCGCTACGGCGGCAGCGGCCTGGGCCTGGCCATCGTGCAGCAGGTGGTTCGGGCCATGGGCGGACACGTGAGCGTGCGCAGCGAAGTCGGCCGGGGAACCTGCTTCACGCTCGAGTTGCCGCTGCCGATCGCATCGCGCTCGCCGGTGGCACCGCTGCCGGTGCCGCCGCAACCGGCCGGCGCGGCGCCGCCCGAAGCCGGCGCGCGGCGCGCAGCCCGCGTGCTGGTGGTGGAAGACGATGCGCTGAACCGGACCATCGTCTGCCGGTTGCTGCAGCACGCCGGCTACCAGCCCACGGCGGCCGGCTGCGGCGCTTCGGCGCTGGCCGTGCTGCGGCGCTTCGGCGCTGGCCGTGCTGCGCGAGCAGCGTTTCGACCTGGTGCTGATGGACTGGCAGATGCCCGACATGGACGGGTTGGAAGTCACGCGCCGCGTGCGCGCAGGCGAAGCCGGCCCCGACGCCGGTCGGCTGCCGATCGTGGCGCTGACCGCCAACGCGTTTGCCGAAGACCGTGACGCCTGCCTTGCCGCCGGCATGAACGACTTCCTGACCAAGCCGGTCGACGCGGCCGGCCTGGCGCGCACGATCGAGCGCTGGCTGTGCCCGGGCGGGCACGATGCGCCACCGCGGCGCGGCAGCGCCTGCGCGGCGCCTGCCGCGCCCGTGCCCGATGCGACGGTGTCGTCGACGCTCGTCGAACCCGCTGCCACAGGAGTGCCGCCGTGATGCCCGCTCACGACCCTCCGGTCCACCTGCTGGTGGTCGACGACGATCCGCTGCTGCGCGGCATGGCAACGCGCACCCTGCGCCATGCCGGCTTCGAGGTAAGCGCCGTCGACAGCGGAGAACAGGCGCTGGCGGCGTTCTCGTCGGCGCGTTTCGGGCTCGTGCTGCTGGATGTGATGATGCCCGGCGTCGACGGTTACGAAACGTGCCGACGCATGCGCGCCACGCCGCACGGCGCGAGCCTGCCGATCCTGATGCTCACCGGCCTGAACGACACGGAGTCGATCGAGCAGGCGTACCAGGCCGGCGCCACCGACTTCATCGCCAAGCCGATCAACTGGACGCTGCTGGCGCAGCGCGTGCGCTACGCGCTGCGCGCGGCCGCGGCGGCGGAGTCGGCGGTGCGCAACCGCGAACGGCTCGAGCGCGCCCAGCGCATCGCGCGGATGGGCAGCTGGGAAATCGCCGCCGACGGCGAGCGCATGAGCTGCTCGGCCGAGTTGGCGGCGATCTTCGGGGCACCGGCACGCGCCGCCACCGGGCTGCGCCCCGATGCCTTCGTCGAACGGATCAACGCGGACGATCGCCCGACGGTACAGGCGGCGCGCCAGGCCGCGATGCGCGAGGGCACGCCGTACCGGCTGAACTTCCGCATCGAACGCTTCGACGGCGCCGAACGCACGGTGTTCGAGCAGGCCCAGCCGGTTCTCGATGCCGCCGGCCGGCAGGTGGCGGTGGAAGGCATCACGCAGGACATCACCGAGCGCGTCGAAGCCGAACGGCGCATCAGCCACCTCGCCCATTTCGACGCCGTCAGCGGCCTGCCGAACCGCAAGTTCTTCATCGAGCTCGCGGCCCCCACGCTCGAGCGGGCGGCGCGGCTCGGCAGCAGCTGCGCGCTGCTGCACGTGGACATCGACCGCTTCAAGTCGGTCAACGACGCGCTCGGTCGCAACGAGGGCGACCGCGTGCTCAGGCTGCTGGCCGAGCGCCTGCAGGCCTCGGTGCGCAGCGCCGACCTGGCCTCGGTCGGCCACGGCGCCGAGACCTGCATCGCGCGGGTGGGCGCGAACGCCTTCACGCTGCTGCTGGTGGAAGTGGGCAGCGATCGCCAGGCCTCGTTGGTCGCCGAGCGGTTGATGGCCGCGATATCGATGCCGATCGTCGCGGACGGCCGCGAGCTCACGCTGACGGCCAGCATCGGCATCGCGATGTATCCGCGCGACGCCAGCGAACCGAAGGCGCTGACCCATTGCGCCGAGCAGGCCGCCTACGCCGCCAAGGCAGCCGGGCGCGCGCAGCAGCGCTTCTTCGACGAAGCGATGAACGCCTCGGCGAGCATGCGGCTGACGCGCGAAAGCGAGTTGCGGCGCGCCATCGGCGACGGCCAGCTGCGCCTGTACTATCAGCCCAAGGTCGATGCCGCCAGCGGGCGCGTGGTCGGCGCCGAAGCGCTGGTGCGCTGGCAGCATCCCGAACGCGGCCTGGTGCCGCCCGGCGAGTTCATTCCGCTGGCCGAGGAATGCGGCCTCATCGTGCCGCTGACCGACTGGGTGCTCGACACGGCCTGCGCCGACCTGCGCCGGCGCGCCGATGCCGGCCTGCGGACGCTGCCCGTTTCGGTCAATCTGGCCAGTCCGAGCTTCCTGCGCGAGGGCCTGCACGAACAGCTCGACCGGCTGCTGCAGCGTCACCGGCTCGAGCCCTCGTGCCTGACGCTCGAAGTGACCGAATCGCTGCTGATGACCGACGTGCCGCTGGCCGTGCAGCGCCTGCAGCAGCTGCGCGACCGCGGCTTCACGCTGTCGCTGGACGACTTCGGCACCGGCTTCTCCTCGCTGAGCTACCTGAAGCGGTTTCCGATCCACGAGCTGAAGATCGATCGTTCGTTCGTCACCGAAGCGTGGCGCGGCGAACGCGACGGCGCGATCGCGCGTTCGATCATCGCGCTCGGCCGGGAGTTCGGCCTGCAGGTCGTGGCCGAAGGCGTCGAGACCGTGTCGCAGGCGGCGTTCCTGGCGCAGTACGGCTGCACCTGCCAGCAGGGCTACCTGTTCGCCCGCCCCATGCCGGCGCAACATTTCGACACGCTGCTCGTACGCGGCTCGATCACCGTGCCGGGCCTGCTGCCGAAGTGCGAGGCACCCGCCGTCGAGGCCGCCGGCGCGCCGCTGTAGGCGGCCCGCGCTCGCGCCGGCAGCCGGGCAACGCGGGCGCCGAACGTCACACCTCGAGCCACTCGCTGCGCACGCGCGCGTTCCCGCGCAGCTGCTGCGGCGTGCCTTCGAACACGATCTGCCCGTGGCCCATCACGTAGACGCGCTGCGAGATGCGCATCGCGATCGCCAGCTTCTGCTCGACCAGCAGCACCGAGACGCCGTGGCGCTTCAGCGCGTCGAGGTAGCCGGCCACCAGCTCGACCAGCTTCGGCGCCAGGCCCTCGGTGGGCTCGTCGATCATCACCAGGCGCGGATCGCCCATCAGCGTGCGGCACAGCGTCAGCATCTGCTGCTCGCCGCCCGAGAGCACGCCGGCCTGGGTGTGCCGCCGCTCGCGCAGCGGCGGGAACATGCGGTACATGTCCTCGAAGCGCCAGCGCCCCGGCTTGCGCCCCTTCATGCCGAGCAGCAGGTTCTGCTCGACGGTCAGCGTGGGGAAGACGTCGCGCGCCTCGGGGACGTAGCCCACCCCGTTGTGGGCGATCCGGAACGGCTTCAGGCCGAGCAGCTGCTCGCCGTCCAGGCGCACGCTGCCCGTGCCCTGCACCAGGCCCATGATCGCCTTCACGGTGGTCGAGCGCCCCGCACCGTTGCGTCCGAGCAGGCTGACGATCTCGCCGCGGCCCACGTTCAGGTCGACGCCGTGCAGCACGTGGCTCTTGCCGTAGTAGGCATGCAGGTTCGCCACTTCGAGCATCGCTGCGGACATGATGGTCGTCTTCTCAGCCTTCGGCGCCCGTCGTGCCCAGGTAGGCTTGCTGGACGGCGCGATCGGCACGAATGGCCGCCGGCGTGCCGGTGGCGATCACCTCGCCGTAGACGAGCACCGAGATGCGGTCGGCCAGGCCGAACACCACGCTCATGTCGTGCTCGACCATCACCAGCGTGCGGCCTTCGGTGATGCGCCGGATCAGCTCGACCGCGCGGTCGCTCTCGGAACGGCTCATGCCGGCGGTCGGCTCGTCGAGCAGGATCACATCGGCACCGCCGGCGAT
>JAHDYE010000115.1 GCA_023383035.1 Burkholderiaceae bacterium | reverse complement strand
AGCACCTGTTCTGGCTGTTCGGCCATCCGGAGGTCTACATCATCTTCCTGCCGGCCGCGGGCGTGGTATCGACGCTGGTGCCGGTGTACGCGCGCCGTCCGCTGGTGGGCTACGAATGGGTGGTGCTGTCGCTGATCGCGACCGGCTTCATCAGCTTCGGGCTGTGGGTGCACCACATGTTCACGGTCGGCATCCCGGCCATGGCGCAAGCGTTCTTCTCCGCCGCCAGCATGCTGGTGGCGGTGCCCACCGGTATCCAGCTGTTCGCCTGGATCGCCACGCTGTGGGCCGGACGACCGGTGTGGAGCCCGCCGATGCTGTGGCTGGGCGGCTTCCTGTTCATCTTCGTCGTCGGCGGGCTCACCGGCGTGATGCTGGCCTTCGTGCCGTTCGACTGGCAGGTGCACGACACGCAGTTCGTCGTCGCGCATTTCCACTACGTGCTGGTGGGCGGCATGCTGTTTCCGCTGGCCGCGGGCCTGTACCACTGGCTGCCGCTGTTCAGCGGCCGGATGCCGTCGCAGCGGCTGTCCCGAGTCGGCTTCTGGCTCACCTTCGTCGGCTTCAACGGCACGTTCCTCGTGATGCACTGGAGCGGCCTGCTCGGCATGCCGCGCCGCGTGTACACCTACGAGCCCGGACTGGGCTGGGACGGTCCCAACCTGCTGTCCTCGATATTCGGCTTCGTGATGGCCTTCGGCATCGCCGCGGTGCTGCTCGACCTCGCGCTGCACGGGCGCTTCGGCCGCAAGGCGCCGCCCGATCCGTGGCAAGCCGATACGCTCGAGTGGGCGAGCGGCATGCCGCCGAAATCGTACAACTTCGCCAGCCTGCCGCGCCTGGCCACCCGCCATCCGCTGTGGGAGAAGCCGCAGCTGCTGCACACCATCCCCGAAGGCCGCCATGCGCTGCCGCACGCCGCGCACGGGCGGCGCGAGACGCTCGGCAGCGACCCGGTCAGCGGCCGGCCGCGCGAAGTGATCCACCTGCCCGGCAACAGCTGGCTGCCGCTGCTCGCCGCGCTGGCGCTCGCCGGGCTGTGCATGTTGCTGCTCGCGAAGCGCTACGACGCGGCGCTCGTGCTCGCGCTTGTCGCCGCCGTGGTGCTGCTGCGCTGGTCCTGGGAGCACGGCGCCGAGCCCGCCGCCGCCGCGGGTGAAGGACGCGACCCGCCCGCGGGACTCGCGTTGCACTCGCACACGTTCGACGGACCGGGGCTGTGGGGCATGGGCCTGACGATGCTCGCGGACGCCGCGCTGTACGGTTCGCTGGTCTTCGCCTGGCTGTTCCTGTGGACCGTGGCGCCGGGCTGGCAGCCTCCCTCCGGCTCGCCGCTGGCCGCGTGGAGCCTGCCGGGTGCGGCCGCGGCCTTCGCCGCCGGCTGGCTGGCGTTGCGGCGGGCAGTACGGCGTCTGAAGCGCGGCGAGTCACGCGGACTGGCTGCCCTGCCGTGGCTCGCAGCCGCGAGCGGCCTGGCGGGCAGCGTCGCGCTGGTGCTTGCGCTGCGCGATGCGCCGCTGCAACCGACGCTCAACGCGCACGACGCGATGCTGGTGTTCCTGCTCGGGTTCCTGCTGCTGCACGGCGCACTGGCGACGCTGCTGGCCGCGCTGCAGGCCTGGCGTATACGGCGCGGCCTCGTCGGCGTGCACGCACCGTACGAACCGGGCGTGGTCGCCTGGCTGTGGTCGTTCGTCGCGGGCGCAACGCTGCTCGCGTGGTTCGCGTTCGGCCTGCTGCCGGCGGCCTTCGGAGCCGGGCGATGAGGCGCGTGCCCGCGCATCACCCGCTGCAGCTGGTGCTGGGGCTGTCGGTGTGGGCGGTCTGGTTCGTCGTCGTGTACGGCGGCACGTCGGTGGCCTGCGCGCTCGCGCCGCCGCTGGCCGGGCCCGGTGCGTGGAACCTCGTCAACGGCATCCTGCTGCTGTTCACGCTGGCGACGCTGGCGCTGCTGCTGCGGCTGGCGTGGCGCTGCCGGGGTGCATCGCGCAACGCATCATCGATGCCACCCAATGATGCCCGGCGCTTCATCGCCGGACTCGGCGCGGCGCTGTACGCGACGGCAGCCGTCTCGACCGCCTTCGTCGCGCTGCCACTGCTGGTGCTGCCGCCATGTCTGTGATGCGCGTCGTCCTTGCCACGGTCGCGCTCGCCGCTGCGCCCGGTGCGGGGGCACACGACGGCGTGGCCGCCACCGCGCCGCTATGGCTGGCGCAGGCGCTGTACGCAGCGGCGTGGATCGGCTACACCATCGGTGCGGCACGCGTGCGGCCGCGCCTCGCACGCGGGCTGACGCTGCATGCGGCGATGCTGATCGCCGGCATCGCGCTGTTCGGTCCGTTCGACGCGTGGTCGGCATCGAGCACCGCGATGCACATGACGCAGCACATGTTGCTGATCGTCGTCGTGGCGCCGCTGGTCGTGCTGGCGGCGCCGCTGGCGCAGTGGCGCGCGGCGCTCGGCTCCACGCTGGATCTGCTGTGGCGGACGCTGCTGCGATGCGGCCGCCATCCGATGGCCTGCGCGGCGCTGCACGCCGCCGCGATCTGGGTCTGGCATGCGCCGCGACCCTACATGGCGGCGGTGCTCGACCCGCTCTGGCACGTGATCGAGCATGCCTGCTTCCTGTTCAGCGCGTGGCTGTTCTGGTGGTCGGTGTTGCGCTCGGGCCGCCGCGCCGCGCTGCAGGCGATGCTCGCGCTGCTGTTCACCATGATGCACACCGGCCTGCTCGGTGCGCTGCTCACGTTCGCGCGCGAGCCGCTGTACGGCGTGGAGTCGCGCGAACTGCGGGACCAGCAGCTCGCCGGCCTCGTGATGTGGATTCCCGGCGGCGCGGCCTACCTCGCGGGCGCCGCATGGGTGCTGTGGCGCGCGGTGCCGCGGCGCTCCCGCCGCGGCCGCCGGATCAATGCACGAACGCCCTGTCCTCCGCCTTCCACGGCCTGATGCGCGCCAGGCTCTTCGCCAGCGCCGCACGCGCCACTTCGGTGTCGTGCTCGGCCTGCAGATGCAGCCACCAGCCGTCCGAGAGCCCGAAGAACCTGCACAGCCGCAGATCGGTTTCGGCAGTGATGCCGCGTCTTCCGGCGAGAATCTCGCCGAGATGGCGGGCGGATACGCCGATCTCTTCCGCCAGCCGGTAGATGCTCATGCCCAGCGGCTTCAGAAATTCGTCGGCCAGCGTCTGACCGGGAGGAATCGGTTTCGTATCGCGGCTCATGCCTGCTCCGTCGCCGCCGGACACACGCCGCGGCCTGCTGTTTCGATACATCGATCTTCGTATCGAACTGCCAGGCGATTCCTTGATCCAGGACAGACCGAAGACGCGCCATGCAACGACTCACGCCGCCGACGTGCGCGAATCGCGATGACCTGACTGCCGCATCAGCCAGGCCGCACGACGACACCGGAATCCTGTAAGAAAGTCCGTCGGGTGCCGACGGTTGTCGAACCTCGACGAGATCGAGCAGTTGCGCCTGCCGGTCCAGCCGTCCGGGTGCAGGCGGCTCCCGGCCCCTTCAGGAGGAGACCCGATGGCCGATCAGCAGGCGACACCCCCTTCGAGCCCCATGCTGCCGCTGAAGCGGGCCGAGGATTTTCCGCCCGAAGTGCTGCGGCTCTTCGATCGATACGTCCATGGCGACATCTCGCGGCGCGAGTTCCTCGTGGGAGCAGGCCGGTACGCGACCGCCGGCATCAGCGCGGCCGCGCTGCTCGACGCGCTGTCGCCGCGCTTCGCCCAGGCGCAGCAGGTGCCGCCCGACGACCCGCGCATCCGCGCCGGATCGGTCGAATTCGAATCGCCGAAGGGCTACGGCAAGGGGCGCGGCTACCTGGTCCGGCCAGCGGCTGCCGGCGGCAGGCTTCCCGGCGTGCTCGTGATCCACGAGAACCGCGGGCTGAACCCGCACATCGAGGACATCGCGCGCCGTCTGGCGCTCGCCGACTTCGTCGCGTTCGCGCCCGATGCGCTGTTCCTGCTGGGCGGCTATCCCGGCGACGAAGACAAGGCACGCGCCCTGTTCGGGCAGCTCGACCAGACGAAGACGCGCGAGGACTTCATCGCCGCGGCGGCGCTGCTGCGGTCGCATGCCGCGGTCAACGGCCGCATCGGCGTGGTCGGCTTCTGCTACGGCGGCGGCATCGCGAACCTGCTCGCCACGCGGCTGCCCGAGCTGCGCGCCGCGGTACCGTTCTACGGCTCGGCGCCCGCGGCCGCGGACGTGCCGAACATCAAGGCCGAGATGCAGATCCACTACGCGAGCAACGACGAACGGATCAACGCCGGCTGGCCGGCATACGAAGCGGCGCTGAGGGCGGCGGGCGTGCGCTACGAGGCCTTCGTCTACCCGAACACCGAGCACGCGTTCAACAACGACACCACGCCGCGCTTCAATGCCGAGGCCGCCAGGCTCGCGTGGCAGCGCACGATCGACCTGTTCAACCGGACGCTGAGAGGCTGAGCCGAACGCGTCAGGCGCCCATCGCCCGCAGCAACGCCGCGCTGTCGGCGTCGGACGGATAGAAGAGCTCCACGCACAATTCTTCGAGCGTGATGTCGCGCGGCGTTCCGAAGGTGGTGAGCGTGGTGAACATCGACACGCGGCCCGCCGGCAGCTCGAGCACGCAGGGCACGAGCAGCGCCTTGCGGGCAGCAACTGCGCTGCCGGTAAGCGTCATCCTGCAGCCATCGGGATCCGGCGGCGATTACCCGGGAGGTCATGAACGGACGGACATGTCACCGGAGCCGACGGCGACATGCCGCCTGGAAAACGCCTCGCGGAGACCGCCGGCGACCCGCCGGCATCGAGCCAGGCTGGCGCGAGCAAGGGCGAGCGGGCTATGGTGCTGGAAACGGACGAGGCCCGTCTTGGCCTGTCGTCGGGAACATGGCGCACGTCGCGGACTGCGGCGTGTCGGGGCGGAGGTGAACAGGGTGGCAGAATCCACGGTCAAAGTCGACGAGGCGGCGCCGCTGCTGCAGCCCGGCGGCAATTGCTGGCGGATCGAGGAAGCCGGCCGCTTCGCCTTCATCGTCGATGCCGCCGACTACTTCGCGGTGGCGCGCGCCGCCATGCTCCAGGCCCGCAGGCACCTCCTCCTGATCGGCTGGGATTTCGACGCCCGCATCCCGCTGGGAGACAAAGGCGGCGAAGGTCCGGAAAAGCTCGGCGACTTCTTCCTCTGGCTGGCGCGACGCACGCCGGCGCTGGAGATCCGGCTGCTGCGCTGGGACACGGGCGCGTTCAAGGCGATGTTCCGTGGCAGCACGCTGCTGACCGTCCTGCGCTGGAAAGCGCACCCCCGGATCACGCTGAAGCTGGACGGCGCTCATCCGGTGGCCGGATCGCATCATCAGAAGATCATCGTGATCGACGACTGCCTGGCTTTCTGCGGCGGAATCGACATCACCAGCGAACGCTGGGACCGGCGTAGCCACGCCGACGACGAACCGGCGCGGCGGCGCCCGAACGGCAAGCCCTACGATCCCTGGCACGACGCAACCAGCGGCTTCGACGGCGCGGCCGCGCGCGCCATGGGCGACCTCGCGCGAGAGCGCTGGCTGGCGGCGACCGGCCAGCGGCTGCCGCCCGTGGTCGAGCGCGGGGACTGCTGGCCGATGGAGCTGAAGCCTACCTTCGAGAAGGTCCGGCTGGGGATCGCCAGAACCCGTCCCGAGATGAAGGACGTCGAACCGATCCACGAGATCGAACAGGCCTATCTCGACTTGATCGCGCGAGCCAGGCAGCTGATCTATGCCGAGAGCCAGTACTTCGCCTCGCGCAAGATCGCCCGCGCCATCGCCCAGCGCCTGCTGGAGGAGGACGGCCCGGAGATCGTCATCGTCAATCCGGTGACGGCCGAAGGTTGGCTGGAACCCCTGGCCATGGACAGCGCCCGCGCGCGCCTGGTCCAGGCGCTGCGCCGCCTCGACCGGCATGGGCGGTTCCGCCTCTATCATCCGCGCACGGCGGGCGGCACGCCGATCTACGTGCACGCCAAGGTCGTGATCGTCGACGACGGCTGGCTGCGCGTCGGCTCGTCCAACTTCAACAACCGTTCGCTGCGGCTGGACACCGAGTGCGACGTGGTGCTGGCAGCTGACGAGCCCGGCAACGATCGCATCCGCGAGACGATCGCGGCCCTCCGCAACGACCTGATCGCCGAACATCTCGGCGTCGAGCCGAAGGAAATCGCTGCCGGGCTGCGCGAGAAACGCTCGCTGATCGCGACGATCGAGGCGCTGCGAGGGCCGGGTCGGACGCTGGTGCCCTACGAGTTGCCGGAGCTGAACGCCGCCGAGGAGTGGCTCGCGGACAACGAGATCCTCGATCCCGAAGGGCCGGACCAGATCTTCGAGTCCTTGAACAACCGCGGGCTGTTCAGCGGATGGCACCTGCCCTGGCGGCACCGGCGTCGAGCCGCCGGCCGACGCAGCGCCGACTCGCTTCGCGGCGAATAGGCGGAAAAGTCAGTGCCGCAGCGCGCGGATGGCCTGCGCCAGCGCGAGCACCGACAGCGGCGCGCTGCCCTCGGCCTTGTTGCTGAGCGTCACGTAGGCATTCCGGCCTGCCCCGACGGTACCGGCAATCACGCGCGCCAGTGCGGTGCGCGTTTCCACGTCGGGGTCGACCAGCCGGTCGAACGGCGCATATTGCCGGCGCGCCTTTTCGTAGCCGAATGCGCCGTGCAACGGGTTGAGATTCCAGCGGCAGACCAGCGGCCCGGGCCAAAGCGCGCGCAGGATCGGCAACTGCTCGGCGATGCGCGGCATCTTGGCGTGCAGGCCCATGCAGTAGGTCGCGCCGGTATCGCGCAGCGCCCGGATGAAGTCCGGCGTCAGCCATTGCGGATCGCGCACCTCCACGGCGAGCACGCCATCGGGCGCCGCGGCGCGCAGGTCCGGCACGGCACGCAGCAAGGCGTGCAGGCGTGCGATCAGATCGGGCATCCGTGCCAGCAACCTCGGCGGCAGCGGGCTGATCTGGAACACCAGCGCGCCGAGCTTCCTTCCCAGGCCCGACGCTGCGGGCTCGACGAAACTGCGCAACGTCGAGTCGACATCGAGAAAACTGGCGTTGGCCTGCATGCCGTGCCCGGCTTCGTCGCGCAGCATCGCATCCGTCACCAGGCTCGGCGCCTTGACCACGAAGCGGAAATCC
Source organism: Burkholderiaceae bacterium (assembly GCA_023383035.1). Classification (GTDB taxonomy): domain Bacteria; phylum Pseudomonadota; class Gammaproteobacteria; order Burkholderiales; family Burkholderiaceae_E; genus Zeimonas. The sequence continues at coordinate 3,887 of JAHDYE010000115.1, read as the reverse complement.
TCCGGCACCTGCGCCGCGTATGCCGCGAACTGCACGGCGGTCAGCGGCCGATAGAAGCCGCGGTCGAGGCTGACCGTGCGAAACAGCGGATGCCGCGCGTAAGCCGCCAGCCCGTACCGGGACAGCTTCGCTTCCGGGTATTCACGATCCCATACCGTACCGACCCAGCCGGGATAGTTCCACGACGAGGTGCCCAGGCGCAGCGCCGGCGGCAGCGTGGAAGCGAGCGCGATCAGCGCCGGATCGGGCGTCGCGGCCTCGACCACGGCGCCGCCGGCGGGCTTCAATGACGCGGCCACCGCAGCTCCCAGGCCAGCGTGCGATACGAAGCCGGAGCCAGCCGCAGCAGCGCGACGGCCGGCACCAGTCCTGCCGCAATGAAAACCACGGTACGCATGACGACCTCACCGATATGATGCATCCGTGTGATGCTTCACCCGTGAAGAACCTTCGGTCGAGTGGACCTTCGTAGATGCAATTTCACGCCGATCTGCACATCCATTCCAAGTATTCCCGGGCAACCAGCCGCGACCTGGACCTCGAACATCTCGCGTGGTGGGCGGCCCGCAAGGGCATCGCGGTGGTCGGCACCGGCGATTGCGTGCATCCGGCCTGGCTCGCGGAGATGAAGGACAAGTTGAAGCCCGCGGGCAACGGCCTGTTCGCCTTGAGACCGGAGCTCGAGGCCGAGGTCTGGAAGACGCTGCCGCCCGCCTGCCGCACGCCGGTACGCTTCATGCTGTCCACGGAGATCTCGACCATCTACAAGAAGGGCGAGCGCACACGCAAGGTCCATCACCTGATCTACGTGCCCGATTTCGCCACGGCCGACCGGCTCGCGGCCAGTCTCGCGCGCATCGGCAACATCGCTGCGGACGGACGGCCCATCCTGGGTCTCGATTCGCGCGATCTCCTGGAAGTGGCCTTGCAGTCCGGACCCGACTCCTATCTCGTTCCTGCGCACATCTGGACGCCGTGGTTCTCCGCGCTCGGCTCGCAGTCCGGCTTCGATTCCGTTCACGAGTGCTATGACGACCTGTGCGGCCACATCTTCGCGGTCGAAACGGGCCTGTCTTCCGATCCGGCGATGAACTGGCGTGTCTCCTCCCTTGACCGCTATCGCCTGATCTCCAATTCCGATGCGCATTCGCCCGGCAAGCTCGGCCGGGAGGCGACGCGCTTCTCCTGCGAACCCGATTTCTTCGCCATCCGACGTGCGCTGGAAACCGGCGAGGGCTACGAAGGCACGGTGGAATTCTTTCCCGAGGAAGGGAAATATCATCTGGATGGGCACCGTGCCTGCGGCGTGCGCTTCGATCCGGCCGAGACCCTCGCCCACGAGGGGCGCTGCCCGGTATGCGGCAACCGCGTCACCGTGGGCGTCGCGCACCGCGTGGAGAAGCTGGCAGACCGCAACGACGCCGACGTGACGCCGCCGCCGACTGCCGGCGCGGTAACGAGCCTGGTTCCGCTGCCCGAGATCCTGTCCGAGATCGTGGGCGGCGGTGTGGCCTCGCAAGGCGTCACGCAGGCCTATGACCGTACCACTGCCAAGTTGGGCTCGGATTTCACCGTGCTGGAAGACGTGCCCGTCGAGGACATCAGGCGGATCAACCCGTTGCTCGGCGAAGCAGTGAATCGACTGCGCGCCGGCACCGTGATCCGGCAGGCGGGCTATGACGGCCAGTACGGCGTGATTCGCCTGTTCGAACAAGGCGAGCTCGATCGCCTGACCCAGGGCGGGCTGCTGTTCGACGCGCCCCTGCAACGGCGCGCTCGCGCCAAGAGCAAGCCCGCACCGGCGGCAGCCGAAACGCAGGCGCCGCCCGCCCCCGTGCCGGCGGTGCGCGCCTCCTCCGGTCGCAGCGGCGTGCTCGCCGCGCTCGACGCGGATCAGGCTTGCGCGGCCGAAGCAGTGGACGGCCCGCTCGTCGTGGCGGCAGGTCCCGGCTCGGGCAAGACGCGCATGATCACCCACCGCATCGCCCATCTCGTGCTGGAGCGCGGCGTGCCCGCGGCCTCCTGCCTCGCCATCACCTTCACGCGCCGCACGGCGGAGGAATTGCGGGAACGGTTGTCCGCGCTCGCTCCGAACGGCGCAGAAGATTGCCAGGTTCACACCTTCCATTCCCTGGGGCTGGCGTTCCTGCGCGCCGACGGCGAGGCGATCGGTCTCGAGCCGGATTTCCGCGTCGCCGACGAGCGCGAACGCGCTGCCGCGCTCGCCGTCGACCGGGGCGTGACCGAAAGCAAGGCCGCGCGGCTCCTGAAGACCGTCTCGATGCTCAAGCGCACCGGCGAAAAGCCCGAGGACGACGAGACTGCCGCGGCGCTCGCGGCCTGCCGCCGACTGGCGCTGGAACGCAACTGGGTCGACTTCGACGATCTCGTCTGCCTGCCGGTCGAGATCCTGGAGACGAACGCGGAGATCGCCGCGCGATGGCGCGAGCGCTTCCGCCACGTCTGCGTGGACGAATTCCAGGACGTGGACAACCAGCAATACAAGCTGCTGCGACTGCTCGTGGCGCCCGACGGCAACCTCTGCGTGATCGGCGACCCGAACCAGGCGATCTACGGCTTCCGCGGCGCGAATGCCGCATGCTTCTCGCATTTCGGACGGGACTTCCCCTCGGCCCGCACGGTGCGGCTCGCACGCAACTACCGCTCCACCGGCACCATCGTCACCGCCGCCGCCCAGGTCATCGGCAGCGGAGTACCCGAGGGCATCACGCGACCGATGCAGGAACCGATCACGATCCACACGGCGCCCACCGAACGGGCCGAGGCCGAGTTCGTCGCCGCCACCATCGAGCGCCTGCTGGGCGGGCACGACCTCCTGACGGCCAACAGGGCGCAACCCCTCGAAGGCGGCGAGCGGCCGCTCGGCTTCGCCGATTTCGCGGTGCTCTATCGCACCGACGCGCAGGCGGCCGTGCTGCGGGAAGCGCTCGACCGGGCCGGCATCCCGTTCAGGAAGAGCTCGCCCGCTCCCATCGCCGGCCAGAGCGCGGTTCGGGCCTTGCTGGCGGCGCTCGCGAAACAGGAATTCGATCTGCGCGACCGCGATCTGCCCGCGCGCATCGCCGCTGCGGCCGAGCGCCTGCGGCAGGAGGCAGGCGAACCCGACATCGCGGCGTTGCATGAGGCAAGACGCTGGCTCACCGTGCTCGCCGCGACGGGCGACGAAGCGCGGCTGCGCGAACAGGTCGCGCTTTCGACGGAAGCGGATTTCTGGGACGCCCGCGCCGACCGGGTATCGCTGCTCACGATGCACGCCGCGAAGGGGCTGGAATTTCCGGTGGTATTCGTGGTCGGTCTCGAAGACGGCCTCGTGCCGTTCTCCTGGGGCGCGGCAGACGACGCCGCGCACGAAAGCGGCCCGGATGCCGAGGAGCGCCGCCTGTTCTACGTCGCCATGACGCGCGCCAGGGACCGGCTCATCCTCAGCCGTGCCGTCGAACGCAACTGGCGCGGCGAACGCCGGAAGTTGCCGCCCTCGCCTTTCCTTGGCGACATCGCGCCCGAGCTGCTGCGGCAGCAGGTCACGTCCGCTCGCGAACAGAGCATGGAAAAGCGGCAGCACAAGCTGTTCTGATGTGCCTGTGGACTCCCGCTCACTCCTGTTGCCGTAGCCGTGCCTGCTGCTTGAACCCGAGCCACGCAAGCGACGACGCTGCAAGAACCAGCCAGGGCAGCAACACGAGATTCATGCGCTGCCAACCCAACGCTTCCAGCAATCCGCCGGCACTGAACGAGCACGCGAGTCCGATGGCGAAGATCGTCATGTCGTTGATGGCTTGTGCCCGCGCCTTCTCGGTCGCAGCGTAGGTGCTGGTGAGCAGCGTGGTGCCGCCGATGTAGAGGAAGTTCCAGCCCACGCCGAGCAG
>JAHDYE010000114.1 GCA_023383035.1 Burkholderiaceae bacterium | reverse complement strand
GATGCACCACCTCGGGCCCGACAACGTGCGCCGGATGTTCAAGGGCATGGTCGAGCGCTGCGCCGACTGCGGCTTCGACCTGGCGGGCGGCCTGGTCGAGGTGGTGCCCACCGCGCACTACATGATGGGCGGGGTGGTGTTCGCGCCCGACTGCACGACGCCGCTCACCGGGTTGTTCGCCGCCGGCGAAGATACCGGCGGCGTGCACGGCGCGAACCGGCTCGGCGGCAACGGCGTGGCCAACTCCACCGTGTTCGGCGGCATCGCAGGCGACAGCATGGCCGCCTGGGTGCGCGCGCATCCGGCGTATCGCGAGCCCGACCTGGCCGCGATCGAGCGCAGCATCGCCGAGCACGAAGCGCCGTTCCGGCTGCAGCCGGGCGACGTCGAGGCGATCCGCGAAGCGCTTCACGAATGCATGTGGGACGACGTCGGCATCCTGCGCACCGGCCCGGGCCTCGAGCGTGCGGCCGCCCGGCTCGGGGAGCTCGATGCGCGCCTGTCGCGCACCGGCGTTGCCGACGGCGACCGTGCGTTCGACCTGAGCTGGCACGACTGGCTGAACCTGAAAAGCCTGATCTGCGTGAGCCGCGTGATCGCCGCGGCGGCGATCGCGCGCCGCGACTCGCGCGGCGCGCACTATCGCGAGGACCATCCGGGCATCGACGACCTCGATCGGTCCACCTACACGGTGGCGCGCGTGCGCGACGGCACCGTGCAGGTCGATCGCGCGCCGGTGAAGTTCACGCGCGTGCGGCCGGGCCAGAGCCTGGTTTCCGGCAACGCAGGCTGAACGCCGTTCAGAGGTTGCGCAGCACCAGCGTCGCGCCGCCGACGACGAGGATCGCCCACACCGCCTGGATGACGCGGTGCGCGGGCAGGCGATGGTGCAGGCGCGTGCCGAGGACCATGCCGGCGAGCGCGCACGGCAGCATCAGCGCGATGAGCGCCGCCACGCCGGGAGGCGTGAACAGCCCGGCGGCGACGAACGAGGCCAGCCGCGCCAGCGCGCTGAGGAACAGCAGCAGCGAGATCGTCGCGCGCAGCCGGCTCTTGTCCTGCAGGCGCCGCGCCAGGTAGATCGTGTAGATCGGGCCGCCGGTGCCGAACAGCGCGCTGAACACGCCGCCGACCGTTCCGAGCGGCGCGGCCCACGCCGGTGCGATCGGCGAGGCCGGGGGGCGCACCAGCAGGCTCCAGCCGGCGAACGCGAGCACGAACGCGCCGAGCAGCAGCAGCAACGCACGCTCGGGCGCCTTCACCAGCACGGTAACGCCGAGCGCGACGCCGATCAGCATGAACGGCAGCAGGCGCAGCAGCTCGCGCCGATCGACCGACTTCCGGTTGCGCACGCCGATCGCCACGCCGCCGATCAGGTCGTAGACCAGCATCATCGGCAGCGCCATGCGCAGCGGCAGCAGGTGCACCAGCATCGGCATCGCGACCATCGAGGCGCCGAAGCCGGTGAGGCCGACGACGGTGTAGGCGAAGGTGACGATCAGACCGACGCCGAACAGCGCCTCGACGGGCGGCATTGTCACGAGGCAACGGCTTCGCGCTGGAACAGGCCGTGCAGCAGCAGGCCGTACAGCTCTTCGACCGCTTCCCGATACGACAGACCGGAGGCCGCGAGGAAGGCCGGCTCGCGGATGCGGCGCAGCGAGGCCGCCATCACCTCGGCGACCAGGAACGCGTTGACGCCGCGGAACAGCCCCTGCTCGACGCAGCGCTCGACCAGCCGGCGCAGGCCGGTCATCCGCTCGCGCTGGTGCCGCTCCCACATCGCGTTGGCGGGCGGGTACGCCGTCATGTCCTGCATCAGCGTGGCCGAGAGCTTGCGCGCCGCATCGATCGCCGGCATCAGGAAGGGCTCGAATGCCTGGTCGGGGGGCACGGCGGCCGCGCCCCTGGCGCCCACTTCGCGCAGCCGGGTCAGATAGCGGTCGAACACCCGCAGGAACAGCGCCTCCTTGCTGTCGGCCAGCTCGTAGAAGCTGCGCCGCGAGCATTTCAGGCGGCTGGCCAGCTCGGCGACCGTCACGTTGCGAAAGCCCTCCTTCAGGAAGATCGCCTCGAGCTCGTCGAGCAGCTTCTCCTGACGCGGCGCGAGGCCGTCGCCGTTGGTGCGGCGTTGCCGTGGCGATCGCGACCGCGCGGCCGATGAAGCGCGCTTCGTCGTCAAGGTCTTTCCCCCATTCAAGCACGTTCGGTACCAAAATCGCTATTCTGGTACCATCACCGCAGTATCGGACGGTGCGGCCCCGGCGCCGCGGGACGGTGCGGCCCCGGCGCCGCGCATATCGCGGTGCCGGGTGCGGAAATCTACACCGAACCCGCTCGGCGGAGGATCTCATGGGCTACCGGATCGGCATCGACGTCGGGGGCACGTTCACCGACTACCTGCTGCTCGACGAGCGGGGCGGCACGCGCGCGCACAAGGTGCTGTCCACGCCGGCCGATCCGTCGCAGGCGGTCCTGCAGGGGCTCGGCGACCTGGCTGCCGCGAACGGCGCGTCGCTGCAGCAGTTCCTCGGCGAAGTGGACATCATCGTGCACGGCACGACGGTGACGACCAACGCGGTGCTGACCGGGCGCATCGCGCGCACGGGCCTGCTCACCACGCACGGCTTTCGCGACGCGCTGGAGATGCGTCGCGGCGTGCGCGAGTCGTTCTACGACAACAAGCTCACCGCGCCGCGGCCGCTGGTACCCCGCCGCCTGCGGCTGCCGGTGCGCGGGCGCATCGATCAGCGGGGACGCGAGATCGAACCGCTCGCGCTGGACGACGTCGAGCGCGGCATCGCCGCGCTGCGCGCGAGCGGCGTCGAGGCGGTGGCGATCAGCTTCCTGCACGCGTACGCGAACTCCGCCCACGAGGAAGCCGCTGCCGAGCTGGTCGCGCGGCGCATGCCCGAGGCCTACCTGTCGGTTTCGAGCCGCGTGCTGCCGCAGGTGCGTTTCTACGAGCGTACCAGCACCACCGTGCTCAACGCGGTGGTCGGGCCGATCCTGCGTCGCTACGTGGACAATCTGCGGCGCCGCCTGACCGAAAGCGGCTTCCCGGGCGCGCTGCGCATCATGCAGTCCAACGGCGGCGTCACCTCGCCCGAGGTGGTGGCGGCACTGGCGGCCTCGACGCTGTTGTCCGGGCCGGCCGCCGCGCCGACCGCCGGGCTGGCGGCCCTGCAGCCGCACGGCGAAGACAGCTTCATCACGATGGACATGGGCGGCACCAGCTTCGATGCCGCGCTGGTGGTGGACGGCACGCCGTCGGTCACCACGTCGAGTTCGGTCAGCCGCTTCGCCCTGGCGCTGCCTTCGATGGAGATCGTCACGATCGGCGCGGGCGGCGGCTCGATCGCCTGGATCGACGACGGCCTGCTGAAGATGGGCCCGCAGAGCGCCGGCGCCGATCCGGGACCGGCGTGCTACGGCCGTGGCGGAAAGGAGCCTACCTGCAGCGACGCCAACCTCGTGCTCGGCTATCTGTCGCCCGATTTCTTCGCGGGCGGCCGCATCCGGCTCGATGCCGGCGCGGCGCGCGCAGCGATCGAGCACGGCGTTGCCGCACCGCTCGGCATGGACCCGGTGCGCGCGGCGTTCGGCATGTATCAGGTGATGAACGTGAACATGGCTTCGGCGATCCGCGAGATTTCGGTCCAGAAGGGCTGGGACCCGCGCGAGTTTCCGCTGATCTGCGCGGGCGGCGCCGGCGCGATCCACGCAGCGATGATCGCGCGCGAGCTCGGCATCCGCCGCGTGATCGTGCCGCGCGATGCCGCGATCTTCTGCGCCTCCGGCATGCTGCGCACCGACCTGAAGCACGACTTCGTGCGCAGCCACGCAGCGGTGCTGGGCGACGCGACCATGCGCGGCGGCCGCATCGTGGAGCTGGTCGACGAGATGGCCGTCGAAGCCGATGCCGTACTGCGATCGGAAGGCATCGCCATCGGCCATCGACGCTTTTCGTACGCGCTCGACCTGCGCTATCGCGGGCAATACCATGAGGTACCGGTCGAGGTGAGCATCGATCAGCTGCGCAGCGGCGCGTGGGCGGCGATCCGCAGCGCGTTCCACGAGCGGCACGATCGGCTCTACGGTTACGCGTTGCGCGACGAGGCCACGCCGGTGGAAATGGTGAGCGTACGGCTCGCCGCGCTCGGCGAGACCGACAAGCCGCCGCAGGTCCGCGAGCCGGTCGCCGCCGAGGACGCCGCGCACGCGCTCAAGGGCCGGCGCGCCGTGTTCCAGCCGGCCGCAGGCGCGTTCGGCGAGACGCCGGTCTACGACGGCGATCGCCTGCGCCACGGCAATCGCCTGCAGGGGCCGGCGATCGTCGAGAAGGTGACGACGACGATCTTCGTTCCGGCCGGCTTCGATCTCGTCGTCGACGCGCTCGGCGGCTGCGTGCTCGAAGACCGGCTCGCCGACGACCCCGTGACGGAGGCTGTGCCATGACGCGAACCGTCGATCCGATCAAGGCCTCGGTGCTGCACCGGCGCCTGAAGTCGATCACCGAGGAAATGGGCCTGACGCTGCTGCGCACGACGCGCTCGCCGATCCTGAACGAGGCGCGCGACTTCGTCACCGGCCTGTACGATGCGCAAGGGCGCATGCTCGAGCAGTCCGAGTACATTCCCGTGCTCGCGTTCGCGCTGCAGCCGGCCTGCGAGCACGTGGCCGGCTTCTTCGGCGACGACATTCACGAAGGCGACGTCGTGCTGCACAACGACGTGTTCTCGGGCGGCAACCAGAACAACGACGTCGCCGTGTTCCGGCCGATCTTCCGCGACGGGCGGCTCGTCGCCTGGGCGGCGTGCAAGGGGCACCAGGCCGACATCGGCGGTGCCCAGGCAGGCGGCTACAACCCGGAGGCGCGCGAAGTCTGGCAGGAGGCGCTGCGCATCACGCCGATCAAGGTGGTCGAGCGCGGCCAGCCGCGGCGCGACGTGTGGCGCATGATCTTCGCCAACATCCGCTACCCGATCGTCGAGGAGGACATCAAGGCGCAGATCGGCGCCACCCGCGTCGGCGAGCGCAGCATGCACGAGCTGTTCCGCCGCTTCGACGCACCGACGTTCGACGCCTGCATCGGCTACCTGTTCGAGACCTCCGAGCGGATGGTCAGGCGCGAGATCGCCGCGATTCCTGACGGCGTCTATCGCGGCGAGAGCTGGGCCTTCTACGACGGCGTGAACGAAGGCTCGCGCATGAGAATCAACCTGGCCGTGACGGTGGCCGGCGACGAGGTCACGTTCGACTTCACCGGTTCGTCGCCGCAGACGCCCGGCTTCGTCAACGCGCCGTACTCGGCCACGGCCTCGGCGCTGCTGCTCACGTTCCTGATGCTGATCAACCCCGACGTGCCGCACAACGCCGGCATCCTGCGGCCGATCCGCATCGTGAACCCGGAAGGGTCGTTCCTGAACGCGCGCTTCCCGGCGGCGACGACCTTCGGCAACTCGATCACCGGGCCCACGTCGGACGCGATCTTCCGTGCCTTCGCGCAGGCGCTGCCGAAAATGGTCACGGCCGGCTGGAACCGCATGATGGGCTTCACCATCACCGGCCAGGATCCGCGCCACGCGCGGCCCTACGTCGATATCCTGTTTCTCGCGCTCAAGGGGGGATCGGGCGCGACGTGGGGCGCCGACGGCTACGACCACATCGGCCTGATCAACTGCGCCGGCGGCATCCAGGCGCAAGACTACGAGATGTTCGAGATCCACGATCCGCACCGGCTGCTGCGCCACGAATACGCGCAGGATTCGGCCGGTGCCGGGCACTGGCGCGGCGGACTGGGCGTGGAGACCGAGTTCGTCATCGACGCGGAGAACGTGACCGGTATCGCGTTCGGCGACGGCATCGAGGAGGAGGCGCGTGCGTTCGGGCTGTTCGGCGGCCGGGCAGGAAGCATCAACGAGATCACGATCACCGCTCCCGACGGCAGCGTGCGCCGGCCGCGGGCGAAGGAGATCGTGCGCGGCATCGAACGCGGCTCGGTATTCAGGCAGCGCGCGGGCGGCGGCGGCGGCTACGGCGATCCGCGCGAACGGCCGGTCGAGCAGGTCGTTGCCGACGTGCTCGACGGCGTGCTGAGCGTGGACGCGGCGCGCGAGGACTACGGCGTGGTGGTCGATCCGGCCACCCTCGCGCTCGACGAGGCGGCGACCCGGCGGCGGCGGGGGCAGGCATGAGCGCCCCGCGCATCGATCACATCGGGATCATCGTCGACGAGCTCGAGCCGGCGATCGCCGCGATGGCGCGCATGCTGCCCGGTGCGCCGCTGCGCCGCCGCTCGATTCCGGACGCCGGTCTCGAGGTGGCGGAGTTCGAGGCCGCGAACCTGATCGTCGAGCTGCTGTGCTACACCGATCGCGGCGACGGATTCGGCCGCGCGGTCATGGGCACGACCGCGGGGGTCAACCACCTGTCGCTGGGGGTGCCGGATCTGGACGCGGCGCTCGCCGCGTTGCAGGCCGGCGGCGTCGAGCCGATGACCGGATTTCCCAGGCGCGGCGCCCACGGCCGCGTCGCGTTCCTGCCGCGCGAGCCCCATACCGGGCTGCTGTTCGAGCTGTGCCAGCCCGATGACGGGCAGCCGACCGGAGAGGCATCGACATGAGCACGGACACCGCCCGCCGCCTGTGGAACGAGGCCGTCGAGACCTTGTCGCGCGACGCGCTGCGCGCGTTGCAGTGGCAGCGACTGCAGCGGCAGATGCAGTACAACCACGATCGTTCGCCGGTGTACCGCGCCAAGTTCGAGGCGATCGGCGCGCGGCCCGAGGACATCCGCGATTTCGACGATTTCGCGCGCATCCCGGTGATGACGAAGGACGAGCATCGCCGCGTGCAGGAGGAGTCGCTCGAGCGCCACGGCAGCCCGTTCGCGCTGATGGCCTGCGCCGCTGCCGGGGAGATCGTTCGCATCAACGCGACGTCGGGCACCACCGGCGTGCCCACGCTCTACACGCTGACCGCGCACGACGTGGCGATCGTCAACGAGATGCACGCGCGCAAGTACTGGCGCGCCGGCATCCGCCCCGGCCACGTGATGCTGCAGGCGCTGACGCTCGGCATGTTCACCGGCGGCCTGCCGCTGTCGCAGGGCATCATGCACCTGGGCGCCTGCGTCGTGCCGGTGGGCATCGACGGCGGCACCCGCCGCGTGCTGGACATCGCGCGCATCACCCGTCCGCACGCGATCGTCGCGACGCCGTCGTTCGGGCAGTACCTGATCGAGGAAGCGCCGCGGCTCACCGGGCGTCCCGCCACCGAACTGGGGTTGCGCTGGTTCTTCTGCGCCGGCGAAAGCGGCGGCAGCGATCCGGAGATCCGCCGGGTGCTCGCCGAAGGCTTCGGCGCACGCGTGTTCGACCACACCGGCGGCGGGCACGCGTTCCACGGCATCTCCTGCGACGCGCCCGGGCACGACTGCACCGGCATGCATTTCGTGTCGGAGGATCACTGCCTGCTGGAGCTGGTCGATCCGCACACGCGCGCGTCGATCCCGCTGGGCGACGGCGCGGTCGGCGAGATGGTGTTCACCTTTCTCGACTGGCGCGGGGGTCCGTTCATGCGCTACGCGCTCGGCGACCTGCTGCAGGTATGGACCGAGCCCTGCGTCTGCGGCATGCCGGGTATCCGCTTCACGATCCTGGGGCGTACCGACGACATGCTCACCGTCAAGGGCGTGAACGTCTATCCGCAGGCGATCGCCAACACGATCTTCCGTCTCTATCCGCGCGTCACGGGAGCGTTCCGCATCCTGCTGGACCGACCGGGCCCGCGCGTGACGCCGCCGCTGCGCATCCGTCTGGAACACGGCGGGGCCGGTCCGGCCGGCCTCGTCGCGATCGAGCGCGAGCTGACCACGCTGTTCCAGGAAAGCCTGCGCATCCGGCCGCAGTTCGAATGGTTGCCGCCCGGATCGCTGCCGCGCGAGGCCGGCAAGACGCGCTACATCGAAATCGCCGCACGCTGAGCGGCATGCAGGAACGGAGGAGACATCATGGACATGGGATTGACCGGCCGCACCGCGCTGATCACCGGCGGATCGAAGGGGATCGGTTTCGCGATCGCGCGCATGCTCGCGGCCGAAGGCTGCCACCTGCACCTGGTGGCCCGCTCGGCAGGCGAACTCGAGGCGGCACGCACCCGCCTGCGCGAGAATGCCGATGTCGCGGTGCACGTCCACGCGATGGATCTCTCGCAGCGTGGCCGCGTCGAGGAGCTGGCCGCCCGCTGCCCCGACATCGACATCCTGGTGAACAACGCAGGATCGATTCCGCGCGGCACGCTGGAGGAGATCGACGAGGACCGCTGGCGCGAGGCGTGGGACCTGAAGGTGTTCGGCTACATCAACATGTGCCGCGCCTATTTCCGCATGATGAAGGCGCGGCGCAGCGGCGTGATCGTCAACATCCTCGGCAACGGCGGGGAGCGGCTCGACGCCGGCTACATCGCCGGGGGCGCGGGCAACGCGTCGCTGATGGCGTTCACGCGCGCGCTGGGCGGCACCAGCGCCGACGTCGGCGTGCGGGTCGTCGGCGTCAATCCGGGCCCGGTCGCCACCGAGCGGCTGGTGGGCCTGATGCAGAAGGAAGCCCGTACGCGGCTGGGCGATGCGGCGCGCTGGCAGGAGCTCACGACGTCGTTCCCGTTCGGCCGCGCTGCCACGGTCGACGAGATCGCCGCCACCGTGGTGCTGCTGGCTTCCGACCGGTCGTCGTATACCACCGGCACCATCGTGACCATCGACGGCGGCATGGCCAATCGCGGCTCGCTGATCTAGGGTCTGTCCGCCCTGCGATCGTCTGCTCCGGGCCGCAGGGCGGCGGGCAAAGGCGTTGCGCCCGTTCGGCGCTCAGGCCGCCAGCGATTCGAGCTGCGCGAGCAGTGGCGCCGGCACGTCGAGGCCCTCGGCTTCGGCGCGCCGCGCGAGCTCGATGCGCCGCTGCCCGGGCAGCCGCACGCCCGGGTCGTGCAGCATCGTGGCCACCAGCGTCTCGATGCGCTCGTCGAACACGTCGCCGCCGGCCAGTGCATCCGGATCGATCACCATGAAAGCCTGGCCGATGCGCGGCCGGTTGCCCTGGTCGTCGAAGAACGAGTCGGCTTCGAACCCGAACGCTGCGCCGGTGAGCGCGCAGCAGATCAGTTCGACCATCAGCGCGAGCATCGCGCCCTTGACGCCGCCGGCCGGCAGCATCATCCCGTCGAGGCCCGCTTTCGCATCGGTGGTCGGATTGCCGTCCTTGTCCAGCGCCCAGCCGACCGGAATCGGCCGGCCTTCGCGTGCCGCCACCATCAGCTTGCCGCGCGCGACTTCCGACAGCGACAGGTCGATCACCAGCGGTGGTGCGGCGCGTCGCGGAAACACCGCGGCGATCGGGTTGGTGCCGAAGATCGCGCGCCGGCCGCCCCACGCAGGCATCGCCGCCGGCGAGTTGCCGAACGCGAGCCCCACCATGCCGGCCTGCGCGACCGGCTCCAGATGCCACGCCGCGGCGCCGAAATGATGGCTGCGCGTGACGCCGGCGAATGCCGCGCCCGTCGTACGCGCGCGTGCGATCGCCTCGCCGACCGCGAGCGCGCAGGCGGGAAACGCCAGGCCTTCGTCGGCATCGACCAGGCAGGCCGCGGCCCTGGCGCGTACGACGCGCGGACTTGCCTGGCCGTTGACGCGCCCGTGGCGCAGATGGGCCGCGTACTGCGCCACGCGAACCAGGCCATGCGAGCCCAGGCCCTGCGCTTCGGCGGCTACCAGTGCGGCGGCGGTGATGCGGGCCATCTCGGGCGTGGCGCCGGCGCGCTCCAGCGCTGTCGCGACCAGCGCGTTCAGGCGGACGAGGGACGATCGGGGCATGGGAAGCGAGACGGTCGCGCGGCGTTGCGCTACGCGTTCAGGAACGCGCCGAGGCGCAGCGCGATCAGCGCGCTGACCCGTTCGTTCGACTCGCGCGTGACGCCGCCGATGTGCGGCGTGAGGATCAGGTTCGGCGCACCGGCCAGCGCCGAGCCGGCGGCGAGCGGTTCGTCCTCGAAGACATCGAGCGCCGCCCCGCCGAGGCGGCCCGCGCGCAGCGCGTCGGCGAGCGCCGCTTCGTCGACGACGCCGCCGCGCGAAGTATTGATCAGGATCGCGTCGGGCTTCATGCGCGCCAGGCGCGCCGCGTCGACGAGCCCGCGCGTCGATGCGGTAAGGGGCACGTGCAGGCTGAGCACGTCGACTTCGGCCAGCAGTGCATCGAGTTCGCGCCGGGCGGCGCCCGCGGCGGCCCCGACCGGCGCATCGGGCGCCAGCACCGGGTCGCTGGCCAGCACCTGCATGCCTACGGCCTGCGCCAGCTTCGCGGTCGTCCGGCCGATGCCGCCGAAGCCTACCAGGCCGAGCGTCCTGCCCGCCGTCTCGCGGCCCTGCGACAGGCGCGCACGCGGCCACGCGCCAGCGGCGACTTCGACGCTCGACAGGTAGGCGCCGCGCAACAGCATCATCGCGGTGGCGACCACGTATTCGGCCACCGCCAGGCTGTTGGCGCCGGTGGCCGGAAATACCGCGATGCCCGCGGCTTCGCAGGCAGCGACGTCGATGTTGTCCAGCCCGACGCCAAGCCGTCCGATTGCGCGCAGATGCGGTGCAGCCGCCAGCACTTCCCGGTCGACCTGCGTGCGATTGCGCACGATCAGCGCGTGGGCGGTGGCGATGCGGCGGAGCAGACCCGTGCGGTCGTCGACCAGCGCCGGCGCGTAGTCGACCTCGAACTCGCCGCGCAGCGACTCGACTGCCGGCAGGTCCATGAACTCGCTGATGACGATGCGCTTCACGCCTGCCACCGCCGCCTGGTGCGCCGCACGCGACCGGTGCGCCGCAGCGCGACGCACCGTGTGCCGCCGGTCACGCCGATTCGTGGATGCGGGTCAGCACGAACTCGCGGTGGCCCAGCACTTCCGCGGCGGTCCAGCGACCGTTGACCGTGGCGAGCATCGCCTCGAGCAGCTTGTCGCCGGTCTGGTCCAGCGTCATCTCCCGCTGCAGCAGCCCCGAGCAGTCGACGTCGACGTGCTCGCTCATCAGCCGCACGGTGCGCGGGTTCGCGCACAGCTTGATCACCGGCAGGATCGGGTTGCCGATC
>JAHDYE010000113.1 GCA_023383035.1 Burkholderiaceae bacterium | reverse complement strand
TCGTCGAGATGTTCAAGGCGCCGATCAAGATGCTGCACCCGCTGCTGACGGCCACGCAGGAAGGCAACTACAAGGGTACCGAGGGCTTCTCGGCGATCCCGTTCCAGGGCCTGATCCTGGCGCACTCCAACGAAAGCGAGTGGCAGGCATTCCGCAACAACCGCAACAACGAGGCCTTTCTCGACCGCATCTACATCGTCAAGGTGCCGTACTGCCTGCAGGTGTCCGAGGAAGTGCGCATCTACCGCAAGCTGCTGACCGGCAGCTCGCTGGCGCTGGCACCCTGCGCGCCGGGCACGCTCGAGATGATGGCGCAGTTCGCGGTGCTCACGCGGCTCAAGGAGCCCGAGAACTCGAGCATCTACGCCAAGCTGCGCGTCTACGACGGCGAGAACCTGAAGGACGTCGAACCGGGTGCGAAGTCGGTGCAGGAGTATCGCGACTACGCCGGCATCGACGAAGGCATGGGCGGATTGTCCACGCGCTTTGCCTTCAAGGTGCTGTCGGCCGTATTCAACTACGACCAGACCGAGATCGCCGCCAACCCGGTGCACCTGATGTACGTGCTCGAGCAGCGCCTGGTGCGCGAGGGCATGCCCGAGGAGACGCAGCGGCGCTGGCTCGACTTCATCAAGGGCTGGCTCGCGCCGCGCTACGCGGAGTTCATCGGCAAGGAGATCCAGACCGCGTACCTCGAGTCGTATTCCGAGTATGGACAGAACATCTTCGACCGCTACGTGACCTTCGCCGACTACTGGATCCAGGACGAGGACTACCGCGATCCCGAAACCGGCGAGAGCTTCGACCGCGGGCAGCTCAACGCCGAGCTGGAGAAGATCGAGAAACCGGCTGGCATCGCCAATCCGAAGGACTTCCGCAACGAGATCGTCAACTTCGTGCTGCGCTCGCGCGCCGTGCACGGCGGCACCAATCCGTCGTGGACCAGCTACGAGAAACTGCGCGAGGTGATCGAGAAGAAGATGTTCTCGAACACCGAGGAACTGCTGCCGGTGGTCTCGTTCAACGCCAAGGCGTCGGCCGAGGACCGGCGCAAGCACGACAGCTTCGTCGAGCGCATGGTGGCCAAGGGCTACACCGAGAAGCAGGTGCGGCTGCTGTGCGAGTGGTACCTGCGGGTGCGCAAGTCGCAGTAGGCGGCGTGCCGTGTCGGCGATCATCGACCGCAGGCCCAACGACCGCAGCGGCAGCGCGGTCAACCGCGAGCGCTTCATGCGCCGCTACCGCGCGCAGATCCGGCGCGCGGTCGCCGACATGGTCGCCGACCGCTCGATCCGCGACATGGAGCGCGGCGGAACGGTCGGCATTCCGGTGCGCGACCTGGCCGAGCCGGGCTTCCGGCACGGCGCCGGCGGCGAGCGCGAATACGTGCACACCGGCAACCGCGACTTCCGGGCCGGCGACCGGTTGCCGCGTCCGCAGGGCGGCGCGGGCGGCGCCGGAAGCGGCGGCGGCAACGGCGACGCCACCGACGAGTTCGCGTTCGTGCTGTCGCGCGAGGAGTTCATGCAGATCTTCTTCGACGACCTCGAGCTGCCGCGGCTGGCACGCACCGCGCTCGGCGAGATCCGCGAGCAGCGGCCCCAGCGCGCCGGCTATGCGCGGCACGGCACGCCGGCGAACCTGGCCGTGGCGCGATCGCTGCGCAATGCGCTGGGACGGCGCCTCGCGCTCACGGCCGCCGCGCGCCGCGAGCTGGAGCAGGTGCATGCCGCGGCGGGGGGCAGCGCCGACGCCGCGCCCGATGCCGACGACGCGCATCTGGCGCAGCTGCGGCGCCGTATCGCGCGCGTGCCCTTCCTCGAGGAGATCGACCTGCGCTACCGGCACCGCACGATGGTCGCGCAGCCGGTGGCGCGGGCGGTGATGTTCTGCCTGATGGACGTGTCGGCGTCGATGGACCAGCGCAAGAAGGACCTCGCCAAGCGCTTCTTCACGCTGCTGTACCTGTTCCTCGAGCGCAGGTACGAACGGGTCGACGTGGTGTTCATCCGCCACACCGACGACGCCGAGGAAGTCGACGAGCAACGCTTCTTCCACGACCCGAAGACCGGCGGCACGGTGGTGCTGTCGGCGCTCGCGCTGATGGCGCGCATCATCGAGGAGCGCTACCCCGAGGCCGGCTGGAACGTCTACGGCGCGCAGGCCTCGGACGGCGACGCGTTCGGCGCCGATCCCGAGAAGAGCCGCGGCTTCCTGGAGACGACGCTGCTGCCGCGCGTACGCCACTTCGCCTACATCGAGGTGGCCGACGAGGATGCGCGCACCACCACGCTGTCGGCAGCGTACCGGCGCATCGGGGCTCCGCAGTTCGCGATGCGCGAGGTGTGCCGCAGCGGCGACATCTGGCCGGTGTTCCGCGACCTGTTCCGCCGCGCCGGTACGCCGGCAACGGCCGGCGCCTGAGCGCCCGGACACGGCACGCCATGGCGACCCCCATCTCCACCGGCGCCGAGTGGAGCTTCGAGCTGATCGCGCGCTACGACGAGGCGCTCGGGCGCATCGCGCGCGACGAGTTCGGGCTCGACTGCTATGCCAACCAGATCGAGGTGATCGACAGCCGGCAGATGCTCGATGCCTATGCGTCGACCGGCCTGCCGGTGCACTACCCGCACTGGAGCTTCGGCAAGTCGTTCATCGCGCACGAGCATGCGTACCGCAGCGGCGTGCGCGGGCTGGCCTACGAGATCGTCATCAACTCCGATCCCTGCATCGCCTACCTGATGGAGGAGAATCCGATGCCGCTGCAGGCGCTGGTGATCGCGCACGCCTGCTACGGCCACAATTCGTTCTTCAAGGGCAACTACCTGTTCCGGCAGTGGACCGCGGCCGACGCCATCGTCGACTACATGGTGTTCGCGCGGCGCTACGTGATGGAGTGCGAGGAACGCCACGGCACCGAGGCGGTCGAGGAGGTTCTCGACGCCTGTCATGCGCTGATGGAGCACGGCGTGGACCGCTATCGTCACCCCCGGCCGCTGTCGGCCGCCGCCGAACGCGCGCGCCAGCGCGAACGCGAGGCCTGGACGCTGGCTCGTCACGACGAGCTGTGGCGCACGCTGCCGGCAGCGGCAGCGCCGGCGGATCGGGCCAACGACGGCGCGCACGGCGAAGAACCGCAGGAAAACCTGCTCTACTTCATCGAGAAGCACTCGCCCAGGCTCGCGCCGTGGGAGCGCGAGCTGGTGCGCATCGTGCGCAAGGTGGCGCAGTACTTCTATCCGCAGGGCCTGACCCGGGTCATGAACGAGGGCTGGGCCACCTTCTGGCACTACACGCTGCTGAACCGGCTCTACGACCACGGCCTGGCCGACGACGGCTTCATGATCGAGTGCCTCGCGTCGCACACCGGCGTGATCGCGCAGCGCGGCTTCGACGAGCGCGGCTACGCCGGCTGCAATCCCTACGCGCTCGGCTTCGCGATGTTCCGCGACATCCGGCGCATCTGCGAGCATCCCGACGACGAGGACCGGCACTGGTTCCCCGACATCGCCGGCGCCGACTGGCGCCGCGTGCTCGACTTCGCGATGCGCAACTTCAAGGACGAATCGTTCATCGCGCAGTTCCTGTCCCCGAAGCTGATCCGCGAACTGCGGCTGTTCGCGATCGCCGACCGCGAGGACGAGCCGACGCTCGAGATCGACTGCATCCACGACGAGGCCGGCTACCGGCGCGTGCGCAAGCTGCTGGCCGCGCACTACGACCGCGACGTGCGCATCCCCGACATCCAGGTGGTCGGCTTCGAACGCGACGGCGACCGCAGCCTCGCGCTGCGCCACGTGCGCCATCGCGGGCGCCCGCTCGACGACGACGCGCAGCGCGTGCTGGCGCACCTGCGGCGCCTGTGGGGCTTCACGGTGCGCCTGGAGACGGTCGACGCCGACGGCGTGCCCTGCGACGAGACGCTGGCGGCCGACTGAAACCCGCCTGCGCCGGGGTCGCACGGCGGGACGCGGTATCCTCGCAATCGGGGTCGAAGTGCCGGACCGCGGATTTCATGAGAGTGCTTCTCGTCGAGGACGACCGGATGATCGGGCAGGCGGTGCAGACCGCGCTGCGCCAGGACGGCTATGCGGTCGACTGGGTGCGCGACGCCGAGGCGGCCGACACCGCGCTGGCCACGTCGGGCTTCGACCTGGTGCTGCTCGACCTGGGACTGCCCGGACGCGACGGCGTGTCGCTGCTGCGCGCCATGCGCGAGCGTCGCGACGCCACGCCGGTGTTGATCGTGACCGCGCGCGACGACGTGCAGGACCGCGTGAGCGGCCTGGACGCGGGCGCCGACGACTACCTGGTCAAGCCGTTCGATCTCGAGGAGCTGGGCGCGCGCATGCGCGCGCTGCTGCGCCGCAGTGCCGGGCGCGGCGAAGCGATCTTCGAGCTGCACGGCGTGCGCATCGACCCGGCCACGCGCGAGGTCACGCGCGACGGCGAGCCGGTCACGCTGTCGCCGCGCGAGTTCGCGGTGCTCGAGGCACTGGTGCTGCGTCCGGGCGCGGTGCTGTCGCGCGCGCAGCTCGAGGACCGGCTGTACGGCTGGGGCGAATCGGTCGAGAGCAACGCGGTCGAGGTCTACATCCACGGCCTGCGGCGCAAGCTCGGCCACGACTTCATCCAGAACGTGCGCGGCGTCGGCTACTTCGTTCCCCGGGATGCGCAGGACGAAGGATGAGCGCCCCGTCGATCCGCGCCCGACTCCTGCTGTCGCTGCTGCCGCTGTTCATCCTCGCCGAAGCCGTCATCGGCACGGTCAGCTATCGCTACGTGCTGCGCGAGAGCCACGAGCTGTTCGACTACCACCTGCGCCAGATGGCGCTGTCGTTGCGCGACCAGGGCTCGGTGCTGCCGCCGCCCGGCCCGCCCGAGGATCGCGAGCAGTTCGACTTCGTGGTGCAGATCTGGAGCGCCGACGGCTCCAAGATCTACCTGTCGCACACCCGCTCGCGCGCGCGCCTGCCCGAGCGCGCCACGCTGGGCTTCGCCGACGTGGTCACCGAGGGCGAGCGCTGGCGCGTGTACAGCACGCTGGCGCGTGGCCGGGTGATCCAGGTCGGCCAGCCGTTCGAGGTGCGCGAGCGCATCGCCGCTGCCGCGGCGCTGCGCAGCCTGACGCCGCTGCTGATCTTCGCGCCGCTGGTCGCGCTGGCGATCTGGTGGCTGGTCGGGCAGTCGCTGCGCCCGGTCGAGCGGGTGGCCTCCGAGCTGCGGCGGCGCGACGCGCAGCGCCTCGATCCGGTGCCGGAAGACGAACTGCCCACCGAAGTCGAGCCGATGGTGCGCTCGCTCAACGGCCTGCTCGAGCGGTTGCGACGCGCGTTCGAAGCGCAACGCGCATTCGTCGCCGACGCCGCGCACGAGCTGCGCACGCCGATCGCGGCGCTCAAGCTGCAGGCGGGCCTGCTGGCGCGCGCGCGCGACGACGCCTCGCGCAGCGAAGCACTCGGCGAGCTGAACGCCGGCATCGATCGCTCGGCCCACCTGGTGGACCAGCTGCTGACGCTGGCACGCAGCGAGCCCGAGGCACGTGCCACGGTGGGCGCGAACGTCGATCTGGTGCGCATCGCCGGCGAGGCGGTGGCCGAGATCCTGCCGCTGGCCGAGGCGCGCGGGTCGCGCATCCGCGTCGTCGCCGGCGAGACCGCCGAACTGCTGGGCGACGCGAGCGCGCTGCACAGCCTGGTACGCAACCTGATCGACAACGCGCTGCGGCACACGCCGACCGGCAGCCGGATCGACGTGGAAGTGGCCGCCGACGCCCGGGAGGTGCGCCTGAGCGTCGACGACGACGGTCCGGGCATCCCGGTCGAGGAGCGTGACCGCGTGTTCGACCGCTTCTACGGACGCAGCGCCGGCGACGACGCGGGCAGCGGACTGGGTCTGGCGATCGTCAAGGCGGTGGTCGAGCGGCACGCCGGACGCATCGAGCTGGACCAGTCCCCACTGGGCGGCCTGCGCGTGCTGGTGCGGCTGCCGCGCGAAGGGGCCGCGCCGGCCGACTTAAGGATCATCTAAGTCGACTCGCCTATCGTGCGGGCTTCGCGCGTTGCCCGCAACGCAGAAGGAGACTTCCGAAGATGAAACACAGGACGCTGGCAGTGCTGCTGGCCGGCGCCGGACTCGTCAGTGCCGGCAGCACCTACGCATGGAGCCTGAATCCGGTCGAGTGGTTCACGAAAACCGTCTCGGCGGTGACCACTTCCGCGCCGCGCGCCACGCCGGCGCCGGCCGCCACGTCGTTCGTCCCCGTCGCACCGGCCTCCGCACCCGATTACCGGGCGATCTTCCAGCGTTTCGGTCCGGCAGTCGTCGGCATCACGGTCGAAGGCTCGATGCCGGTCGCGCGCGAGCGCTCTCCCGAACTGGAGAACGATCCGTTCTTCCGCTTCTACCGCGGCCTGCCGGTGCCGCCGATGCCGCGCGGCGAAACGCCGCTGCACGGTCAGGGTTCGGGGTTCGTGGTCAGCGACGACGGGCTGATTCTCACCAACGCGCACGTGGTGCGCGACGCGCGCACGGTCACGGTCAAGCTCGCCGATCGCCGCGAGTTCGAGGCACGCGTGCTCGGCGTCGATCCGGCCACCGACGTGGCAGTGCTGCGCATCGACGCCAGCGGACTGACTACCGTGCAGCTTGGCGATCCCGCGCAGCTCGAGGTGGGCGACTACGTGCTGGCGATCGGCTCGCCGTTCGGGTTCGAGCAGAGCGCCACCTCCGGCATCGTGAGCGCCAAGGGCCGTGCGCTGCCCGGTGATACCTACGTGCCGTTCATCCAGACCGATGTGGCGGTGAACCCGGGCAACTCGGGCGGTCCGCTGTTCGACGCGAACGGGCGCGTGGTGGGCATCAATTCGCAGATCTACTCGCGCACCGGCGGCTACCAGGGCCTGTCGTTTGCGGTTCCCATCGACGTGGCGGTGCGCGTGAAGGACCAGATCCTCGCCACCGGCAGCGTCCGGCATGCGCGCCTGGGCGTGACGGTCCAGGAGCTCAACCAGGGGCTCGCCGAGTCGTTCAAGCTGGATCGCCCCGATGGCGCCCTGGTTTCCGACGTCGCTCCCGGTAGTCCCGCCGAGAAGGCGGGGCTGCGCGCCGGCGACGTCGTGCTGGCGCTGAACGGCAAGCACATCGAACGCTCCGGCGATCTCGCGGCGCTGGTTGCCAAGGCCAGCCCGGGCGATCGCGTCACGCTCGACGTGATGCGCCAGGGCAAGCGCGAACGGCTGGCGGCGGTGCTGGCCGAGTCACCGGCCGCCGGCGGCACGAAGACCGCGCCCAAGGCTTCGGAGGAGCACAGCGAGCATCGGCTCGGCGTGGCGGTGCGCCCGCTCGCTCCGCAGGAGCGCGAAGCCACGCGCCTGGGCAACGGGCTGGTGGTCGAAGGCGTGTCGGGCGCGGCCGAGCGCGCCGGCATCGAGCCGGGCGACGTGATCGTGTCGGTCAACGGCAAGCCGGTCGACAGCGTCGAGGCGCTGCGCGCGCTGGTCGACGGCGACGCGCGCCAGCTCGCGTTGCTGGTGCAGCGCGGTGAAGTGCGCATCTTCGTGCCGGTGCGGCTCGGCTGAACGGAGGTGCTCCCGATGCGCAGTCCCCGATCCGTCGTGCGCGCGCTGCTGGCGACCACCTCGCGGGCGTGGTCGATCGATACGCGCAGCTCCGAATCGAATGTCGATCGCGCGGCCGCGGCGTCGCGAGCCGGTTTTCAATCGGCTACCGGCACCGTCTGGCGCGGGCTTGCCTGGCACGCGAAGCGCCGCTCGAACACCGACGCGGGCATCGGCGGCGCGAACAGGAAGCCCTGACCCTCGTCGCAGCCGATGCCCTGCAGGAAACGCTCCTGCTCGCGGTTCTCCACGCCTTCGGCGACCACGCGCAATCCCAGGCTGCGCGCCAGGCCGGCGATCGCGCGCACGATCGTCGCGTCGTCGGCGTCGGACGGGATGTCGCGCACGAACGAGCGGTCGATCTTCAGCAGGTGCACGGGAAAACGCTTCAGGTAGGCCAGGCTCGAATAGCCGGTGCCGAAGTCATCGATCGAGATCCGGATGCCGAGCGCGGCGAGCGACCGCAGCGTCTCGAGCGTCTGGCCGGTGTCGTGCATCAGCGCCGACTCGGTGATTTCGATCTCCAGCGCATCGGGCTCGATGCCCGCCTCGGCGACGATTGCGCGGATCGATTCGGTCAGGTCGCGGCTGCCGAACTGCCGGGCGGACAGGTTGACCGCCATCGGCCACGGACCGAAGCCCAGATCGCGCCAGCGCCGCTGCTGACGACATGCCTCGCGCAGCACCCAGTCGCCGATCGGCTGGATCAAGCCCGTCTCCTCGGCCAGCGGGATGAACTCGGCGGGGCTGACCATGCCGCGCCGCGGATGCTGCCATCGCACCAGCGCCTCGACGGCGCTCAGCGTGCCATCCACGAGGTCGAAACGCGGCTGGTAGTGCAGCAGCAGTTCGCCGCGCGCGATCGCACCGTGCAGCTCGTTCTCCAGCTGCAGCCGCAGCGTCGACGCGCGCTGCACCTCCTCGGTGAAGAAGCGGAAGCACTGGCGTCCTTCCGCCTTGGCGTGATACATCGCCGCGTCGGCCCGGCTGAGCAGCGTCGGCGGGTCTTCGCCGTCGCCCGGAAAGACGCTGATGCCCAGCGAGGGCGTCACGCGCAATGAATACCCGCCGATCTCGTAAGGTCGCGACAGGTGCTCGAGCAGGCGCTGCGACACCGCGGCCGCGTCGTCGGGGCCGCTGGTGCTGCCCAGTATCAGCACGAACTCGTCGCCGCCCACGCGCGAGACGGTATCGCCGGGACGCAGCACTTCGGTCAGGCGGGTGGCGACCGCCTTGAGCAGGGCATCGCCCACGGTGTGGCCGAGCGAGTCGTTGATCGTCTTGAAGCGGTCCAGGTCGATGAAGATCACCGCCACGCAGCAGCGGCCGCCGCGCGCCGCGGTCAACGCCAGATCGAGGCGCTTGTGCAGCAGACGGCGATTCGGCAGGCCGGTCAGCACGTCGTGATGCGCGAGATGCCGGATGCGCCGCTCGGCAGTCTCGCGCACCGCGATTTCGTCGCGCAGCCGCGAATTGGCCCGGGCCAGCGCCTCGGTGCGCTCGCGCACGCGCTTCTCGAGCTCGTCGTGGGCGCGCCGCAGCGCTTCGACGGTGCGCCGGTGCTCGGTAATGTCCTCGACGATCCAGATCGTCCCGCCATGCACCGGCTGGCGCGGATCGACCGCCTTCGCGCGGATCCGCGCGATGAAGGTTCCGCCGTCGCGGCGCGCGATCTCGTGCTCGAAGTCCGCCGACTGGCCGCGCGCCAGCAGCGGGCCGACGCGCCGGCCGATGGCGCCGTATTCCTCCTGCGAGCGCCACACCACGCTGCCGTGCTGGCCGGTCAGGGCGCCGTGCGGCCAGCCCACCATCTCCTCGAAGCGGGGATTGACGTGCTCGAAGCGCTGGTCACGCGTGAACGCGATCCCGATCGAGGCGTTCTCGAGGATCGCCTCGTATTGCAGCAGCAGCTGGCCCGACGAGCAGTCGCCGCGCGCGTGCGCTTCCGGAGCGCTCGCGGAAGCAAGCTCTGCCTGTACGTGAGCCACGTCGTTGTGCTTTCGAATGGGGGCCCGGTCGGGACCTCCAGTAGACGGGCGGGCCGGACGATCGCGAACCGGCCGGCGACGGAAGGCGAGCCGCGTGTGCCCGACGGTCAGCCCGGTCGTGGGGGCGATGCCACGGTGAATCCCGCCTCGACGCCGGCGGCGACGTCGCGGGCGAACGGCCGGCCGCCGTGGAACTCGGCGACCAGCCGCACCAGATACAGCCCCAGGCCGAGATGCGCATCACCGCCGCCCCGGCGGTCGCGGATCGACACCATCGAATCGAACAGGCTGTCGTGCATCGCCCGCGGCAGCGGCGGACCCTGGTTGCGTACCGACAGCGCCCAGCCGCGCGACGCGGGCGTCGCATCGCGCGTCTCGTGTGCGCGCAACGCCAGCACGATGGGCGTGCCGGGCAGCGCGAAGTCGACCGCGTTCGACACCAGCTTGTCCAGCGCCTGCACGATCGCCTCGGGCACCACCGCGCACGGCGCCGCGCCGGCAGCGCAGTCGAGCTCGAAGGCGTGCGGCGCGAACGCGCCGCGATAGCCGTCGGCACAGGCGTGCAGCAATGCCGCCAGGTCGACCGTCTCGAGGCGGCTCTGCGCGAGCATCGCTTCCAGGCTCGACGCCTCGCCCATGCTTGCGACGATGCGTTCGAGCCGTTGCGCGCCGTCGCGCGCGCGCTCGAGGTAGGCATCGCGGCGTTCGGGCTGCACTTCGGCGGCGAGGTTGTCGAGCGAGGAACGCACCACCATGATCGGCGTACGCAGCTCGTGCACCAGCCGCGAGCGCAGGTTGCCGAGGTAGTCCTGGTGCTGCCGCAGCCGTTCGAGCACGTTCGCATGGCTCTCGGCCAGCGCGCCGATCTCGTCGCGGATTCGCGGCGCGGGAATCCCGCCCACCACGCGTCCACGCGAATCGATCGCCTGCTCGGCGCGACGCCGCAACCGTACCACGCGGGCGACCGTGACCGAACCGATCGCCAGCAGCGCCAGCGCGCTGGCCGCCATCGCCGCGGCGGCGAGCAGCGTCAGGCGCTCGATCGCCTCGCGTGCGGGATCCAGGCGCGAGCCGGTGTTTTCCTCGAGCACCAGCGCCCCGACCACGCGGTCGCTCACCCATAGCGGCTGGGCGCTGGTCAACATCCACGCCGGCAACCCCGCCTGCACGCCGATACGCTCGGACTGCTGCGCGGGCAGGCCCGACAGCGCACGCGTGAGCGGCGGCAGCGCCGTCGCCTCGCCCGCAGGCGAGTCGTCGACGAAGCGCTGCGCATGCAGCCCGAGCGCTGCCGCGAGCAGGTTGCGCGCCAGGCGCGACTCCCAGGTGACGGCCGGCGCCGGGCCTTCCGACACGCGGCCCGATTGCGCGAGCAGCACGCCGCCGGCGTCGAACACCGACACGCGCCCGCTGGCGCGCGACAACCCACGCACCGCCTCGGCCCATAGCGCCGGGCGCGGGTCGTCGCGCGCCGACGCGGCGAACGGCCGCACCGGCGCGAGCAGGGCCGAATCGGCCCGGCCCGCGAAGCGGCGCGCGCCCCGGTAGTCGCCGTCGGTGAT
>JAHDYE010000112.1 GCA_023383035.1 Burkholderiaceae bacterium | reverse complement strand
GCTCCCTTAGCAGGGGAGTGCCTTCGACCTCTCGGCCACGTCTCCGGGCTTCGATTGAGATAACACTCGCTCGATGCCGGCTCGGGCGCAATTGTACCGCAGGCACTTTCCGTCATCCTTTCCACGTCGGCTGGCGCGGATGGACGTCGTCCTTGAAGGCATCGAAGCTCTTCCAGGCCGGCTCGATCGGATCGCAGCCCGGCACGGGCGTGTAGGGCGATGGCGCGACGAGCTGCATGGTCGGGATATAGCGCGGGCAGTTGGGGAATATGGCGCACGCGGCGACGCGCACCGTCATCTGCGCGCCAACCGTGCGTCCCGTCAGCGGATCGTCATGGTCGATGCGGGCGGTGCCATTGACGCGCAGGCGGCGCGGCGTGCCGTGCAGGGCGATGAACAGCAGCGCCACATTCGGGTTGGCGACGAGGTTGCCGAGGCTCCTGAACATGCCGTTGCCGTCATAGTCAGGGAAAGCCAGCTCCGATGGCCCGGTGACCCGCACGAAACCGGCCGGACCTCCCTTGAACGAGCAGTCCGGCTGTCCTTTCGCGTCTGCGGTGGCGAGGAAGAAATAGACCGCGCTCTCGATGAACGCCTTGTCGTCGTCGCTGAAGGCGGTCCGCGTCATCTTTTCGAGGCGGTCGGCAATGCGCCGGCTCTCGAAGCGGTCCTGCAGGGCGCGATGGCCCTCGTGGTAGAAAGTGTCGTTGGCCATGTCGCTCCTCCGTCGGCCAGGCGTTACTCGTCCCACGCCTGCACGATCGTCTGGTCGGCGATCAGCCCGCCTTCCAGCTCGACCACGGAGGCACAGAAGACCTTCGCGCCATCGGGATAGGTGCAGGCCTGGGTGAAGGCGAGCTTGTCGCCCTCGGCGATGCTGACGTCGACCCGGTGGGTCATGGCACGGCCGCAGATGTCGTCCCAGAATGCCGTGATCGCGGCCTTGCCCTTGATCTCGCGCGGCCGGCTCGGCGGGTTGTTGCGGTCGATCACCCGCGTCACCGCGTGGTCGGCGTAGAAGCTGGCGAGCGTCCGGCCATCCCGCGTCTCGATTGCCTGCTTGATCGCTGCGCCCGTTACGGTCTTCCTGGTGGATGTGGACATGATGCGCTCCCTCTGTGTCCTGCTTCCGTTGCGCTTGCCGGCCCTTGCGGCCGCGGCGGAACATGCAGGAAGCCTAGGCGAACCGGGCCTGTCTCGCGTCCGCCGAAAGTGCCATGCCGGCCATGGCCCGATCGGGCCAGCGCCTGGTCATTGCGCGGGCTGGCGCGCCACCAGCGCGGCGGCCGCAGCCCGCGACGGCAGGTCCAGCTTCAGGAGAATGTTGGCGACGTGGCGCTTGACCGTATGCTCGGAAAGCCCGAGTTGCACCGCGATATGTGTGTTGCTCAGCCCGTCGGCCACCAGTCCCAGCACCTCGCGTTCGCGGGTGCTGAGCAGGGCGAGATCGACGGCGCGTGCCCTGCGTTGGATCGGCTCGAGGTGCCGCTCGGATGCCAGCGCCACCAGCGGCAGCGGATCACGAATGCCCTCGACGGCGAGCGCGCCGCGCTCGACGAACTGAAGGCCCGAGCCCGATACCAGCTCGCTCGCCAGCCGCGACAGGAGGATGTCGGGCGGTCGTGCCGAAGCCGCGATGCCGGCGGCCACGTCGAGCGCGCGGCCGGAGAGCGGCGAAGCCGAGCCGTCGATCTCGCCGACGTGGATTCCCTGCGCGATCGAGAGCCTGTGCGAGGCCGCTGCCTCTCGTAGCGCCACGGCGCAGGCGGCCGCGCGGGCCGGCGAATCGAAGCGGGCAACGATCCTGTTCGGACCGGAACGTTCCGCTTGACCGCCGTGTCGCTCCGTCACCTTGGGAACCGCCTCCTGAAAGCGTTCGATCTGTTCGTTCAACAGGCGCCCGTCCGCCCCGAAGCCGGGCCGAACGGATTCGCCCCCGAGAAGCGCCACCAGCAGCACGGCAAGCACACGGTTGCGGTCGGAGACGGGTCGTGCACCGGTGAGGAATTCCTCGATCAGGTCCGCGACGCGGTCGACATCGCCCATCCAGATCGGATGGTCTGCGCCGGGAAGCTCGGCCAGCCGCGCACCGGCGATCGCATGGGCCAGTTGGCGACCGCCCTGCACGCTTGCATGGGCATCTTCCGTACGGTGGATGACCAGGGTCGGGACGCGGACATCGGCAAGCCTGTCGCGTACGTCGATCATCGCGTTGAGGCGCATGAGCGCGGCAGCCGCCGTCGGGCTCGCCGCCAGGCGCTCCAGGCGCCCCCACCAGTCCGCGAAGCGGCGATCTTCGGTGCGGCTCGGAGCAAGCGCGGCAAGCGTCACGCCTCTGCCCCACGACGTCTCGATGGAATCGATCAGGGCCCGCAGCTTCCTGGCATCCATCACCGCGCCGTGGAAATGCGCATAGCCGTCGAACAGGACGAGCGCACGAACCCGTTCCGGCTTGTCCGCCGCCAACTGGATCGCCATGGCCGCGCCCTCCGACGCGCCGATCAGCGCGGCGCGCGAGCTGCCCACCGCGTCCATCACCGCTGCGATGTCGTTGGTTGCCAGCGGCTCGGCCTGCGCGATCGCGTCGACCCTGTCGCTGAGGCCCATGCCGCGCCTGTCGAACAGGATCAGCCGGGCGAAGGCGGAAAGCCGCTTGACGAGACGCCCGTAGCCCGGCTCTTCCGGCAGGATGTCGAGGTTGGAGGGCAGGCCGGGCACGAGCACCAGGTCGAGCGAGCCCTGGCCCGCCACCCGGTAGGCGATCCTTGCGCCATCGCTTCTCGCATATCGGATCTCGGCCGGGCGCATTGCCTCAGGGTGCTAACGTGCCGAGCGCTTGCCGGCCGTCCACCGCTCCAGCTTCTCCCGCGCGCCGTTGCGCGCCGGATCCATCATCGCGTCGTGAACCGGCAGCTTCGCGGTGAGCTCGATCACGTATCCGTTCGGGTCGCGGAAGTAGATCGAGTTGATGAACCCGTGGTCCGAGATGCCGCGGGCCTCCACGCCGGCCGTCTTGCCCTTCGCAAGCATCACGTGCAGCGTGGGCATGTCGACCTCGAGCGCGATGTGCAGATCGAAGTCGTGCTGGGCCTTGAATTCGAACGGCATGTCCGGCGCTTCGAAGAACGCGAGGAACGAGCCGTCGTCCAGCGCGTAGAACGTGTGCAGCGTTTCGGTCTTGCGGCCGCTCTTGGTTTCTCCGATCTCCAGCGTGCCGGCCAGCGGCAGGCCGAGGAAGTCTTCGTAGAAGCGGCGAGTCTCCTCGGAGTCTCGGCAGCGGTAGGCGTTGTGATGCAAGCCCCGAATCATCTTCGATCCTCCTGCGCGCTTTCGATGCGCGCGGTTTCGGACTCCGATGAGCGTGTTCGACCTCTCGGCCAAGTCTCCGGGTTTCAATCAGGATAATATTCCCTCGATGCCGGTTCGGGCGCAATTGGACCGCAGGCCTTTCGACCGGGCGACGGTGTGCGGCTTGCCGCCCCGGGTCCGCTCGATCCGTGAACAGACGAAGGGTTGACATGCCGATCTACGAATACGCCTGCCGCGCGTGCGGCCACGAGTTCGAAGCGCTGGTTCGTTCGGGTACTGTCGTGGAGTGCCCGGGCTGCCGCTCCGGCGCGCTGGACAAGCGGCTGTCGGTGTTCGCCACGCCGACGGCGACGGCGACCGCTGCAGCGCTCCCCGGCCCGTGCGGCGCGTGTGGGCACCCTGACGGGCCGGGCGGCTGCGCCTTCGGCTGAATCGGCCTCGGGTCGGATTACGCTGCCAGCGGCTTGCGGGCCGGCATGAGGAAATACAGCGCGCCGAGCAGCAGAAGCAGGTAGATGACGACCGACGACCAGCCCAGCGCGTTGATCAGGCCCGACATCACGCCCCAAAGGCTGAGCAGGACTCCGACGGCGAATCCCGCCGCGGAGCCGATCAGGACCGCGTGAATGGCGGTCTCGTCGCGCACGCCGCGTGCCAGCCATACGACGAGCGAAAGCGCCGCCAGCGTCGAGCCGAAATAGCGCATCTGCAGCAGGTTGTGCGCTTCGGTAGGTACGCCGTACTGCGTCAGCGCGAACTGCGGCGCAAGCAGAAATACCAGGCCGAACGCAAGTCCGATGATGCCGGCGATCGACAGATAGGTACTGAGCTTCATGAGGTCCTCCCGAGTGGTGGGTGGAGTACCGCCGCCGGACGCGACGGCGTCGAAGCCTGAAACCCTGGAATTTCGATCTGACGGTCAATGATTCTGACGGACTATAGTCCTGCTGCGGCACGGCTGGCAACGCGCAGCGCGGGCAGGGCGTAGCGGTCGGGCGCTTTGATCCGCCGCGGCTGCCTGCGCTACGATGGCCCGCACGACATCCGCTGGAGGAAAACGTCATGGCCGTCGCGGAGGATCCCATCGTGAAGCAGGTGCGCGCGGCGCTCGAAGGCGAGCCGCGCGTGGACATCCACCATCATCCGGTGCGCGTGAGCGTCGCGGCCGGTGCGGTGGTGCTCGAGGGCGAGCTGGAGAGCATTGCCGCGAGGAAGCGCGCGCTGCGGCTGGCTGCGGCGGTGGACGGCGTCACGGGCGTGGTCGACCGCCTGCACGTGAAGCCGGCCCAGCAGCGCGGCGACGGCGAGATCCGCGATGCGCTGTCGTCGCTGCTGCTCGGAGAATCCGAACTGCGCGATTGCGCGATGCGCCTGCTCGCCAAGGGGCGCGCCGAAACGCTGCGCGACGTGCCCGCGCAGCGGGCCGGCGCGATCGACCTGGCGATCGAGGAGGGCGTCGTCACGCTCGAGGGCACGGTGATCAGCCTGTCGCACAAGCGCCTGGTCGGCGTGCTCGCGTGGTGGACGCCGGGCGTGCGCGACGTGATCAATTCGCTGGAAGTGGCGCCGCCCGAGGAAGACAACGACGGCGAGCTGATCGACGCGCTGGGACTGGTCTACGAGATCGATCCGGTCGTGCGCCACGACCAGATCACCGTGAGCTGCCACGATGGCGTGGTGACGCTGTCGGGTGCGGTCGGCACCGAGGAGGAACGCCGCAGGGCGGAACTCGATGCCTGGGCGCTGTTCGCCGTGGACGACGTGATCAATGCCATCGAAGTACGCACCGCTCCCTGATGTTGCGGCGCGGAATTCGTGGTTTCTTGCGCTAGAAGGGTTGACCGGCGCGATAGTTCTGCGGCATAAGAAATAACGGCACGCGATCTTCATCCGACGTGCCGAGCAATACGCGGGGCCGGGCCGGAGCGCATTGTTTCCGATTCGCGCGTGCCAGTGGCATGTCCTCCGGCCGGGGCATGCCACAGGGAGAGCGTATGGACGTGTTGAAATCGCTCAGCAGACTCACGGCGGTCGGCGTGCTGGTCGTCGGCGGAGTCTGGGGCTTCCTGCTGAGCCTTGGGCTCGTGTCCGAAGCGGCCGGCTCGTGGGCGGTCGTGGTGGCGGTCATCCTCGCACCTTTCACCGTGGCCACGGTTCCTTTCTATGCGGGCTTCGCCTGGGGAGAATGGGCGCCGCTCGCGCTGAATTACGGCGGCGGCATCGCCGCGGCGCTGCTGCTCTATCTCGGCGCGGCGCTCGAGGGCAAATAGCGCGGGCACGATCCGCGCCGGGGGTCGGGTCGGTCTCCACATTCCGTGACACGATCGATCCGCCGGCTCGTCAGGGCTGACGCACCGGGTCGGTTGGTGACCGAATTCCTCTGAATGTGACCTTCCGCGTCAAAGAATGACGTACGGCGCGAGTGCGCTCGCGCGGCGGTGCCGGTACGGATCGCGGCGCCTTCGCGAAGACCCGCGCCAGGGAAAGGACATTCATGAGCACGCACACTGTCGCCTGGAAGTACGCCGACGGCCATGGAGGCCAGTGCAATTTCGGCGAGTACGAATCGGCGTTCGCCTACATGCTGGTCGTCGCCGAAGAGGCGCCGCAGGCGCGGGTCTGGTTCGACGGCGACGTCATCCAGCGGGGCTTCGTCACTGACGAAGATCGGGGGCACTCATGACACGCTGGCCGCAACTCCTCTTCTACGGCATCCGGATCGCCTACCTCGAGACGGTGCATCGCCAGGTGCTCAATGCCGCGCCGCATCACCGGGAAGTGAGCGCGACCTGGCTCGAACTGCAGCGCGCACGCGCCGAGTTCGACGCCGCCTGGAACGACTGAGCGGATTCGCGCGCGCCGACGCACCGATCCGGCCGGTGCCGGCGAATTCAGTCCTCGGCGCCCAGGATGACGCTGGACGCCTTGAAGACGGCAGTGACCGGATCGCCGACCTTCAGGCCGAGGTTCTTCGCGCTCTGAACGGTGACGATCGCGGCCACTGCGCCGCCGCCGGGCAGGTCGACCACCACTTCGGTGTTCACCGCACCGGGCTCGACCCTGGACACCTTGCCCGACAGGCGGTTGCGCGCCGAGAGCTTCACCTTGCCGCCGTCGGTCATCAGGATGACCGACGAAGCCTTGACCAGCGCGAAGGCTTCGCGGCCCGTCTTCAGCCCCAGGTTCTCGGTGCTTGCATGAGTGACGATCGCGACGATGCGCTGGCCGCCGGCGATCTCCAGCTCGACTTCGTCGTTGACCGCGCCGTGCTTGACCGCGGTGACCTTGCCGACGAACTGGTTGCGCGCGCTGGTCTTCATGAGGTTCAGCCTCCTCAGCAGATGGATCTCGTCGGGCATGCCGCGCGCGTATTTCGACAGCAGGTCGAGGAAGCGCCGGTGCTCGGCTTCGATCAGGTGGAAGTTCTCGATCAGCCGCTCGCCGCGCGCGGTGAGGTGGGTCGAGCCGCCGCCTTTGCCGCCGGTGGTTCGCTGCACCAGCGGTTCGCCGGCCAGGTTGTTCATCGTGTCGACGGCATCCCACGCCGCCTTGTAGCTCAGGCCGACCCGGCGCGCGGCGCCGGTGATCGAGCCTTCGGTGCGGATCGCCTCGAGCAGCGCGATGCGGCCCGGGCCGCCGAAGTTGCGCTCGCCGCTGCTCAGCCAGACCAGCCCCTTCACCTGCAGCGATCGTGGCATGGATGCGCCCCCGGCGGCGCGATGGACGCGAGGCATCGATTGTCTCATGGCGAATACCGGCCCGGATCGCGCGAGGCATCACGCCGTCGCGAGGCGTGCCGTGCCTTCATCGCCGGCGCCGGATCGGCGCTGTGCGGCGATGCGTCCGTGGTCGATCTCCAGCGTGTCGTCGCCGAAGCGTTCGATGTCGGCCGGGTCGTGCGTCACCAGCACCATCGGAATGCCGAGCCGGCGTTGCAGGGCGTCGAGCTCGTCGCGCATGCGGCAGCGCAGCTTCGCGTCGAGCGCGGCGAACGGCTCGTCGAGCAGCAGCGCACGCGGCTCGCGCACCAGCGCCCGCGCCAGCGCGGTGCGTTGGCGCTGGCCGCCGGAGAGCTGCCACGGATAGTGATCGGCCAGTTCGGCGATGCCGAGCGCGGCGAGCCAGCGCCCGGTGCGCGGATCGCGCCGCGACCGCCGCGGATTGAGCAGCGATCGCGTGAGCCCGAAGCCGATGTTCTGGCTCACGGTCAGGTGCGGAAACAGCGCGTAGTCCTGGAACAGGTAGCCGACCTCGCGCTCGCGCGGGCTCACGTCGATGCCGCGGCCGCTGTCGAACAGCGGCCGTCCGCACAGCGCGATGCGACCCTCGTCGGGCCGCAGCAGGCCGGCGAGCGCCTGCAGCGTCAGGCTCTTGCCGGCGCCGGACGGGCCGAACACGACGACGCGCCGCGCCGACGTGCAGAACCGCAGCTCGAGCTCGAAATGCCGCTCGCGCGTGCGCAGCGACTTGCGGATGTCGAGCTCCAGCGTCGTGGCGGCGACGCCGGTTGCGGCGGCAGGCTCGGTACCGGCGGGCGCATTCATCGCGGACCTCCGGTCATTCGGTGGCGCGCCGCGGCGACAGGCGGCCGACCGTCAGCAGCACGACCACGCAGGTGAGCGAGACGATCGCGACCAGCAGGTTGGCGGTGGCGTCCTGGCCGGCCTGCACCGCCTCGTAGACCGCGATCGACAACGTCTGCGTCTGCCCCGGTATGCTGCCGGCCACCATCAGCGTGGCACCGAACTCGCCCAGCGCGCGCGCGAAGGCCAGCAGCAGTCCGGCCAGGATGCCGCGCCAGGCCAGCGGCAGGCTCACGCGGAAGAACACCGCCGCTTCCGGCACGCCGAGCACGCGCGCCGCCTTCTCGAGCTGCGGATCGATCGATTCGAATGCGGCGCGCGCCGACTTGAACACCAGCGGAAACGAGACGATCGTCGCCGCGATGATCGCGCCGGTCAGCGTGAAGATCAGCTGGATGCCGAAATGCTCGTAGAGCCAGGCGCCGATCGGGCCGCGCCGGCCGATCAGCACCAGCAGGTAGTAGCCGAGCACCGTTGGCGGCAGCACCATCGGCAGCGTCAGCATCGCGTCGAGCAGGTCGCGGCCGGGAAACCGCAGGCGCGCCAATGCGAAGCCGATGCCGACGCCCAGGACCAGGTTGAGCAGGCAGGCCCATCCCGCGACCCTCAGGGACAGTCCGAGCGCGACCCACGCCGGCTCCATGGGCCCGCTGCTACGGCTTCGAGAAGCCGTAGCGCGACAGGATCGCCTGCCCCTCGGGGCCGGTCACGAATTCGACGAACGTGAGCGCGGAAGCCGGATTGGCCGATGCGGCGATCGGCGCGAGCGGGTACGTGACCGGCTCGTCCAGCGGCACGGTCCAGGTCACGTCGACCTTGTCCTTCATGATCGCCGCATCGGTGGCGTACACGAAGCCCGCGTCGACCTCGCCGCGCGCGACATAGTCGAGCACCTGGCGCACGCTCTGCGCGTTGATCAGCTTCGGTTCGTAGGTCGTCCACAGGTTCGCCTTGTTCAGCGCCTGCTGCGTGTAGCGGCCGACCGGTACGCTCGCCGGGTTGCCGATCGCGATGCGGCGCACCGATGCCTGTCCGAGATCGGCCAGCGAAGCCGGCCGGACTGCGGCGCCCTTCGGCGCGATCAGCACCAGCGTGTTGCGCGCGAAGTTGCGCCGCTGCGTGGCGGCGATCAGGCCCTGCTCCTGCGCCTTGTCCATGGTGGCGAGGTCGGCCGACGCGAAAACGTCGACCGGTGCGCCTTTGGCGATCTGCTGCAGCAGCGTGCCCGAAGCGGCGAAGTTCAGGCGCACCTTGTCGGCCGGGTGGCGCGCCTCGTAGGCGGCGGCGACTTCCTTGAACGCGTCGGTGAGGCTGGCGGCCGCCGATACCGTGATTTCGGCGGCGGCGAGTTGCGCCGCCGCCGCGAGCGAGCAGACGGCGACGAGACACTTCGACAGTCGGCGTCGTGGCGCGAAGCGGTGCATGATGCGGGTCTCCGAAGCAGGTGTCGTCAGCCGGACCCGTAATATACACTCCTACATAGCGAGGTGCACGAGCACGCCGGCCGGCCGGCACGAGCGCACAGACCGGTCATCGCCGGGGATGCGCATGTATGATGGTCGCGTACCCATCGGGACCGAAGGCCGTGATCGCGCTGCGGGCGAGAAGAGGCAGCAGGCAGTTCCGGATACTCGTCCGGATGGGCTTGCTGATGCTCGGCCTGGCGCTGGCCGCGTTCGGCAGCGGCGCCGACCCGCAGTCGCGCTCGGCGCTGGTCCTGACGCTGGACGGACCGATCGGGCCGGCCGGCGCCGATTATGTCGCGCGCGGCATCGCCGCCGCGCAGAAGCGCGGGGCGGGCGTCGTGGTGCTGCGCCTCGATACCCCCGGCGGTCTGGACACCTCGATGCGCGAGATCATTCGCGCGATCCTGGCCGCGCCGATACCCGTGCTGACCTGGGTCGGGCCGAGCGGTGCGCGCGCGGCCAGCGCCGGCACCTACATCCTGTACGCGAGCCATGTGGCGGCGATGGCTCCCGGCACCAACCTGGGTGCGGCCACGCCGGTGTCGATCGGCGGCGGCTTTCCGCAACCGGGCGGCCGCGATGACGACCGGCGCGACGAGGATCGACGCGACGACGACCGGCGCGACGGCAAGGGCACGAAGGGTACGAAGGACGCGAAGGACGCGCCGCAGGCCGACGAGCCGGGCTCGCCCGGTGGCGGCACCGCGCGCCGTCCCGGCTCGACGATGGAAGCCAAGGTGATAAACGATGCGGTGGCCTACATCCGCTCGCTGGCCGAGCTGCGCGGGCGCAACGCCGACTGGGCCGAGAGCGCGGTGCGCGAGTCCGCCAGCCTGTCGGCGGAAGATGCCCGCACGCGCCGCGTGATCGACCTGGTCGCCACCAGCGTGCCCGACCTGCTCGAGAAGGCGAACGGCCGGCAGGTGAGCGTGGGCGAACGCAGCGTCACGCTCGACACGCGCGAGCTGCCGCAGCAGGCGCTCGATCCCGACTGGCGTACGCGGCTGCTGGGCGCCATCACCAACCCGAACGTCGCGCTGATCCTGATGATGATCGGCTTCTACGGGCTGGTCTTCGAGTTCATGAACCCCGGCGCGCTGTACCCGGGCACGATCGGCGCCATCAGCCTGCTGCTCGGCCTGTATGCGCTGTCGGCGCTGCCGGTGAACTACGCCGGCATCGCGCTGATCGTGCTCGGCCTGGCGCTGATGATCGCCGAGGCGTTCACGCCGTCGGTGGGCGTGCTCGGGATCGGCGGCGCCATTTCCTTCATGCTCGGCGCCACGATCCTGATCGACACCGAGCTGCCCGGTTTCGGCGTGTCGTGGCCGCTGGCGGGCGGTATCGCGGCGACCGGGCTGGCATTCTCGCTGCTGGTGGTGCGGCTGGCGCTGCGCTCGCGCGGCCGGCCGGTGGCGACCGGCCACGAGAGCCTGATCGGCGAACGCGGCACGGTGCTGGAATGGACCGGGCGCGGCGGGCGCGTGCTGGCCGCCGGCGAGCGCTGGAAGGCCGAGTCGGCTGCGCCGATGGAAGTCGGCCAGCCTGTCCGGGTCACGGGTCTGCGCGGGCTGGTGTTGCAGGTAGAGCCCGAGCGACCTCCAACCTCCTGAAAGGGGATTCGCGATGCTGTTCGACATCGTCTTCTACCTGCCGATCATCGTCGTCGTGGCCGCCATCCTGGCGATGGCGATCCGCGTGCTGCGCGAGTACGAACGCGGCGTGGTGTTCACGCTCGGACGCTTCACCGGCGTGAAGGGACCGGGCCTGATCCTGCTGCTGCCGTACGTGCAGCAGATGGTGCGCGTGGACCAGCGCACGCTGGTGCTCGACGTGCCCACGCAGGACGTGATCTCGCGCGACAAC
>JAHDYE010000111.1:9400-11340 GCA_023383035.1 Burkholderiaceae bacterium | reverse complement strand
CGTGATCGTGGTCACGATGCGCCGAAATGCGCGGTCACGTTCGCCGAAATACGCAGTCTTGCCAGTTTGACGTCGCGTGTGCCTTTTGTCATCCAAGCCGCCAGGCTCGACTCTATGGGCGTATAACGTCCAAGTTCAGCGGCGCTTGATGCGGCCGGGCGTCTGCGGCAGCGGACGACCGGACGGGTCAAGCGTCCGTTGCAACGAAAAATTAGGCATCACTTCTGCGGCACGAGCTTGACTTGCAGCTCGCAGCCAACTGCCTCGGCATACCGCCTGAGTGTGCCGAGCGACGGCGTATGTTTGCCGGCGGACTCCAAGCGAGAGATCGCGCTCTTGGTCGTGCCCATACGCTCGGCGACAGCATCTTGAGTGAGACCAGCCTTTGTGCGCGCCTTGAGAAGTTGACTGACCACTTGGTATTCGAGCTCGAGCGCCTCATAAGCCTCAGCGAAGCCCTCACGAGCGCCCGCTTTCGCCAGGAAAGCCTTGTGATCATGTTTGACAGGCGTGAACTTGAGGTTAGCCATCCAACAACTCCTTGACGCGCTTGCGCGCGAGCTTCAAGTCTCGGTCCGGTGTCTGTGGAGACTTCTTGATGAAGGCGTGCACAACGACTATCCGTTTGCCCACAAGGAAGCAGTACATCGCCCGGCCAATGCCCGAGCGGCCGTGAGGACGCAGCTCGAAGAGCCCGTCACTCATGCTGCGAGAGTGCGGCAGACGCAGATTTGGGCCGTGCTCGATCAAGAGTTCGACAAGGCGTGCGTAGTCGGCGACTACGTCGATCGGCCAAGACTCGATCTCGGACAGGACTCGAGGGTGAAAGTACTCGACTGTGTAGGCCACGAGGGGATGTTAGCACATTCGCTAACATGTGTACATGTACTGCCTAACGTTCCGTGTAACCGGCCGGCGTAGGCCGAAGCGTACTGGCAAGCAACGCTTGCCAGCGGTCCGGTTCACGCGGTGGTTAGCAGTCACTCCCCTCCATCTCCATGGTCAGGCAGTAGTCATGAAACCCAAGTGCACGCCAGAACGAGATGGCAGCAGTATTGCCAATGAGGACGTCAATTCGCAAGCGCGGCGAACCAGCCCAAGCGTTCTGCCACAACCAATTCAACGTCTGACGTCCCACACCCCGCCGACGGAAAACAGGAACCACGAACAGTTGGCGAAGATAGATGAATTCCGGCCCTGTCCGCCAGAGTGCATAACCTACTATAGCTTTGCCAGATTCAATGATTACGGCGGAGTAGTCTGACTGAAGCCAGGCGGCTATACGTTCTGCCAACTGGGCTTCCGACATTGAATTGCGATGTCCCTCGTCCAGAATGAGCTGCGCATTCAGCGGAGCCAATAGCTCCGCGTCTTCAGCACACGCGTATCGGAACGATAATGTATCCATGACTGCTAACGTCCGCTCGATCGAAGAGTTAGGCATCACCAGCGGAAGTCGGGCCATTCCGAAGAGTCCCAAAGATCCTGCGGGCGAACGTTCTGCTTCGCGGCGTGCTCTGACATGAACCTCTCGAAGTCGCGGTACTTCGGCGAGAACGTCGAGATGTCATCTAAGATTGCCGGAAGGCGACGGAACCTTGCCTTGCCTGGTGTGGCGCCGAAGACGAAGTCGTGCGCCTGCTGGGAAATAAACTCCAGGAGAAAAGTGCCTGGCAATGGGGCGTAGTGGGAAAGCCAGCGTATGCAGATTGAGCCAACGGCTGGGTCCATCTGGAGAAGCGCGGCCTCAGCGCATGCTTCGAGCCGATAGAGATTGGCTTGGTGCGTGCGGTCGGTTGGTAGGTGGCAGGCTGCCGTTCGTAGCATCGCGAGCTGGACGAGAAAGATAGGCCAGAGAATGTCTACGGCGTAGTAGTCCGTGGGCCCATGGGGCGTGGCCGTCGGCTCGACACGTCTCACGCCTTCGTATGCCTTCCGAA
>JAHDYE010000111.1:0-9390 GCA_023383035.1 Burkholderiaceae bacterium | reverse complement strand
AACTCGTCGTGGTGCGCCGGCAGCGGGCCAGTCTCCGAGGCCAAGTAGTGGATTGTTTCGCAGAGATCGGCCAAGTCAAAGAAGTCGCCAGATAATGCGATGCCAGCACCGTATCTTGTGGGGCGGGAAGTGAGCATGCTGGTACTAGTGACGCCTAACGTTGAAGGTGAGCGGCCGCCGAAGGCGGTCCGCTGCAATGACTGGTTATGCCGCGTTCGCAAGTTCCACGGTCCAGCCTGGGAAGACCAATACCCCAGGGTGGCATTTCAGCGCACGCGCCAGGACCTTTGCACGCTCCACGCCAAGCCGAACACGATCGTTCTCGATCGCCGAGATCGTCGACTGGGGGATGCCCGTGAGCCCTGCAAGATCGTTCTGACTCAGTTCCTGAAGCTCCCGCAGAACCCGAACCGACTCTCCCACGGAGACCTCAACGCGCTTCTTCGCAGGACGAAAGTCCTTCATCTACGCTCTCCGGTAGTCATGGGCCGTTATCGCCACCACCAGAACCTGGATCTCGGCGGCTTCAACCCGGTAGATCACGCGCCACTGGATTCCGAGCCGCGAGGAACGATGCCCGGCCCATTGCCCTAACAACGCCTCGTCATGGAATCCCTTGATCAGTCGCAGCCCAGGCTGCCCCGACATAGCCACGACGTCCTTCCACTTCTCGTAGCGAACCAGGACCTCGCGCGGAGCGTCTCGAAGCTGACGATCGACTCGACGGTGCTCAAGGACGCGCCACATACCGCATGATGCCTATATCTTACTTGGTATGTCAAGGCACCGCTACGCGGCATAACGTTCGATATGAGGGGCGGCGCAAGGGCGAAGCCCTTGTGACGTCCGCTCGATGGAGCGGTTAGCCATCAGCCCGCACCGCCTGCTCGAGTGCTTCGGTAGCCCACTGATTCAGGCTCTTGCCCATTGCCTGAGCCTTTATCAGCGCCCGAGCACCCGACCGATAAAGATGTCGTCGCGCTCGTCGTATTCGACCCGAGCCGTGTAGCCTCGAAAGGTCATCGTGTTCATGGTTTGACTCCTGCGCGCTCGAGAAGCTCGCGCGCCTCTTCAACTTGGTACCGCTTGGCCTCCTTGCCTGGGTTGGGGGTGATGGCAGCGCCATTCGTGACCCTCGAGCACCAGCTTGACCCTGGACCCCTCGCGCTCGCGGACACTGCCGCCGAGTGCCTTGATCAGAGATTCAATGTCTGAAAAGACGATCGACGGCGAGGTTGGTCGCGCGAAGATGGCTGCCAGGGTCTTCTTGTGCTTGGAGTTCACGCGGTAACGATAGCATAAAGTGCTATCATATCCAACCGTGTGACGCCACAGACCGCGCTTCGCTGATGGCTAACGTGATTTGGATCGTTGCGCACACGCAGACAACTCTGCTCCTGCCGGCGTAACTCGTTCATGTCCGCCAGAAAGTGCTTGCTTTCATTCGCTTATTCCTCGCCTTCCCGTCTTCTGGCCCGCGTAACCGGAACGGAATTCCCGGCTTCGCATGCCACTCGCTCTCTGGATCACCTGCGGCAGATCAGCAGCCCGACATAACATGGCGCCTGATCGGATAACTTGGCTGTCCGAGCTCTCGCTACGCTGCTTGTACAGCTGGTTTTCGACCGGCCGGGCATTACGAACCGCGAATAACCGATCAGCAAATCCCTCTCGCATTGGATTTTCTGCATTCTGCATAATCCTTTCGCAGACTGCCAGTAGTGCGTCTGGATGATGGCGAGACGTTGATAGCTGTTTAAATATACAGTTACGATGCAGATCGCCGCTACCGCCAATCGCTTGCCGGATCCTTCTCCAGCGGGGAACGGCTCCCCGGGGCCGCCGCGTCTGATCGCAAGCCTGCGCGAGCGAATCCGGTATCTGCACTACAGCCTTCGCACGGAACAGGCATACGTTTACTGGGCGCGGGCTTTCGTGCGCTACAACGGTATGCGCAATCCTCGGCACCTCGGGCAGGTCGATGTCGAGCGTTTTCTCGCACATCTGGCGAACGAGCGGCACGTATCGGTGTCTACCCACAAGCAGGCGTTGTGCGCCGTGCTGTTCCTCTATCGCGAGGTACTGGGCCAGGAGTTGCCGTGGATGGAAAACCTCGGCCGGCCAAAGTCGCGAGTGCGCGTACCCACCGTATTGTCGCGCGAGGAGGCGGCGCGGTTGTTGGGCGTGATCGATGGAACACCGGGGCTGATTGCGCGCACCCTCTACGGCACCGGTATGCGCCTGACGGAGTGCCTGCGGCTGCGCACCAAGGACGTCGATTTCGACCGATCGGTGATCGTCGTTCGCGAAGGCAAGGGCGGAAAGGACCGCGTCGTGATGCTGCCGGAAACGCTGCGTGAGCCGCTACGGCAGCAGCTTGCCTGCGCGCAAGCGATCTGGGAGCTCGATCGGGCGGAAGGTGTCCCGGGCGTGGAGTTGCCCGACGCGCTTGCGGTCAAGTATCCACGCGCGCCGCAATCGTGGAACTGGTTCTGGGTCTGGCCGTCCGCCGGGCTGTCGATCGATCCGCGCAGCCGGGTGCGCCGCAGGCACCACCTGTATCAGGAGACGATCGGCCGCGCGATCGTCCGTGGCGCCGGGGCCGCGCGGATCGGCAAGCGGGTCACTGCACATACGCTGCGTCATTCGTTCGCCACGCATCTGCTCGAGTCGGGTGTCGATATCCGGCGGGTGCAGGAATTGCTCGGGCACAGCGATGTGAGCACGACGATGATCTACACGCACGTGCTGAAGGAGAGCGCGGCGGGGACGCCTAGTCCACTGGACGAGCTGGCGATCGGTTCCGCGGAGCGAAGTACGCTGTAGCGATGCCGATCCCCCGATTCGGGGTCAGGTCTGGCTGGTCAGCCTGCGAATACGCGACTTGATGGCGGGCAGCAGCGTCCGCGTCGCCGCCCGCATGTCGTATTCCGATTGCAGGTCGATCCAGAAGCGCGGATCCATCCCGAAGAACAGGCCGAGCCGCAGCGCGGTGTCAGCAGTGATCGGTCGTGGGCCGTTCACGATCTCGCTGATGCGGCTCGGCGACACGTCGATATCTGCGGAGAGCTGGCGCACGGTGAGGCCGTTCGGCTTCATGAATTCCTCGAGAAGGCTCGCCAGGGTGAATTTCGTCCGGAGCGGATCCTCATCTTGAAGATGCTCGGCTGGTCGTTACGCCGGATCGTTGCCGGTCGCTGGGGCAGCTGCAATCGAACAGATGGATGTAAGGAGGTACCTCTACCGGACTATCATTGCTCCGATCCCTCGCCATCGAACATCCGCCCATGAACGCCGACCGACCCGCCCCCGGCGCCGACCCGCTGTTCGAACTCGCGCAGGCGCTGCGCCGCTTCGCTGACGAGCGCGACTGGGATCAGTTCCACGCGCCAAAGAACCTGGCAATGGCGCTCAGCGTGGAGGTGGCCGAGCTGCTCGAGCACTTCCAGTGGCTCGGCGAGGAGGAGTCGAAGCGGCTGCCGCCCGGGAAGCTCGCGGAGGTCGGCGAGGAGATGGCCGACGTGCTGCTCTATCTGGTGCGGCTGGCCGACAAGCTGGGCGTCGACCTGGTACAGGCGGCCAGGCAGAAGATGCAGGCGAACGCGCAGAAGTACCCGGCGCATCTCGCGCACGGCAACAGCCGTAAGTACACAGAGTTGTGACGGCGTACGGCGGGTAACGGAGCACGCGCCGGGCGCCTCCGACGGGCGCTCCCGGCAGAAGCGCTGCCCGCGCTCAGCCGCTGCCGAGCGCCATCGCGCGCAGCTCGCGCGGCGTGCAACCGAAGCGCGCGCGGAACGCGCGGCTGAAATGCGCCGCGTCGTTGAAGCCCCAGGAGAACGCGATGTCGCTGACGGTGCGCTTGGCCTGCGCCGGGGCGCACAGGTCGCGGCGCGCGGCGTCGAGCCGCTGCGCCCAGATCCAGTCGGCGAGCGAGCAGGGCTCGCCGGTCCAGGCGCGGTGCAGTGTGCTGGGCGACAGGTGCAGCGCGGCGGCAATGCCGGCCACGGTGAGGCCGGGATCGCGCAGCCGGGCGCGCACGCAGGCCTTGATCCGTTCGCGGTGGAACGCGGCCAGGTGCGAGGACGACGCCTGCCGCGCCTGCGGGAGCGCCGACAGGCCGGCGATCAGGATGTGGGTGATGCTGTCGGCGACCGCGGCGGCCGATTCGGGCGCGAGCGTGTCGATGTCGGAGACCAGGGTACCGATCATTCCGATCATCAGGTGGCCCGCGCCGCGTTCGCCGCTAACGGCGGTGGCGGTCAGGCATTGCGTGTCGCGCAGCGCGGTGCGCAGCGTCGGGCCCGGCATCATCAGCACGTACTGCTGGAACGGTCCGTCGAAGCGCAGCTCGTAGGGGCGGGTGCTGTCGTAGAGCGCGAAGTCGCCCGGCCTCAGGCGGGCGGTGCGACCGTCCTGGACGACGAAGCCTTCGCCCCGCGCCTGGATGCTGACCAGGAAGTAATCTTCCGTTGCGCGCGCGATGCGGGCCGGCGTGCGGCGCACGCGCTGGGCGGCGGAGGTGACGCGCGAGAGCTCCAGGGTCGCCAGCCGGTCCACGGAGATCTCGCCTTCGATCGAATCCGCGCCGGCGCCCGGGTCGCAGTCGAGCTGGACGTAGGTTTCGCAGACCA
This sequence comes from Burkholderiaceae bacterium, assembly GCA_023383035.1. Taxonomy (GTDB): domain Bacteria; phylum Pseudomonadota; class Gammaproteobacteria; order Burkholderiales; family Burkholderiaceae_E; genus Zeimonas. The sequence goes on along the minus strand of JAHDYE010000111.1, from coordinate 4,756 downwards.
TCTCCGTCCAGTACGCGAGCCGTCGGCCCGGTTCGGTGCTCGCGGTGGTGAGCAGGCGGGTCATGAGGCCATAGCCTAGGCCGGTGCGGCGCCGTCGGCAACGGCAGCCGCGGGGGCGGCGCATCGCACGGCGGGGCGAGTGCATCGCACAACGGGGCGGCCGCATCGCACAGTCAAGAATCGCGCGATGCCCAGGCAAGCCGGTGCGCGGCGCGCCGCCTTAGCATGGTCCGACCCTTTCCTGTCCGGACGAGGAGTCGCACCATGGCCATGCAGCATCCGAAGTACCGCGTCGCCGCCGTGCAGGCGGCGCCGGTCTTTCTCGACCTTTCCGCGTCGGTCGACAAGGCCGCCGCGCTGATCGCGGAAGCCGCCGCCGGCGGCGCGAAGCTGATCGCCTTTCCGGAGACCTGGCTGCCGGGCTACCCGTGGTTCATCTGGCTCGATTCGCCGGCCTGGGGCATGCAGTTCGTGCAGCGCTATCACGACAACTCGCTGGTCTACGGCTCGCCCGAGGCACAGCGCATCGCGCAGGCGGCGAAGGACCACCGCATCATGGTGGTGATGGGCCACAGCGAGAAGAGCGGCGGCAGCCTCTACATGGGGCAGTGGATCGTCGACGCCGACGGCGAGACGGTGGCGCAGCGGCGCAAGCTCAAGCCCACGCACGTCGAGCGCACGGTGTTCGGCGAGGGCGACGGCAGCGACCTCGCGGTGCACGCCACCGCGCTCGGGCGCATCGGCGCGCTGTGCTGCTGGGAGCACCTGCAGCCGCTGTCGAAGTACGCGATGTACGCGCAGGACGAGCAGGTGCACATCGCCGCGTGGCCCAGCTTCTCGCTGTATCGGGGCGGCGCCTACGCGCTGGGGCCGGAGGTCAACAACGCGGCCAGCCGCATCTACGCGGTGGAGGGTCAGTGCTTCGTGATCGCGCCGTGCGCGACGGTGTCGCAGGAGATGGTGCAGATGCTGTGCGGCGACGATCCGATGAAGCGCCAGCTGCTGCTCGAGGGCGGCGGCTTCGCGGCGATCTACGCGCCGGACGGCCAGCTGATGCACGCGCCGTTGCCCGAGAATGTCGAGGGGCTGGTCTACGCCGACATCGACCTGGGGATGATCTCGCTCGCGAAGGCGGCGGCCGATCCGGCCGGCCACTACGCGCGGCCGGACGTCACGCGGCTGCTGCTGGACACCACGCCGGGCGACCGCGTGGTGCTGCGCCGGCGGCAGGCGGCGGAAACGGCGCGCAGCGGCGACGAGGAGCCGGCCGGAGCAGCTCGGCGGGCGACGGAGGCGGTGGCGGGATCACCGACGCAGCGGGCGGCCGAAGAAGCGGAGCCGCCGGCGGCGCGGCGCAGCGCCACACCGGTGGAGTAGACGCGCTGCGAGGCCGGCCCCGGGGAGGAGGCCGGCACGCTCCGGCCGGTACGTTCCGCGGGACCGGCATGCTCAGAGGGGCCGGCATGCTCCGAGGGGTCGTGACGCTGCGAGGGGCGGAGCGCCTGCCATCGGCGCTGCGCCGCCCCGCATCAAGCCGCTGCCAGCGCCCGCTCCAGGTCCTCGAGCAGGTCGTCGATGTGCTCGATGCCGATCGACAGCCGCAGCATGTCTTCGCTGACGCCGGCCTTCGCGAGCTCGTCGGGTGCGAGCTGGCGGTGCGTGGTCGAGGCCGGATGCGTGGCGAGCGACTTCGCATCGCCGATGTTGACCAGCCGCGTGAAGAGCTGCAGCGCGTCGAGCACGCGCGCGCCGGCTTCGCGTCCACCTTGTTTCAGTCCGAACGACAGGATGCCCGAGGCGCGTCCGCCCATGTACTTCTTCACCAGCGCGTGGTCAGGGTGCTCGGGCAGTCCGGCGTACTGCACCCAGCCCACCTTCGGGTGCCGCTGCAGGTGCTTCGCGATCGCCAGCGTGTTCTCGCAGATGCGGTCCATGCGCAGCGGCAGCGTCTCGATGCCCTGCAGGATCAGGAACGAATTGAACGGTGAGATCGCGGCGCCGGTGTTGCGCAGCGGCACGACGCGCGCGCGGCCGATGTAGGCGGCCGGGCCGAGCGCCTCGGTGTAGACCACGCCGTGGTAGCTGACGTCGGGCTCGTTCAGGCGCTTGAAGCGAGCCTTGTGCTCGGCCCACGGGAACTTGCCGCTGTCGACGATGGCGCCGGCGATGCTGTTGCCGTGGCCGCCGAGGTACTTGGTGAGCGCGTGCACGACGATGTCGGCCCCGTGCTCGAACGGGCGGCACAGGTACGGGCTGGGTACGGTGTTGTCGACGATCAGCGGGATGCCGTGCGCGTGCGCGACGTCGGCCAGCGCCTGGATGTCGACCACGTTGCCGAGCGGGTTGCCGATCGATTCGCAGAAGATCGCCTTCGTGCGCGCGTCGATCAGCGCGGCGAAGCTCTCGGGCTTCGAGCCGTCGGCGAAGCGCGCCTCGATGCCTTGCTGCGGGAAGGTGTGCGCGAACAGGTTGTAGGTGCCGCCGTAGAGCTGGCTGGCCGAGACGATGTTGTCGCCGGCCTCGGTGATGGTCTGGATCGCGTAGGTGATCGAGGCCATGCCGGAGGCGAGCGCGAGCGACGCGATGCCGCCCTCGAGCGCGGCGAGCCGCTTCTCGAGCACGTCCTCGGTCGGGTTCATGATGCGCGTGTAGATGTTGCCCGGCACCTTCAGGTCGAACAGGTCGGCGCCGTGCTGCGCGTTGTCGAACGCGTAGGCGACGGTCTGGTAGATCGGGACCGCGACCGCCTTGGTGGTGGGCTCGGGGCTGTAGCCGGCGTGGACGGCGAGGGTTTCGATGCGCATGCGGGTTCCTGTCGTGCGGGAAGAACGGGTCGAAACCGCGCATTCTGACATCGCCGCAGAGGCGCCGGCCGGCATGTGCGCCGCCGGCATGAGCTCATACGCCTACCAGGCGCCGCCGATCGCCTTGATCAGCCCGACACTCGCCGACAGGCGCCGCCCGCGCAGGTCGAGCGCGGCACGTTCGCTCTGCAGCGCCGCGGTCTGCGCGACGATCACGTTCAGGTACGACACGGTGCCGGCCTTGTACTGCAGCGTCGCGATGTCCAGCGACGTACGCGCGGCGGCCAGCGCCTCGCGCTGCACGCGCTCCTGGTCGGCGAGTATGGTCAGGGCGACCAGGTTGTCCTCGACTTCCGCGAAGGCGGCGAGCACGGTCTGCCGGTAGGCGGCGACGGTGGCGTCATGAGCGGCTGACACCTGGGCGCTGACGGCGTCGCGCGCTCCGCCGTCGAACAGCGTGGCCGCCAGCACGGGGCCGAGCGACCACATGCGGCTGGGCAGCGACAGCAGATCGGCCAGCCGGCTCGAGCGGAATCCGCCGTCGGCCGTCAGCGTCAGCGCGGGAAAGTACGCGGCCCGCGCGATGCCGAGCTGCGCGTTGGCCGCGGCCACGCGGCGTTCGGCCGCCGCGATGTCGGGGCGCCGCTCGAGCAGCCGGGAGGGCAGGCCGGCGGGCACGACCGGCACGTCGGTGGGCATCGGCGCTTCGGCCAGCGTGAGCGCGGTGGGGGCGCGGCCGCTGAGCAGCGCGAGCGCGTGCTCGAGCTGCGCGCGGGCGATGCCGACTTCGAGCTGCTGCGCTTCGGCGTTCTTGAGCTGCGCCTCGGCCTGCGCGACGTCGCCGCGCGTGGCCACGCCGGCGGCCATGCGGTTGCGGGTGAGCTCGAGCGAACGCTGGTACGACGCGACGGTCTCGACGAGCAACTGGCGCTGGGCGTCGGCGATGCGCAGCTGGTGATAGGCCTGCGCGGTCTGCGCCTGCAGCGCCAGGCGTGCCGCCGCCAGGTCGGCGGCGCTCGCGCCGGCGCTCGCTTCGGCGGCTGCGACGTCGCTGCGCACCCGGCCCCACAGGTCGATCTCCCAGTCCACCGACGCGCTCAGGCTGTAGGTGTCGAGGGTCGAACCGGCCTGGCGGCCGCGGGTGGCGACTGCGGCGCCCCCGACGAACGGGTACAGGTTCGCGCGGGCGGCGTCGATCGCGGCGCGCGCCTGACGCGCCAGCGCCTCGATGCGGCGCAGGTCCTGGTTGTCCGCGTCGACGCCGGCGATGAGCGCGTCGAGGACCGGGTCGGCGAAGATCTTCCACCATGGGTCGCCGTTCAGGTCGGCGGGACGCGTCGCCTGCGGGCCCTCGGGCGGCAGTTCCTTGTAGGCGGCGGGGATGGCGAGCTCGGGACGCACGTACTCGGGCGGCGTTGCACAGGCGGACAGCAGCGCGGACAGCGCGAGCGCGCGCACGACGCGCGAGCATTTCGCCGGCGCCAGCGCCAGCGCCCGCGTCGGCGAAGCGAAGGCATGCCACACGACTGCGCGCGGCGCGGGCGTACACGAGGCGGTCGGGGATCGCGGAAACGGTTTCATGCGGCGTTCGACGTCGATGCGTGGGCCGCGCCCGGTGCCCGCCGGCGCAGCCCGCGCACGCGCTGCGCGAGCCGGTCCAGCACGAGGTAGACCACAGGCGTGGTGTAGAGCGTGAGGAGCTGGCTCACCGCGAGCCCGCCGACGATCGCGATGCCCAGCGGCCGGCGCAGCTCGGAGCCCTCGCCGAAGCCCACCGCCAGCGGTACCGCGCCCAGCATCGCGGCCATCGTGGTCATCAGGATCGGGCGCACGCGCAGCCGGCACGCCCGATGGATCGCCTCGCGCGGCGACAGGCCCAGTTCGCGCTGCGCGGCGAGCGCGAAGTCGATCATGATGATCGCGTTCTTCTTCACGATGCCGATCAGCAGCAG